>CAZABE010000026.1:0-7211 GCA_964483425.1 uncultured Isosphaeraceae bacterium | reverse complement strand
CAAATTACGAGCGGGCAAACACCAAGAAATGGCAGAAATGAAATTCTAATTGGAAAACTTGCAACACGAACTCTTGGTTATGAAAACCCAGAAGATGCACTTGGCGAGTCAATCATGCTTGATGATGATGAGTACACCATCTCTGGTGTCTTAGAGGCCGACGGAGGAATCGTTGAGGGTGAGATGTGGACTTCGCTTACGGATTTACAAGTTACAAGCCAACGCGATACGCTTTCTTGTGTCATCGTTGCTTTAGACGAAGCCAAGCCAAGCGACCTTGATATGTTTGCAGCAAGTAGAATTGACCTTGAACTTGTTGCGATATCTGAAGACGAGTATTTTTCTGCTTTAGCTTCGTTTTATAAACCAATAGAAATAATGGTTGTCATGACTTGCATCATGATTGCAGTTGGAGGAATGCTTGGAGGTTTTAATTCTACTTACGCCGCATTTGCAAGTAGAGTCCGCGAGGTGGGCGCACTGCAAGTTTTAGGCTACCAGCGAGGTGCTATTGCGCTTTCGCTCGTACAAGAATCCATACTCACTGCCTCAATCGGCGCAATCATAGCTTGTTTAATCGCAATGTTTGCGCTTGACGGTTTTACCGTTCGTTTTTCGATGGGGACATTTACTTTATCAATGACCGCAGGAATTATTGCTCTTGGCGTTGGCTCAGGCTTGTTGCTTGGAGTCATTGGCGCAATTGCCCCTGCCCTTCGCTGTTTACGATTACCAATACCTGAAGCGCTTCGCGCATCAGAATAAAAAGGAATACAAATGAAACTACTACTTACAACAATCCTCGCATCCATCCTTTTTGGGTGTGGTGGAACAACCGAAAGCACAACAAAAGCCAACGAACATTCGAACGTTTTACCCAATTCGTTTTTTACAGCGGAAAGACCGAGTGATGTAAAAGACCTTGTTGAAGTCAAAAAAACCGCAAAGAAAGGTGACGAAGTTACGTTTCTTGCTCGAATTGGAGGTCGAAAAAACTCTTCGTTCGTACCAACGCTTTCTATGATGATTGTTGCTGATCCTGCTCTCATGTCATGCGAAGTGATGAGTGAGGAAGACCACTGCGCGACTCCTGAGGATTATTGTTGTGAAGAGAGAGAGAAATTAAATGCAGGTCTTGGGACAATTCGTTTTATGGACGAATCAGGAGACGCTTATCCATTTTCTGTAGATGGTGATCACGACATGGAAATATTGAAGTACGTTGTAGTAACAGGAAAGGTCCACGATATCTCTGAAAGTGGTAACTTCATTGTGGATGCTTCCAAGGTTTGGGTTGGAGGTAAACCGCATTATGGTGACTTACGTGCAGGAAGCGGTGAATAATTGTAGGAATAATCACGAACGCCTGATACCATAGGCAATTATGATTAGTTATCGAGAGAGTAATGGTCTTAGAAGTTTTGGCCAGTTAATACGCCCATGGAGTGGGCAAATCACCATAGTTGTGGTTCTAGTAGGAATACTTGCACTTGCAGACATGGTACTTCCGTGGGCATTAGCTATTCTTGTTGACGACGTATTCCCAGCACTTGCAAGCAATGATGGGGGCTGGGAACTACTTTCGATTCTACTTGTTTCACTCTGTGCAATTTACGTTATGCGGAACGTTCTTTTTTTTATCAGTCGAATGATTTCGGTTAGGGTTAGTGAATACGTTTGTTTTGATTTACGTCAACGACTTTTCGATCACATGCAGCAACTCGGTATGGATTTTTACAAAACCAATAGACCAGGGAAAATTAGTTCGCGAGTGATGGATGATACGTTTCGAATTCAAACGTTCATCCAAGACAAATTACCAACACTACTAAGATACATCATTGAATTTCAAATTCTCTTAATCCTTTTATATGTTGTAAATTGGAAACTCGCTCTTGCAAGCACGATTGTCTTACCTCTCCATCTCTGGACGTACAAAAAGTTTTATTTGCCAATTCGTGACAGCCACCACAGAGCTCAAGAACACCTAGCCGAGGCTCATGGAAACCTTGTAGAAACATTTATGGGGGCACAGGTTATTAAAGGTTTTTCTGCTGAGAAACGGGAGTCCGATTCCTTTTTGCAAACAATCCGAGCAGGTAGAGAAGATCAAATAAAAACTAAGCGTTTCCAATTCGCACAAAAAGTAGTTGCTGATTTGCTTGTTGGCGCAGGAACAGTTTTACTTCTGGGATATGGAGCATGGGAGGTTTACGTTGGTAGCATGACAATAGGTACTTTCCTAATGTTCTTCTGGTATGTTCGGATGCTTTATCCCGCAGTATTGGAAATAATCAGTGGAACTGGGCATTTTTCACAGACATCAGCAAGTGTTGACCGTGTTCTAGAAATGCTTGATGAGCCAATCGACAATATTACATACGACATGCGTACCCGTTCTCAAACAATTCAACTTGTTGGACCAATCGAATTCTCAAATGTTTCTTTTTCCTTTGATAAGAATACTCCAGTACTTGACAATATCAATTTCTGTATTGATTCAGGTGAGCATGTAGCAATTACCGGTCCAAGTGGTGGAGGAAAAAGTACGCTCATTAGTTTAATGCCTCGTTTTAATGATCCTTCAAACGGAACAATCACAATCGGAGGACACGACATTAAAGATATGCGTTTGCAAGATGTTCGCGGTATATTTGGTGTTGCTTTTCAGGATGCTTTTTTGTTCAACTCAACGATTCTCGACAACTTACGTTATGCAAAACCAAGCGCAAGTATCGAAGAAATAGTTGAAGCGTGTAGGTTGACAGGTGCACATGATGTAATCGAACAACTTCCAAATGGTTACAACACCAGAATCGGAGACCATGGTATTGAACTTTCGCACGGGCAAAAGCAACGTATAAATCTAGCAAGAGCTCTCGTTAGAAACCCCCAAACGTTGATTATTGACGAAATAACTGCTTCAATTGAAGCAACGGCAGCAAAACAAATCATTAAGACAGTTTTGGAGCACATGTCTGGTAGAACCGTCATAATAGTCACTCATGATCAGTCGATTCTTTCACTTGTCCAGAGAGTCATAACACTTGATAAAAAAACAATTATGCATGACCAACACAAAGACACATCAAATATGAAACACCCTGCAGCAAAACTAGGCGCCCTCCTTCTTTCAATCTCTATGTTCGTTGGATGTACTACGACAACTACAACGAACTCCATATCTCTTGAAGAGCCAAAGAGCACTGGTATCGTCTTTACAGAAGAAAAACCAATTGACTTAGTTGCTTTTGCAGACGCATTTGAAACAATGATGTCAAAGCAAATCAAACCGATTAAACACGCGGATACCATAGAACCATCAAAGGCACAGCCACCTAGCCCAACTGAAATTGCTGAGCAAGTTGAAATATCTGAACAACCACAGTCCACCACTGTCTTATTAGATCTCCCTAGATTGAACGATACAGAGTTAAACGAAGTTTTACAGCGACTTACGAACATCTATTCTCTTGACCATGGTTACGGAGTCGGCAGCAACTCACTCGATTCACTTCTTCCTACAACACAAAAAAGTGTGACTGGTTTATTAACATTAACGAAAAAAGAAGATGGTATTACAAAAATTCTTAGGTTCGGACACCAACCGTTCCTTTCCCAACCCGACCAACTTTGGGTTGAGGGTATTACCATTGAGAACAATGTTTTTTCAGAAAATACTGATGCAAAGTTGTGTGAAACATACACAACTACATTGTTTAGCGCATTGGACTCAACTAGAGCAAACTTGAGTGTGCTTGATTTAGAGAAGAAAATAATCCAACTTAGTTACATTGATGCTCCAAACGCAATTTCTATGCTTAATGGACTTGGTGTAACAACTTTTTCAAATGCTACAGAAGTCCCCGATGAAGTTGACTGGAATTCTCTCCCATACGTAGTACAGATTCCGGAACCTTCTGGCGAAGAGACAGGTTTGGTTGGTGGTTCTAGTGTTACTGGAGGGAACTTCGGTCTAACAATGATTCCAGCCGCCGCGACACCGCTTGGCGAGAAAACAGTTTCATCTCCAATGACTCAACTAATGGTATTTTTTGACCCTGCGAGACCCGAGTCCTTCAGTGAAGTGCAAACAATGATTACTAATCTTGTTGATCGTGCAGCTAGGCAAATTTTTATTGAAGGTATGGTTCTAGAAATCAACGAAGATGGCATTAAAGATATCGGAATTAACTGGCACATGTTTGATGCCAATACTGATCCAACCTTTTTTGAAATAGAGGCAGGAAAAAGTAACGCTGGTGCTGACGGTGACACCTTCAATTTTACTCTTCTCGACTTAAACTTAGAACGCGCTTTTACAAGATTTAATGAGTGGTGGTTCGATGTCGATATTCGTGCAATGGTACGTGACGGCAAAGCGGAAATCTTATCTAGACCAAGTGTTTTAACATTAAACAACCGACAAGCGACCATACGTGTCGGAGAGGATGTTCCAATTGCAACGAGTACAGCGGGTATGAGCAACGCTGACATGCTCTCCTTTAATTTTAAATATTTACCAACTGGTATAATGTTAAACATTCGTCCACGGATAGCCGAGGATGGCAAAGAAGTTAGCATGATGATTGACACTATTGTTTCATCTTCAGTTCCGGGAGCTGACTTAACAATAACCGATACTCAAGGCACTACTCTTGCTTCAGCACCAACTGTTGCAAGCAGAAGAGTGCAAACTTACGGCATCATTCCAAATAACACTCCATTTATTATTGGCGGACTTGTAAATAAGGAACACCATAAAATTCACGACAAGGTTCCGATTCTTGGTGACCTTCCTTTAATTGGTGATTTGTTCAGAGCAAACAGAACTACAGACAGCAAAACAGAGGTCATCATTGTCCTAACTCCTCATGTGCTTCCGTCAAGGAGTGATCTTCTTAGTGCAATGCCAAAAGATGATCCTCGGTTTGATAGTTTAGGAAACGAACTTTTCCACGATACTTACCGCATTCGTAATGAAGATGTGTATGACCTTGCATTTATTGATGAGAACGAACGGTTAACCATGTACAGAAACATAGTTGCTTCAGCAATCGAAAACAACTTCCGACTTGCAAGTAACCCAGCGTTTTCACCTTTTATGAACGGGCATTTCCCCGGTGAGTCAATTCTTGCGACAAGAATGATTTATGAACTGATAAAACGACTAGGTGCTGATGTTAATATTCAACCTGCTCGCCTCGCATTCTTCAAGTCATCATTTAATGGTGGCATGGACGTACAGTTCCTTGACGTTGCACTAGCAAAAGCCGTAGATGAGATATCTATGGATGGGTTCTTTAGGGATTCAAGGGGTCTTGCTCTTGCTGTTACGTTTGAAGAGGGGAAATCGATTCCAAATGTATCAACAGTTCACTGTGCCGATCGGGATGAATGGCAAGAGATCCTCTGGGATCTAAACCAACCAAGCCCAACAGGAACTGAAAGGCACTCCTTTGTTATTCAGAATGAGGATGATCTTATTCGACTTCGAAGAGCTGTCGCACTCAAGCACTTTCTTGATGTTAATAATGGAGAGTTGACGCTTGATTTAGATAATTTCCAAGTCGGTCAGTATGTTTTGATTCCTGATTTAGATCCAAAACAAGCACATATCGTTGATGCTGAAGTTGCCAAGTATTTTTTCCAAACAGAACATTACTACAACGCAACACTGCAAGAAATTCAGAATGCTACTAGTTGGCTAGAAGAGTCATTACTTGACTCTAACGTTGATTAAAATATGCTTTCCAAGTTACTGATGAAGCAACGAGGAGTGCTGCTCCTATTGCGGCGTACATCGCACCTAGATATTCGTCTTCTAAACCAGATGTCCTTAGTAATCGACCGCAGATCATCATTGCAATAACAACAAGCCATTGCCAAACAGAAAAAACTCCGAACAGGCAAGTTCCATCACCACGTCGGTTAACCCTTTTTATTGTTTTTTCTGCCGTTTTTTTCAGAATGAAATTGCCTTTTGCAATTGCAACAAGCAAAGCTCCAATAAGCAGAATCAATATCCATTCTGAATCCGACATTATTAACCATTTCAAACCAAATCCAAGTAAACCGAATCCCACAATTGCAAAGAGAAACGCTGAGAAAAAATACTGTGTTTTACAAGAGGAAGAAGGCTTCAGTTTGCAAATAATGTTCATTGTGGCAAATCTATTGTAATAGAAGCCGAATGGCTTGCACTATACCTGAGGGTCATGTCGAGGGTCAGACCCTCGACATGACCCTAGACATGACCCTACAATATCCCGATTATGGAGTGCGGACTCATTGGATTACAAAGTGTAGGAAAAACCACCCTGTTCACAGCATTAACTGGGCACAGTGCACCGGTTCAGGCAGGAAGTATGAAACCAAATGTGGGAATTGCACCAATTCCTGACCCCCGACTAAACCAAATTAACAACTTTATTGATGCAAAAAAAGTAATACCCGCCACTCTACAAGTAGTAGATCTTCCGGGTGTTCCATCTGGTGGTTCAAACTTGAATTCTGTCCTTGCGCATATTCGAAATGTTGATGTGCTCTGTCAAATAGTAAATTGCTTTGATGGAGGAGATCCCGAAAGCGATATTAGCTCCATGGCAGGAGAACTAGTAATTGCGGACTTGGTTGTAGTAGAGGGAGCAATCGGCAAGGCAGAGAAAACCGCAAAACATGATGACAAAGACGCACAAAAGCGAGTAGATGCGCTGTCAAGAGTTAATGCCCTGCTTGAGAGGGAACAACCGTCTCGTGCTGTGGATTGGGCAGAACACGACAAAGCAATCCTAAAAAGTTACGGCATCATGACAGCAAAGCCTATGCTTTATGTTGCAAATGTTTCAGAAGATGATGTACATGGCGAATCAGATAAAGCAAAATATGTCTCTAAATATGCGGAAGAAATTGGCGGTGATAGTATTGCTGTGTGTGCCGCTCTTGAATCAGAAATCGCAGAACTTGATGAATCTGACCAAATTGAAATGCTAGAATCGATGGGCTTAACCGAACCTGCGGTTGGTCCCCTTGCAAGGGCGTTGAATTCCTTACTTGGTCTAAGTACTTTTTATACTGCGGGTGAAAAAGAAGTACGTGCATGGCCGATTCATAAGAACGCCCCTGCTCCGCAAGCGGCTGGAGTCATTCACAGTGACATCGAACGTGGTTTTATCCGAGCAGAATGTTACCACGTTGATGATTTATTTGAA
>CAZABE010000025.1:0-4174 GCA_964483425.1 uncultured Isosphaeraceae bacterium | reverse complement strand
CAAATAGAACAAGTTATTGGAGACATACGTTTTGTTGCTACACAAGAAGAGGTGTTAAGGGTGATTTCAGATCTTGAGGGAAGCCCTTGGATAGATGCGGTTTCCGACATTCGATTAACAAAAAAAGATGGGCGAATGATTAGAGTTGACTTAACAGTAGAAGCGTGGGTAATTTCTAGTTCAAAACGTGGGAGACGCGGATGATTTCTACTGACAAACTCAAAGGTCCATTGGGTTGGAGTTTCTGTTCACTTTGCGTGATAGCAATTTTTTGTTTCTTTGCAATCACTACAATTATGTCACCATTTTTTCTACGATCTAACGAAAAATCCTCTAGTGATAGAATGGGGACTTTACTTGTATTACACCAAGAAAATACAACAGTTGATATTGCAAGATTCAACGGCAGATCTGCTTTTTTCAAACCAATTCGAATAGCAAAACCAACCCCACCACCGCCACCGCCAGAGGAGGATGAGGAACTACCGCCACCATTACCTCCTGAACCAATTGGTCCCCCACCTCCACCCGCAAATTATACTGGACCACCTCTAATTGCAATAATAGGCAACGAAGCATGGTTCAGAAGTAGTGGTAGCAGTTCTCCAGTCCTAAGATTGCAAGTTGGCGAAGAATCTAATGGTCTTAAACTAGTTAACACACACGAGCCCACGCTTGTTACAGTTGAACATCGAAATGGAACGTACGAAATTGATTTGTTTGATGGCGAAGAATCCTTTTTCAGGCAAGATCCACCTCCAGTTTCCACAAACGATTTCCTCAAGGAAGTCGATGGATAAACCCACTTTAATCCCTAATTAAAGGGTTACTGGGATGATTCTCTCTGGCATTCGTCTAATTGTTTGCATATTACAGATAGGCGGTTTTCTGTTATATAAGCCCCCATTTTGCCGATGAGAGTCCGATAGTTTTTCTTTACTTTCATAATCCAAATACAAGTAATAATCTGCCCAACGTGACGTTAGCCACTGACTATAAAGTTGTTACAAATAACTTCTGCGACAGAGAAGGAATCACAAAGCAAACAAATGATTACCAATAACAAAATAACAACAATATGCATACCCCTGCTCCTACTCGTTGCAGTGACGTCTTTTGCACAAAATAGACCCGCTCCAGAACCAGCTCCAACGATTGAACTTCCTGAGCCCGTGATTGAAGAAGAGGTCGTTGAAATTGAAGAGACCGATATTGAAGAAGGAGCACTAGTAGAAGAACTGCAAGAAGAGAATCCAACCAAACTTTCTGAATATGAGACAGAAGTTGAAGTGATTGCAGGAAGCGAACCAAACAAACTAGTGCGTTGGCCTTCTAAGCGACCTGTTCCTGAAGGACTGGTCATCCTTGCATTTGAAGATGTAACTGTTACTGAAACATTTAACTTCATCGCTGAAACAACTGGCAAAATTGTTATTCCGATTAAAAAACAAGGGATGGTTAATTCAAAAATAACACTCCAAAATGACGAACCAGTAAGCCGCGTAATGGCTTTAGATATTCTCTTTCAAGCATTCACACTGAATGGAATTGCTGTCATTGAAAGAGAAGACATGATTATCATTGGACAACAAGCACAGATAAAAGACCATATTGGAGAGTTTCCTGTTTTGCGTGCAGAAGATGACGTGATGAACAGACAAGATAGAGGAACTTTAGTTATCAAGGTATTCTCTGTTGAAAAAACAGCAGCAGACGTTATCGCAACCAACATTAATGACATGTTTGGCTCAGCAGACAACTCATTAACTGTTTATCCAGAGTCAAACCAAATTGTTGTCATAGGTGATATCGCACTTTGCCAACAAGTACAAATCCTTTTAGATCAACTCGATCATATATGGAGAAGTGGTGAACTTAAAACGTTCCGATTGAGATATGCTGATGCATCAGAAATATCTAACAATATTTTAGAATTGTTTGAGGAGTCCGGCTCATCAAGTTCATCAAGGACTCAAACCAATCGAAATCAAAATAGAAATAGACCAAGCACATCAACTTCAACAAATACCTCTGATGTTGAACTCCGCCTTACAGTAAATATGCAGCAAAACTCTGTGACAGTGCAAGCAGAACAAGACATTATGGAAGATATAGAGGAACTTATTAATACGGAATGGGATTTGCCAAGATCAACTGAAACGAGCAAGATGTATGTATTACGGTACAGCGATCCAATCAAAATTAAGAACTTACTCGTTGAAATTCTTGGAGGTGGTTCAACTAGCACAGCCTCGCGTACGGGAGGAAGAACCGGCAACCAAACACAGCGTGCTGATGTTACTGAAGCGATGAGTGGGGTTTATCGTTTTGAAGCATATCCAGATAAAAATGCTATTCTTGTATTGTCAAAAACGGAAGAGAGTTTTACTTTCTTGGATTCAATCATTGATTCCCTAGATCAACCATCAGATGTGGGTTTGCCGAAAATTGTCGAACTCAAACATGCTGATGCTGTTGCACTTTCAGAAGAAATCAACGCTCTATTAGCCGCTCCTGGTGTTTCTGCAACAATTCAACGACCAGATGAGGGTTTGTCTGGAGAGGGGTTTGGTCAGTCGGCAACTACAACCGACAATGAATCGGGTGGACAGATGAGTTTCCCATGGCAACAAGGGGGTGCTAACTCTGATGAGCAGTCACCAGAATCGTCCTTGATTGCAAAAATACGCTTAGTACCTATAGTTAGACAAAATGCATTAGCATTCGTTGCGCCACCTCAATACATGAGTTACGTTCTTGACCTTATTGAAGAGTTCGACAGACCAACTCGTCAAGTAATGCTTTCAGCGACAATCGCAGCAGTGGCACTAACTGACGATTTAGAACTTGGGCTAAGATGGGGCTCAGGAGTTTCCTCAAGTGGTGATAATTCTATTGGTTTCAATGGAGACATTACTGGAACCATTGGAGATATCTTAAGTGGTGTATTCGAAAATGGCGGAGCAGTTTTTACCCTCGGTGAAGGAAATAATATCGGTGTTGCTCTTGACGCCCTAAATCAATTAACAAATGTGCGAATTATTCAACAACCAAGAACATTCACTTCAGACAACCAAGAGTCCATCTTTTTCAATGGTTCTGAAGTACCGGTACGAACAACTAGCAACACGACTAGTAGCGGGTTAGTTGAGGGTGGCTTTGAATACCGTGACGTTGGTGTAATGCTCAACGTACGACCTCGGATTACGTCCCACGGAGATGTTGATCTGACAATTAACGTTGAACTCTCAGACCAAACAGGCGAAGGAGTTGGAGAGAACCCAATCTTTTCACGTAGGCAAGTACGCAGCCAAGTACAACTCCACGATGGGCAGACAGTACTCATCGGTGGCATTTTGAAGGAGAGCGAATCAAAAATCAAACGCAAGTTCCCATTTCTTGGAGACATCCCTATCGTTGGCGGTTTGTTCACTTCAGTTGATGATACGACCGTTAGAGAGGAATTACTAGTATTTATTACACCCGTAATTGTTGACCGACTTGAAGATAACAGCAACAACTACAATTTAGAATATCTTGAAAGGTTGCAAGAAATAACACTACCAGTTGACGATCAAGTCAAGCACATTCAAGATTCCGAACATGATTTCCTTCAGGAACGATTAAAAAACCCAGCATCAGATTACACCAACAATAGAGAATAACCTAATGTACGTTCGATGCATCTGATTATTAGCCATCTCTTCCTTCTTAGTATTATTGCAGCGCTGGCAAGTTGTAGCAGTTCACAAAAAACTAAAACCATCGAGGTGTCTCTAGAAGACAAAAGAGCTGCTATTGAAACTTTAAACAGCACACTAAAACCAGTAACGAACGCAAAAGTAACAACTTCCATCGATATAGATTGGCCAGCAGGTTCTCTCCCTTGGGACAGATTCACACTTCCAGTGATTTCTCCAAACGGCCTTCACGCTGCAGTCCAGTTAGGCACGAGCCCGCCAATAAAAGTTCTTTGCGGTAAGGAAAATACGAATGTTGAATCAACAAAAATTGAGTTACATGCACTGGATCCTGTACAGGGAAGAAAAATTGCCCCACTCCATCTAGATAGCAATGGGCTTTTGCTTGGGAGAAGTGCAAATGATTCCTCTTTCCTTGTCACAGCTCCACTTGGAAGTAACGGGCGCTGGATTGGTCACATCGATTGGGCTAC
>CAZABE010000024.1:0-2519 GCA_964483425.1 uncultured Isosphaeraceae bacterium | reverse complement strand
TTCCATCCGAGATTTGCAATTACAGTTCCATCAGTAGTGATTACTTTGTTTGTTCCTATTTCTATTCTCCCTACAACAGTTGCAAGAGTGGTAGGAGGTATTTTTGAACTTGTGAACAATAGTTCGTAATCTTCTCCATCAGAGATTGCTCCCTCAATTGTTGCACCGCTGCGTAACGGTAACAAGGATGTGTCGATTACTGCTTGTAGTGAATCAGTCGCAAGGTGAGATGCATCTTTTCCAAGACCATCACTTATATCAATCATAGAATGTAAGTTGCTGCCAAGAATTTGTAATAAGTCCTGTGCTTCTTTAATTCTAGGTATAAATGAGAGATGATGCCCTGCTAGCGAGTTTCCGAGTTGCCCAGTGACACAAAGATAATCGCCTTCTTCTGAGCCGTTTCTCAACACGGTTCTTTCCGTTGGTGATGCAATCGCAGTAACCGTAAAGATTGCGGTTGTTGACCCAGAGGCAATATCTCCTCCAAAGATAGGACCGCCCCACATCTGCGCAACTTCTTTTGCGCCAGCAAAAACTTCTTTGCTCCATTCATCAGTTGTATCAGATGGTAAGCAAGCGGTCATTAAGCATCCAATCGGCACTGCAGCCATTGCTGCGATGTCACTAAAGCAACGAGCGATTGCCTTTCGACCTATCAAACTTGGAGAAACATCGAAAGTTACATGTCTCCCTACAACTAATTGATCCACCGCACAAAGTACTTTCTCTGTGCCAATTTGAATTTCACCCATGTCATCGCCAGGACCAATTGTGACATTTGGCGATTTTGTTGAAGTTGCGTAAATAGTTTTTAGTAATTCGTGCTCATTCATGGGGTGTTGTCCATGATAAGTTGCTCATAGCGCCTAGTAGCGCCTTGCTGCGATGCGATAATTGCCCGACCATTTCTAGCAAGAGTTTCGCACTTATTTTGGTCTTCTAGTAGTTCTCTAATCTGCGCTGCAAGGTGATCTTTGTAACATTGAATTAGACCTTCCCCTTCAGTTAGCAAATGAACCATGTCTTCAAAGTCACTAACGTTTGGTCCGATGATTGTCGGCTTTCCAAAAGCAATGGGTTGAACCGGATCTGATCCGTGCATGGGTGCGAAACTTCTTCCAATGACAACAATGTCAGCGAGTGAATATGCTTTATCTAACTCCCCGAATGTATCGAGTAAAAACCGAGATGTCTTGCATCGCTCCTTAGAGGTTCGTCGATTGCAGGGAGCTAGAGTTTGCTCTGCTTCATCAAACCATTCTGGTCTTCTTGGAGCGCATAAAAGTTGAACTTGTTCAGGAATTGCTGATAGAAGTAAATTGTGTTCTTCGGGAGTCGATGAGCCAATCACTACGAGTGGTTTTGACCTGTCAATGCCAAGATTTTCTGCCAAATCGGATGCGCCATCAACTTCATCTGTAACAACAGCATTGTCCCACTTCATTGTCCCCTCAACAGTAACATTTTGTCCTCCGAGATCACGAACTCTTGAAGCATAGAGTTCGTTTTGCATACCGATTGCACTTAGTTTAGAAAATGTATTTTGAAGGAAAGGTCTTGCAAATTTGTATCGTCTGTAACTCCGTTCCGAGAGACGTCCGTTAATGACAACTACAGGAATTCCATTACTAAAACTCATACCTACAAGATTGGGCCAGACCTCGAGTTCTACCAATGCGATAACAGTAGGTTTTGTACGGTTGAGAAATCTTCGAATCGAAAAACTGAAATCAACAGGGTACCTTGTAATAGTATGATCGTGTCCAAATAACTCTTTTGCTCTTTGCAAACCGGTATCTGTTGTGACGCATATAACCACGTCGAAAGAACGCTCCTTTAGTTCAGAGACAAGGGTACGTATCGCGTTCACTTCCCCTACCGATACAGCATGAAGGAGTACCCTCTTTGGATGTCGCTCAAGACAAACGCCAGCACCTAATCGATCGTTGAGGTCTTTTCTAGCGGGGTGCCCTTTTAACCTTGATATTGCAGCAAATGCAATTACAAATGGAAGGGCAATTAGATAGGCAATGTCAACGAGTATGGACACTTGAGTATTGTATATTGGACGAAAGAAGCGAGCCCATCTTCCGATAAGTAGGGAACTTTCTTTAAGAAAAAACGAATGTTATTGTGGCGCGAGCCCAAGATTCGTGCCAGAATGAATAAGTATACCTATACTATTTGTTAGAGATTCGATACCAATGATGGAATTACACATTTGTACTCGCAGCGGCGAGAAAGTTCTTAGAAAGTTCGCCCTTGGCGATCTTGAAGAGTTAATCATTGGACGCGATGAGGACTGTGATATAAGAATTAAATCACCAGTTGTTTCTAGGGAACACTGCACAATTGAACAGGATGATTCTGGGCGGTTAATGCTCTCAGACGCCGGTTCTACGGGTGGAACGTTTGTAGATAACCAGAAAATTGACTCTATCAGAGTAGAGGACGGTCTTGAAGTAGTTGTAGGACCCGCAGTACTTCGATTTTACGACTCAGGTCTTTAGACAACA
>CAZABE010000023.1:0-5548 GCA_964483425.1 uncultured Isosphaeraceae bacterium | reverse complement strand
TCTTGTTAGTTCAAATATTATTCTTGGATTTGCTGTTCTAGGAGCCGTACTTGGATTTTTGGTCTACAACTTTAATCCAGCATCTATTTTTCTTGGTGATACAGGCAGTTTGCTTCTTGGTTACCTTTGCATTGTTATGGTTTTAATGCTTGGTGAACGAGGCAAAACATATTTTGTTATTGCTGGACTAATTGTTTTTGCGCTACCAATCCTAGATACTCTGCTTGCAATAATTAGAAGAAAGTTAGCAGGGAAAGCAATGTCAGATCCAGATTCAAACCATATCCATCATATTCTCAAGCGAAGGTTTGGTAGCGTTAAATTTACAGTTTTTTCTCTTTATGGTATTTCGTCTATTTTTTGTTTGCTTGGAGTTACTCTTGCTTACGCACATATTTCAGAGGCGATTCGTTCTTGGGTAATTTACCTTGCAGCTATTTTGATTTTTGGTGGCATTAGTTTGATAGCGCTAAATGCTGCAAAGCGCCATGAGGAAGCATGAATAACTCTCAAACAAGAGTTTTGTAAGTATGGGAAATATTTGTAGATCCCCGCAACAGAATGTTTCTGAAAGCGCAAGGCAAGTTACAACCGGAGTTTTTTCATTATTTGACTTGGTTTTTTGCATGGACAAGGACAACTACGATGAATGAATTTCAATGGGAACAAATCCAGAAAAAACCAAATTGTTCTTGCCTTTTATAGGGTAGGAGACATTGAAGGAAGTTCCTGAGTCATATTATGGCTGAGATGATGGTTTTGAAAATGTAGTTGCTCTAATTCATGGGGCATCCAATCAATTAGAAGAGAAACTTTGCACCTAAATTGATAAAATACCGTTATGTCGAATCAAACTATGGAATGTACTTCTTTCGATTGTGCAAGCGATAAACCAAATTCGGTTATCCTCCTTGCGGACTCATTTAGGGAACAGGGTCTTCAGGCGTTGCAATCTTTTGGTTGTGAAATTGTATTGAATCCAGCTTTAAAAGACGAGGCATTGGTAGAAGCAATTAAATCAACATGTCCCGACATTCTGATTGTTCGATCTACGAAGGTAACCGAAGAAATGATGGACGCCTGTGAGCGGTTAAGCCTGATAGTTCGAGCTGGAGCTGGCTATGACACTATAGATGTTGCCGCTGCGTCGAAGCGAGGGATATTTGTTGCAAATTGCCCTAATAAAAACTCTATAGCAGTTGCAGAACTAGCTTGGGCTTTGATTCTTTCTTGCGACCGAAAGGTTCCAGATCAAGTCATTGATTTACGTAACGGGAAATGGGACAAAAAATCTTACGCTAAAGCAAAGGGGATATACGGCAGAACACTTGGAATAGTTGGATTGGGTGGAATTGGTAACGAAGTAATTACTCGTGGTAAAGCGTTTGGCATGAACATCATCGCATGGTCGCGTTCACTTACAGACGAAAAGGCCGCAGACCTTGGTATTAATCGATGTGACAGTTTACTTAACCTTGCAAAGATGGCAGATATCGTGACAATCCATTTGTCATCCACACCAGAAACAGAGAACATCATTGATGAATCGTTTTTGGATGCGATGCAAGATGGAGCGACACTTATTAATACAAGCAGAGGCAAGGTGGTTGACGAAAAAGCACTAAATAAAGCAATGCAAGAGAAAAACTTAACAGTTGGTCTCGATGTCTATCAAAATGAACCATCAAGTGGAGAAGCGGAATTTTCGCCCGAAATTGTGTCGAATTCTTGCATGTACGGTACACATCATGTTGGTGCCTCAACAGAACAAGCTCAAGATGCGATTGCAATGGAAGCTGTTCTAATTATTGAGACATACATTAAAAGTGGCGAGGTTACAAATTGTGTGAATAGAGCTAAATCAACACCAGCTAAAGCCATGCTTTCGGTTCGCCATTTGAATCTACCCGGCGTCCTTGCGCACATTTTCGAATCTATTAGTCACTCTGGTGTAAATGTAGAAGAGATGGAAAACATTATTTACGAAGGCGCTCAAGCGGCCTGCGCGAGAATTCAGTTAGATGAAATGCCAACACAAGAACAAATTGAACTTATTCGTGGCAACGACAATGTGTTGTCTGTCACGGTCTCGACCATTTAACACAAAGAATTATTATGACTACTACAACAACAGATCGAATCCTCAACTTTTCAGCAGGTCCTGCAACGTTGCCAGAACCCGTCTTGCAACAAGCACAAAAGGATTTGTGGAACATTGCAAATAGCGGAATTGGAATTTGTGAACATAGCCATCGAGGACCTGTCTTCGACAAAGTTATCAACGATGCGGTTTCGGACTGTAGAGTGGTTGGAAACATTCCAGATGAATTTGAAATAATTTTCCTACAAGGCGGCGCAACCCTTCAGTTTGCTATGCTTGCCATGAACTTTTTGATCGATGGACAAACGGCAAATTACATTGATACTGGAGTGTGGACAACAAAAGCAATCAAGGAAGCAAAGAAAATTGGCAACGTACACGTTGCTTTTGATGGTTCAGAAAGTAATTATGACCATTGCCCAGATAAAAGCGAGTTGAAATTAGTAGATGACGCTGCCTATTTGCATTACTGCTCTAACAACACAATATATGGAACTCATTTTGTAAATGTCCCCGAAACAAACTCCCCAGTGATTTGTGACATGAGTTCAGACGCATTTTCTAGGCAAATTGATTGGTCAAAACTCGATATGGCATACGCTGGGGCTCAGAAAAACCTTGGACCTGCGGGAACAGTTCTTGTCATTATTCGTAAAACAATGCTTGAAAAATGCCCAGAGTCCCTTCCACTTATGTTGAATTACAACGCAATTGCATCGAAAGGTTCATGTTTAAACACACCTCCCACGTTTGGTATTTATTTAATGGGTCAAGTGTTCAAATGGATTTTGTCTGAAGGCGGATTACAGGAAATAGAAACACGTAACGAACGTAAAGCAGGAATGATCTACCAGATCTTAGATTCAAATAGAGATTTTTACACTACGTTCGCTCGGGAATGTTGTCGATCAAGGATGAACATTTCATTCAAAACCCAGACGCCAGAACTCGACGCACAATTCCTTGAAGAATCATCCAAACTTGGGATGTCCGGATTAAAGGGACACCGAAATCTTGGTGGATTGCGTGCTTCTGTCTACAACGCTTTCCCAGAAGAAGGTTGTGCAAGATTCGCTGAATTTTTAGAATCGTTTGCTGTCTCGCACTAGGAAAGTTCGTGAATAAATAATCCACTTCGTAATTTCGGCTCAAACCACGTAGATTTTGGAGGCATTATCAAGTTTGCATCAGCAACGTCGAGCAGTTGATTAATTGTTGTGTGGTACATAGAAAATGCTATCGCAGCATCGCCATCATCAACACGCTTTTCCAACTCACTTGTTCCACGAATACCACCCACGAAATCGATTCTTGTATCACTTCTTGGATCACCAATACCTAGTAATGGAGATAGCACACGTTGTTGTAACAAGTCAACATCTAGTGAAGCAATTGGGTCGGCAAAATCAATATCTTTGAACGTGAGAAGGTACCAACCATATGAACGACCTAGGTAAATGCAGCAAGACCCAGAGGTCTTTGGCTCTTGGGTATCTGATTTAGAGATAGTCCCGAGTGCTTCAAGTTTGGTAAGGAGTTCTTCTACAGAATTACCATTTAAGTCAAAAACAACTCGATTGTAAGGAAGAATATCAAGTTGTGAAGATGGGAATAATACTGTTAGAAACCAGTTGTATTCTTCATCACCTTCGTGACTTGGATTGTTTTCTTTTAGTTGTACTGCTGCGCGTGCAGCACTTGCCGATCTGTGGTGTCCATCTGCAACATATGCAAGGTTAATGGTTTTACATGCTTGTAGAAGACCGTCTTCATTTTCAACCCTCCATCCAGTGTGTATAACACCGTCTTCTGCGACAAAATGAAACAAGGGTCGCTTGTTCATCTCTTCATCAATAATTGTGTCAACGGAATCGTTGCCTCTATATGTTAGAAAAACCGGGCCGGAATTTGCGTTTATGCTAAGTACATGATTCGTTCTATCA
Organism: uncultured Isosphaeraceae bacterium; assembly: GCA_964483425.1. Taxonomy (GTDB): domain Bacteria; phylum Planctomycetota; class Phycisphaerae; order Phycisphaerales; family SM1A02. The sequence goes on along the minus strand of CAZABE010000023.1, from coordinate 1,504 downwards.
TCTTCTTTAACTTGGCGAGTTTTTTCATGTTTTTTAATGATGTTGTTGTTGTAATCATCAACATGGCAACAGGCAACAATCCCTACTTGGTGATGCTCTCCCATACATTGTCTATATAAGTATAGTGAAGGTTCTTTGTCTTTAACAAGAGCACCTATCTCTCTAAGCCGTTCATAATTTTCTTTTGCTTTTGCATAGACGGTCTTGTCATAAGGAGAAACATCTGGGTCAAGATCAATTTCAGATCTAACAACATGAATGAAACTGTCTTCGTTCTGCTTTCCAATTATGGCCGCTTCCTCACGGTTAACAACGTCGTAAGGAACACTTGCAACACGGGTTGCATCTGATGTGGTGGGGTGGACGGCTTGGAATGGTTTGATTCGTAAAGTTGACATGTGCGAAGTGTACCGAATTGACAAAATGGGAAAGGAAGTTGGGTTATGTCATCTTCTCATAGATGCTCTGATGATTTGGCTCATCTAGTGGGATTCTTCCCCCGATGATTGATAAGCAGCGGAATTCTTGGCCATCAGGAAGAGCATGGCTCAGGACAACCGCTTCAATCCCGCCGCTTGGATGGCAGCAGGAGCCCCGAGGTTCGAAATCGCCGTGATTTCGATCAAGTCACCCCAGCCCCGCAATCTACAGGTCAGATTGCTTACTAAGGGAGCAAACGTATGAATACACTCACCACAACAAACACAAACATAATTCGACGCGGATTTACATTAATTGAAATTCTTATTGTCGTAGTCATTTTGGGCATTCTGGCAGCTGTAGTTGTTCCACAATTTACAAATGCAGCAGATGATGCAAATGATGCAGCGGTTCGAAGCCAACTCCAAACACTCAGAGGGCAAATCGAACTTTTCCGCGCTCAAAATTCAGCAGATCCAGACCTTCTTGGTACTGGATGGACTGACATGATTGATGGAAACTATTTAATGGGTGCCCCAAGCAACCCACTTTCATCCTCTTCAACAGTTGCAAGTTCAGCAGCATCTGGCGTTGGTTGGGTTTGGCGAGATAAAAGTGCTACAAACACAACTAAGGGACTTTATGCTGTAGCATCGGATGGAACAGAATTCTCTGAATAAGTAACTCCCTGTCACCTCGGGAAGGTATTACCCCTAGCGGGGCAGATGATGGAGGTCATCTGCCCCGCTATTTATTGACTCATTAATTCGGCTCAGAGCCACATTATTAATGTGGCTCTGAGCCGAATTAATTTAAAAGCAAAGAAATAGTCCTATAACTAGGAGCAGATGATTCGATGAGCCAGAAATCCGGTGATTGGCTTGTGTTTAGTGCTCAATTGCCCGATGCAAGTCAGTGACTCGCTACGGGTTAAGTAAAGAACGATGAAGAAAAACGTAATAACCAACGTAGATGCTCACCGAAAAGGATGGGCGTTAATAGAAGTGCTCACAACTATTACCGTACTTGTGATTGCTGCGGTAGTACTTGTTCCCCATGCAAGTTCTGGTGCTTCTGCATCAGG
>CAZABE010000022.1:0-15613 GCA_964483425.1 uncultured Isosphaeraceae bacterium | reverse complement strand
AGAATTAAACGACCCCGATTTGCAGTTGCAAAGGTTCACTGAACAATTAGAGGGCGCTAACGAAGAAGTAAGTGCATTCCGTTCTCTCGATGAGGATTTTATTCACGCACTGCGCGTCGGTATGCCACCTGCTGGTGGTCTAGGTCTTGGTATTGACCGCTTAGTTATGTTACTAACAGGAATGGAATCAATTCGCGATGTCATTCTCTTTCCCTTGATGCGTCCACAGGAGCAAACTGATGAGACTGATACGTAAACTTTTAATTCTTTGTACTACACTTACCGCTTCTGTTGCTGTTGCCGATTGGTCAACGCAAGAAGATAGTTGGTACAGCATAAACATCGATGGAAAGAAGTCCGGTTGGGCGCATGAACTCGTTGAAATCGATAGCGAAACCAACAATATCAGGTCTGGCAAAATACAAAACATGACACTTTCAAGAGGTGGCATGGAAATTTCAATTAGCGTGTCTTCTACTTTTTTAGAAACTGCTACTGGCAAGCCAATTTCTGTGTATTCCACACAAGAAGCGATGGGTATGGTTCAGGAAACTACGTGGAATTTTGGTGAAACAGAAATTGAAATTACAAAAGTTGCTGGCGGAAAGCCCCTCGTAAAAAAGGTGCCATTACCAAAAGAAATGTGGCTAACTCCTCAAGAAGTGAAAAGGATGTTTATGAAAAAAATGAAAGAAGGCGCCAGTGAAATCACATATCAAACTATGACGCCAGAGTTAGGTCCATCTGTATTTACGGTTGTGATGACGAAGAAAGGTGAAGAGCAGCAAGAGGTTCTTGGTGTGAAGCAACAAGTTATCGGTTGGGAAACAGTGAATGACAAAATGCCAATTGTTGGTATGGAGTATTACACTGATTCAGGGGAAAATGTTGGCTCCAAAATGAACGCAGGCTTTGGTGCGATCGAAAATATAATTATGCCCAAGACCGAAGCGCTCTCGCCAGTGAATGAAGTACCAGAATTGATGGTGAGTTTGTTTGTCGAGCCAAACAAACCAATTGCTAAGAATGCAAGTAAATTGACTATGCGAGTGAAAACGAAAGATGGGTCGAAAATCACATTGCCATCTGTTGGAATGCAAACCGTGATTTTAAATGAAGATGGTACTGCGACAGTTTCTGTTGATTTGAGTGCTCCAAGCATAGCAACTGAAAAAGAGTTGGCTGATGAAAGTTACCTTGCTGCATCAGCAATCTGTGACGACACAGATGAAGCTGTAATTGCAATTGCAAAGGATGCGCTTGCAGGTTTGCCAGAAGAAGCTAGTACATCTAACCGAGCGTTGGCACTAAGAACAAAAGTTAGCAAACACATCAATGAGAAAAATATGTCAACTGCTTTTGCATCAGCGTCTCAAACCGCAAGGAGTAAAAAAGGTGATTGCAGTGAACACGCAGTTCTTCTTTGTGGCGTTTTGCGGGCTGCAGACATTCCATCAAGGGGTGTCATGGGTATGGTGTATGTACCGAATCTTGGTGGACCAAACGGAGTTTTTGGTTGGCACATGTGGTCGCAAGCATTGATTGATGGAAAATGGGTTGATCTTGATGCGACCCTTGACTCTCCTTATAGCGTTGGTCATATTGCAACAATCACATCCGCATTATCCGATGAGGATTTTGGAGCAGAAATGAGTAGCATCATTGCAACAATAGGGAATCTTGAAGTCGAAATTGTTGACGAAGAATGACACTGGAACTTCCAATTCGTCTAGAAAACGGGCACAAAGGAACTTTTGGAAGTGTTTGCGTAATTGGTGGACAAAGAAGTGAAGACGGCTCTGTCATGATTGGAGCACCATCATTGACAGCAAACGCTGCGATGCGAAGTGGCTGCGGGAAGGTGATGCTTGCAATGCCACAACAATTATTACAATCTGGTTTGTCGATGGCTCCCGTTGCAACTGGAATTGAATTACCTGTTGATGAAGTAGGTCGGCTCATTCCAAGCGCAGCAATAGAAGCTATCGATAGGCACGCTGCTGGATGTCGGTGTATTGCAATCGGTCCGGGCTTTGGTAGCGAATGGGCACAACAACAAATTATTGCAACGTTGTTGTCTCGTGAAGATAGACCGATTGTCCTCGATGCAGATGGATTGAATGCTCTTGCAAAACTGGCATCAGGTCAACTCGAGTTAAGAGCTCCGACGATTATGACACCACACATTGGCGAGTATAAACGGCTTGCGGAAGTAATGGGAATCAAAGATCGCGCACCGCAAGCGTTGGCGCAAGCGTACGGTTGTCTTGTAGTATTAAAAAGTGATGTGACGGAAATTTCGGATGGAGTGCGAACTGAAAGAGAAGAAGGAGGTAGTGTCGTACTTGCTACTGGCGGAACCGGCGATGTTTTGACAGGCATCATTGCTGGTTTACTTTCACAATATGGCATGAATTGTATTGAACACTTGTTTGACGCCTCAGTGTTAGCCGTTCGTGTACATGCTTTAGCTGGAAAACAGTTCGCTGATGAGCACGGGTCAACAGGCATGCTTGCCACTGATTTACTAGAACGAATTCCCAGTGCGATACATTCCTTACGCAATTGAATTGTAAATCGCTTCTGACGCGGAGGAAACAATCCCGCGGGTCGTTTATTGGTCATCTGCGTCGAAATTGCTACACTACGCTCATGAGTTCAAAAAAAATATCGGAGATGACGGGACAAGGATTTGTACACGGTGTGTATTCTCTTGTGAATCCCCAAGTTGGTACAACTAGAAATGGCGAACCATTCCTAAAGTGTTTACTTAGAGATGCAACCGGAGAAGCAATTGGCCGAAGATGGCGTTTTGATCCAAATTCTATGTCGGATATTACCGCATCGGGATTTGTTGGTATCGAAGGCGAACAGGAGATGTACCAAGAGAAGTTGCAAATCAAAATTACTGATATTTGGATGCACGAACCGACAACGGAAGAATTAACCGAACTACTACCAAGTACTCGAAAAAACATTGATGATATGTTTTCAGAAGTTTCAAACTTGATAGATTCACTTGAACATCCTGCTGCCAAAGCACTTGGTAATTCGTATCTTGAAGATACAAAATTGATGGAAGCTTTTAAAGTTGCACCTGCTGCTATGCAAATACACCATGCATGGATTGGTGGCTTGCTTGAGCATACATTGCAACTGATGAAACTTGCTGATGGGATGCTTCCAAATTATCCAAGATTAAATCGTGACATCATAATGATTTCACTTTTTATTCATGACATGGGAAAAATAGAAGAACTTCGTTGGGATCGTGGTTTTGAATATACGCGAGAAGGAAACTTGATTGGGCATATTGCAAGAGGCGCAATGTGGCTAGAAGACAAAGCAAAAATCGCGGAAGAGAAACTTGGCTTACCATTGCCAGATGGGTTTATTACGGTGTTGCAACATATTGTATTAAGCCATCATGGACAACTTGAACATGGCGCTGCGAAACTGCCATCAACACCTGAGGCAATTTTTGTTTCTCAATTAGATAACCTTGATGCCCATACACAGACCTCACTTGATAGTGCGAGACCTTGGGAGGTAACGGCGATTGGCAATGAAGCATTCACAGAACGCATATGGTCGTTGAATACAAAGTTGTACCGCAGAGATCCACTCAAGCCCTTATAACCCGAATAACCCAAAAAATTTAGGTTTTTGAAACTTTTTGATTTGAAATGCGAATGGTTTTACGTACTCTTAATCAACTTGAGTCATTGGCTAAGTAGTTAATTCATATTTAAGGAGAAATGATGTTAAGTATTCTTTTTGTATCTACTATCTGTACTGCAACTCCGCTACAGGAGCGGTTGCCTTTAGAAGCAGTTCCAGTGAAAATTGTTAAGTCAATTGATTATGGAACTGTGTTTGATCAAGATGCACAACGTGAAAAAGTTGGGCTTCCGTTGTTGTTTGCTGAACCAAACGAGACATTAATTACTCCAGCAACTCATGGTATCTGGGAGAGATTGCAAGGCAACAAGATGCGATGGTCATATCGTGTTTTATGTGACAACGCATTATCGATGAATCTTGGTTTTGCTCGATATAACATGCCTCAAAGTGGTTCGATGACTATCATGGATGCAACCGGAGAGTTTTTTATTCGACCCTTTACTGAAGAAGACAATAGAGATCATGGTGAATTGTGGACACCAATTGTTCCTTCAAATCAAGCTGTCATTGAAATCATTGTTGATAGACGAGACAAGAGATTTGTTTCTCGAAATATTCAGTTAACATCGGTAAACGCTGGTTACCGCGGGTTTAAAAATGATGCGGGTCGTGGGTCCTCTGGTGCTTGCAATATAGATGTTGTTTGTTCAGAAGGCGACGACTGGTGGAACGAAATACCATCGGTTGGCATGTATACACTTAACGGTTATGCAACTTGTTCTGGTGCGATGATTAACAATACTGCAGAAGACCAAACTCCATACTTTTTAACAGCGAATCACTGTGGAGTAACTAGTAGTACTGACGCGTCGATAGTTGTGTATTGGAATTATCAAAATAGTTATTGCAGAACACCCGGAAGCAGCGATAGTGGTGGAAATGGTAATGGTAGTTTTAGTCAATTTACTTCTGGATCAACAATGCGTGCAACTCGGGGCTACACCGACTTTACGTTGACGGAACTCTCATCTATTCCAAACGCAAATTGGGGCGTTTCATGGTCTGGTTGGTCACGTTCTTCGAGTACTGGTGGTGTTGGTGCTGGGATTCATCATCCATCAACTTGTGAAAAAAGGATTTCATTTCCTGACTACAGCACAGCCAGTGGAGAGTATTGGAATGTGAATTGGTCGCAGGGTACAACAGAACCCGGATCTTCTGGATCACCTCTTTACGACAGCAGCCACCGTATTGTAGGACAACTATGTTGCGGTTCTGCAGCATGTGGGAATGACTACAACGATTACTACGGACGTTCAATAGGCCTCTCTTGGAGTGGTTCGTCTTCTGCTAGTTTAAGTTCATGGCTAGATCCACTTGGCACAAACCCAACATATCTTGATACCTACAATCCAGCCGCTGCACCTGAAGGAGCGTGTTGTGTTGAAGCTGCTCAAGCGTGTCTTGATGTACGAGAAGAAATCTGTATTGCAGGTGGTGGTGTCTATCAAGGTGATAATACCGATTGCGCAACGACGGACTGTTTTCCAGAGCCAGATTGTCCTTCGGATGTCAATGGTGATGGAGTTACTGACGTGAGCGATATTCTCGCAGTTGTTGGTGCATGGGGTACATCAGATGTAGATGCCGACGTTAATGACGATGGAGTAGTTAGCGTTGCTGATTTACTCGTACTCATCGACGCATGGGGACCTTGCTAATAAACAATCCCGCTATTTTCTACTGACAGTCACTCTCGATTTTGGGGTCTGACCCCGAGGTCAAACCGCGGATTTTTTGCGTCCCTTGTTTTTTGATTTTACGACCTCAAATTGACAGATAAATTGTAAAAATAGGCATAAAAAGGAACTTTTTGTGCAATTTGTGCCATTTTTATCCCTTTTTAATGCAACCCATTTAATTTGGACCTGCGAATAGCGTATTAGTGATTAGTGCGGCTTTTGTTTTGCGTGCGTTGCGCGGTAAAGGTCGTTTTTAAAACACCCACCTAGGAGCCAGAAAAGGAGATATGACGATGATTCCAATTCTTTTAACGGCGATATGTACCACGGGACCAGTTCTTGCGCCAAGTGCTCAGCACCAGTTGCCAAGAGAAATGGTTCCGATAGTTACTGTCGACAACTTACACTATGCTTCTCTTTTTAGAGAAGACGAACAACGAGAAAGAGCAGGGCTTGCACCTGCTTTTGCTGTTCCAACAACAACATCAATAACACCCGCAACTGATGGTATTTGGGAGCGTGTAGATATTGATAATCAACGTTGGACACTTCGCGTGTCTTGCAACAACGCACTTTCAATGAATGTTGGCTTTGGTCGGTACAACATGCCATCGAGCGGCTCAATGACGATTACTAACTCAGATGGTGATTTCAGAATTCGTTCATTCACAGCTGACGACAACAAAGCACACGGACAACTTTGGACTCCAGTTGTGCCTGGTAACGAAGCTTTCATAGAGATTGTTGTGAGCAACGAACAAAAGGCACTCGTAGTTAAAGGGATCGAACTTACATCTATAAACTCTGGCTATCGATGGATACAAGACGCATCAAGTCGTGGCTCTTCTGAGTCCTGCAACATTGACGTTGTTTGTCCTGAAGGCGATGCTTGGTGGAACGAAATTCCTTCCGTCGGTGTTTATACACTTAATGGTTATTTGACTTGTACTGGTGTCATGATGAACAATACCGCACAAGATCAAACACCTTATTTCCTAACAGCGAATCACTGCGGAGTTAATTCAAGCAGTGACTCTTCCATTGTTGTCTACTGGAATCACCAAAATAGTTACTGCCGAACTCCTGGAAGTAACGACAGCGGTGGAAATGGCAATGGCAACTTTAACCAATTTACTTCTGGTTCAACGATGCGAGCTTCTCGTTCGTATAGTGACTTTACGTTGACCGAACTTTCATCGAACCCAAACGCGGCTTACGGTATTACGTATTCTGGTTGGTCGCGTGCAAGTTCAGCTTCAATAGGTGCTGGTATCCACCACCCAGAAGCAGCGGAAAAACGAATTTCATTCCCAGACACAGTTCAAGGTAGCGGTGAATACTGGGATGTAAACTGGGGCGAAGGACGAACTGCTCCTGGTTCTTCTGGTTCACCTCTTTATGATGGAAACCACCGAGTTGTTGGTCAACTCTGCTGTGGTTCATCCTATTGTCCAAACGATTTGAATGACTACTACGGACGATCCCTCTATCAATCATGGGATGGCAGTAGTTCAAGTAGTTTGAGTTCATGGCTCGACCCAACTGGTTCTGGTGCACAAGCAATTGACACCCTTGTTCCAGGTGGCGGCGGTGATCCTCAGGGCGCTTGTTGTGTTGGACAAAGTTGTACTTATGGAACCGAGGATGATTGTTCTGCAATCGGTGGTACCTATCAAGGCGATTACGTTTCATGTACAACTTACCCATGTGGCGGTGCACCTGAAGGTGCATGTTGCGTTGGCGAAAATTGCTCAATTATGACCCAAGCGGGTTGTGGAAGCGCAGGCGGAAGTTACCAAGGTGACGATACGATTTGTGATGCTACAACCTGTGATAATGGTGGATGCGAAGCCGGTTATTCCCCTGACTGTATGGGAACATGCTTCGAAGACGCCGTTTACACTGACTGGGTTGGCGATGGTTATTGCGATGATGGTGCATACATTCCTTCGGACTACGGATATGGTGGTCCTGTTGGTGTTGCAATTTATCTCAACTGCGCTGAATTTGACTGCGACGGTGGCGACTGTACATGCGACGACGACCCAACAGGCGCATGCTGTTTTGGTAGCGATTGTTTCGTAACAACCGAAGCAGAATGTACAAGTAACGGTGGAGAGTATGTTGGTAACAACACAACTTGTGGCTCATCCACTTGCGGTACTCCTTCAAATTGTGATGCTGACGTAAATGGTGACGGAAATGTCGACGTTAGCGATATTCTTGCAATGGTCAGCGCTTGGGGAACAAATGACCCAGACGCAGACGTAAATGGTGATGGAATTGTAGGCGTAGCCGATCTTCTCCTTGTTATTGATGGTTGGGGGCCATGTGAAGGTGGCGGCGATCCTACAGGCGCTTGTTGTGCTGCAAATGATTGCGCAGTTATGACCGCCTCAGATTGTTCCGCAATCGGTGGAGATTACCTCGGTGATAATTCTACGTGTGCCGGCGACCCATGTGGTGGCGGCGGTGAATGTGAAGCCGGTTGGACAGCCGACTGTCAAGGAACCTGTTTCCCTGACTACGTCTATGAGGCATGGGTTGGCGATGGTTACTGTGATGACGGTTCTTACGTTCCTGCTGACTATGGTTGTGACGAATGCCCTGCAGGCGTACCGATCTATTTGAATTGCGAAGAATTTGATTGCGATGGTGGCGATTGTCCCGACTGCGAAGGCGGCGGAGATCCAACTGGCGCTTGCTGTGTTGGTACAGATTGTTCAGTTGGTACAGAAGCCGACTGTGCTGCAGCTGGCGGTACCTACAACGGTGACGGTTCATCTTGTAGTGGCGACCCCTGCGGCGGTGGCGGTGAATGCGAGGCAGGTTATTCCCCTGACTGTATGGGAACATGCTTCGAAGACGCTGTTTACACTGACTGGGTTGGCGATGGCTACTGCGATGATGGTGCGTATATTCCTTCGGACTATGGTTATGGAGGTCCTCCAGGTGTTGCTATCTATCTCAACTGCGAAGAATTTGATTGCGATGGTGGTGACTGTACTTGTGACGGTGGTGGCGGATGCCCTGCCGGCGAAATCGAAGACTGTAACGGCAACTGTTGCCCAGCCGACTGGGTAGCAGATGGCTACTGCGACGATGGTACTTATGAATGGAATGGTATTCCAATTTACTTGAATTGCGCTGAATTTGATTGCGACGGTGGCGACTGTACTGATTGCGATGGTGGCGGTGGTTGCCCTGCAGGCGAAATTGAAGATTGCAATGGCAATTGTTGCCCTGAAACATGGGTTGGTGATGGCTATTGCGACGATGGCACGTACGAGTGGAATGGCATCGCTATTTACCTCAACTGTGCGGAATTCAACTGCGATGGTGGCGATTGCACCTGCGCCGACTAACACTTATTGTGTTAAACGAAAGGGCTCTGCTTCGGCGGAGCCCTTTTTTAATGTATTGCTGAGTATTGCCGAATTCATCAGTAAGAATAATGAAAACCTAGAAATGTTCTTGCTCTACAATGCGTGAATGAGAGTATTGATAGGAATCCCAGTATATAACGAAGCAAAGTACATAAACTCTGTGTTGAGCGAGGTTTGCAAATACGCAGATGACATTTTGATTGTGGATGATGGTTCGAATGACCTAACACCGGCACTCTTGGCTGGGCACAAGGTTGAGGTTATTCGTCATTCAGAAAATCGTGGGTATGGCAGGTCTTTGCAAGACATGTTCCGGTGGGCTGCCGTCGACAACTTCGACTGGCTTATCACTATGGATTGCGATGAGCAACACGAACCTGCATCGATACCGGAGTTCATCGACAGAATCAATATGGGTAATGTTGACATAATTTCAGGTAGTAGGTATTTGGAATTACACCCTGAAAACGATATGCCTCCAAAAGAACGGCAAGCCATCAATCGGCAAGTTACGCAAGAATTACACGACGCTCTTGGTATCGAAATCACGGATGCATTTTGCGGTTTCAAGGCATATAGAGTCGAAACGCTCGATGCTTTTAATTTCGATGTGAACGGCTATGCTTTTCCCGTTCAATTTTGGGTACAAGCGGCAGCAAGAAAACTTCGTATCACCGAAATTCCAGTTCGCATGATTTACAACGACCCGAACCGAACTTTCGGAGGGCAACTCGATGATCCAGTAAAACGTCTTGACCACTACAGAGCGGTGCTTTGCGGTGAACTTAGTAAAAACAAATCCAATCTCCCAAACGCGAGAGAGCGAGTACCGTGTTAACGAAACCGGCTATTGCAATGTGGGCATCACTTGTTGCACCACCAAGAGGTGAGTTATTTGGCAAAACATTGGAGTTTTGGCGAGCATCTGCAAGGAAAACTTTTGGTTTGCCCGACAAACCAATCATTGTTACAGGTCATCAACCAGAGTTTTTTCATACTGGGATTCTTGCAAAGTTTATTGCTGGTAGCAAGATTGCAAAAGAGGTGGACGGCATTCTTGTTCACCTTGTTGTTGACCATCACATTGGACAATCGGGAGTCGTTGAACTTCCTGACAATTCAGGCGAGTACTTGTCAACGAAATACCTCAAAGTTGCAGAAATTGATTCCAGAATTGCAATGAAAGACCAGCCCCGAACTGAACCAAGGGGTGACAATATTTTTTCAGATGCACTTAGACAAGCAACAGGTGAAAACGCAGCGATGCAATTTGCCAATGCCACAAACAACCTTATGGCTCAACAAGCAAGAGTGGATTACTGTATTGCAGGTACCTCGTTGCTTAGAACGGAATTCGGTAAGTCAATTACTAAGTCCATGCGAGAATTCCCTGAACAATGTATTGATGCCTATAACAAAGCCGTCGATCAATATCCGTCTTGCAAAATTGTAAAATTAGGTGTTTCTGAGTTGCCACTTTGGCAAGGAAAAACCAACGAAAAAGTGGGATGCGACAATATCGACCTTCGACCACGTGCATTGTTATTAACGTTACTTGCACGGCTTCTTCTTGGCGATTTATTTATTCACGGTACAGGTGGTTACGAATATGACAAAATTATGGAAGTTTGGGCTGCAAATTGGTTACACGTCTCTCCATGTGCGAAGGTGATGACAACCGCTAATTCCTATTTGCCTTTGAATTCAACAACGGTTGAGCAAGCAAGGCGTGCCTATTTTTCTCCACCACAACATTTTCTTGACGCAATTAATAGTACCCCATACAAATCTCCCGAAAGGAAAATACATTATTTAGCAATGCATAAATGGCTCGCAGACAGAAACAAAAAACCAGACATTCGTGCATTAAAAAAAGCGAAGAAATTAGTATGTCGCAGAGATTGGGCTTTCCCCCTTTTTGATGAGACAATTACCAGAGATTTTTCGGCTCCCAAATCCTTCGTAACACATCTTTAGAACTTCCAGTAATTAAAATGTTCCCCTGTTGTGTTTGTTTAATTAGACGACCATCGTAATTAAACGTTGAAGATATTTCGTCAGTGGCAGAGCCATAATTAGTATGTATTGACTTTGTCCCATTACCGTTCAACGAAACAATATCAGTTCGAGTTGTAGCCCGTGGCGCGCCTTTGTTGTCGTAACAATGCCAAATTATCCTTCTAGCGTTGTTTGCGTTGTTTATATTAAGAAGGGGTCCCACGACCCATGTCAGTGCCCTTGGCAGCCAAGGGTCTTCAGTAATTGCTTGGAATGGAGTTTCTATTTCATTTGATGACATATCTTGTTGCATCACCAAAATAGTTGGTTTCGCCATGCCAAGTTTGGCACGGTTGCGAATACCTGTTTCACTCTTTACGGAACTAGCTCTTTCCATCCACCTTGTGATTCTGTTTGACCATCGTTCTTCCATTCCATCCCAACTCATCCAATATTTGGCTACCGAGTCAACAACAACACCCGTCTCTGGATTTGGAACTAATCGAGAACGGAGTTCAACGATGATACCGCTTGGGTTAGTAGAGCCCTCTGGCTTATCTTGAGTAATTTCGTTGGTATTTCCACTTGTTATTGAGACCTTCATGTAACCAACATCGTGAATGGAACCGCTTTTCTGGTCAGTCGATTGAATTCGTCGCCATTCATGAAATCCGACAAGTGGTTCAAGTGTCTTCTTGCTGAGCCTAGATATAATCTCTGCTGCAGCGTCTAAGCCACCAATTTTCTCATTTACCAGTTCTACTGGGTCAAGGATTTCTATTGATTGGAGCGACTCCAAGAGCGAACCCCCGTGTATTTTCCAGACATCCTTAGTCGTAAGTATGCTTGCGATAACGGTTTGCTTACCAATTGATGGAATCGCTAACCACCCGAATACCCCATTTGGTTCCTCTAAAAGCAGCCACCATCCAAGCACATCTTCGGTATCTCCTATTTTAATGGCGTTATCAGCAAGCACCCTTGTTCCATCTGGGTCCTCTCGCCTTGATCGGATTTGATGAACTATTTCCTTGGCGCTTGAGTTTGCTGGATTTGGGGACCTGTCAAGTCGTAAATGCCACAAATTACCCGAGTTAGGGCTCGAAATAATGCAATAAGGAGGTATCTGGCTGTTTGCAACTACAGCGGCTTGATCAGGCAGTGAAATTTGAATACCAACATCGCTATTTTTGTAAACGGGGATGCAAATGATTGGAAGCGTTAGAACGAGTGTATGAAGCAACATATAGTGCACTGTAGCATAGGTTGTTAAGAAGAAATAAGGGGTACGCGATGGAGGTTTGTCGTTGACAAGGTGCGCCTTGGGAGGGTAGAATCCTCGATTCACCTTCTTGCGAGTGCCGTACTTGGGTGTGGAAGAATTAGCTTGCACGTTGCAAGTTATAAGTAGATAAGTAGTTTTAGGAACACCACTGCAATGCAGATTATTCGAATCAGAATGGAAGCGTACGACCACCAAGCATTGGATGCTTCGGCGAAGGAAATCGTCGATCACGCAAAACGAACCGGTGCACGCGTCGCAGGTCCTGTTCCACTGCCAACACGCCGTGAGGTATACACAGTAAACAGATCTACGTTTGTGAACAAAAAATCACGTGAACAATTTGAAATTAGAACACACAAAAGAATCATTGACATCACAGAACCAAACCCACAAACAATCGAGGCATTGAATCGCCTTGTCGTACCTGCTGGTGTCTTTGTAAAAATCAAAGCGTAGCAATTTGCTCGAAACACTCCGGTCAAGTCAGTAGAGACCCCTGACCATAACCTCTAAGCTTTTAGGACAGCAAAACATGTCAAGAACATTACTTGGAAAAAAAGTTGGAATGTCAAGGTATTTCCTTGAAGACGGGACAAATATCCCTGTGACTATTGTTGAAGTTGGTCCTTGCGTTGTTACGCAAATTAAGACAGAAGAGGTTGAAGGGTATAACGCAATGCAATTGGGCTATGAAGATGTACGCCCAGGACGCGCAACTATGCCAATCATAGGTCACGATGCAAAGGCAGGAACTGCACCAAAACGTTTCCACCGAGAAGTTCGAGTAGACGAACTTGATGATGTTGAAGTTGGGCAAACTATTGACGTTTCAACTTTTGAAGAAGTCATGTTCGTTGATGTTATTGGAACGAGCAAAGGTAAGGGCTTTGCAGGCGGTATGAAACGGCATAACTTTAAGGGTCTTGAAGCATCTCACGGTGTTAAGAGACGGCACCGATCACCCGGTTCTATTAATGGGCACGCAACAAACCTCGGTACGGGGCCTAAATTGAAAAAGGGCAAGCGAATGGCTGGCCAAATGGGGAACAAGCAAATTACTTGTCGTAGTTTGCCTGTCATTAATATAGACAGTGATAGAAATTTGTTGATGTTGAAGGGTTCAATCCCTGGACCAAACAGCAGCATGGTTCTTATTCGAGAAGCAAAACGATTAAATAGGAAAAAAGCATCAGTAACCAGTAAGTAAGACTACTGGTAGATCATCAAGGCTCATAAAGAGAACCAGTTGATCGCGACAAAACGTAACAGTAAGCCGAGTCAAACTCTACCGAGCAACAACCGAGCTCTTTACCAAAAAGACCCTCGACCGCATCGGAGCGTAAGGCAAACATCGACGCAAACGTCACAGGTGAAAAACATGATTGAACTTCCAATATATGACAAAAAAGGCAAACAGATCGATACCTTAAATATCGATGAGAACTTGCTTGGATCCGAGGTCCGTCCTACGTTGCTAAAGCAAGCGTATGTAATGTTCCATTCCAACCGTAGACAGGGCTCTGCAAGAACCAAAAGCCGCGGGATGGTTAAGGGCTCGACTAGAAAAATTTACAGACAAAAGGGCACTGGCAACGCGAGAATGGGCCAAGTCCGCTCCAATATCCGCAAGGGCGGTGGTGTGACATTTGCAAAGACCCGTACACACGAACAATTCCGGAAAGACATGCCCAAAAAGATGCGTCAACTTGCAAATCGCAATGCTCTCCTTGCCAAACTAATTGATGGTGAAGTGAAATGCATCTCTGATCTTGAGTTTAAGTCACCAAAAACAAAGGACTTCAAATCAATCCTCAAAGCAGTAGGAATCGACCGAAGTTGCCTAGTTGCAGTTGATAGCGATAACAGAAACGCAGCAGTTTCAGCACGAAACATTACAAATGTTGACACGATTCGCGTTGATCAACTAAATGTATTTGAATTACTAAACCATCGATATCTTGTTGTGGATAAGGCATCCATAGAAGCATTTCTAGACGGTTCTGCTTGGAAGAAAGATGAGGAGGCCGCCTAATGGAAGTCACAACAGTTATTAAAAAACCTCTTGTCACCGAAAAGTCAACATTTGGTGTTAGCGCTGATAATCGTTATGTCTTTGAAGTTGACAAGCGTGCAGACAAAGGACAAATTAAACGTGCCGTTGAAGATATATACGGCGTTAGAGTTCTTTCCGTTGCAACTCAGGTCCGAAAGGGTCGAATGAAACGCAACCGTATGGGTTGGTTCAGGGTTGGTAACCAAAAGCAAGCAGTTGTGAAATTACATGCGGAGGATCGCATCGAACTCTTCTAAGAGTGAGTGGATAATTATTATGGCTATTAGAGTTTACAAACCAACTACACCCGGACGTCGAAATGCTTCCGTGAACCTTCACGTAGAAGTAACTAAAAAGACACCGGAAAAATCGTTGCTTACACCAATCAAGAAAAACGGTGGACGCAACAATCAAGGCAAGATTACTGTGCAAGGCCGTGGTGGCGGCCACAAGCGACGGTACCGTCGAATTGATTTCCGTCGCCTAAAAGATGACATGATCGCAACTGTGATTGGTATTGAATACGATCCAAACCGAAGTTGCCACATCGCATTAGTCCAGTACGAAGATGGAACGAAGAGATACATCCTTGCACCAAGAAATCTTACTGATGGGGATACGGTAAAAAGTTCTAACAGTGCAATTGAACCGAAGGTCGGCAACTGCATGCCTTTCAAATATATTCCAACAGGTTTAACTGTTCACAACATCGAATTTGAACCAGGTAAGGGTGGGGCGCTTTGCAGGTCTGCTGGAGCTGCTGCTCGTTTGAGTAACCGTGAGGGTCGATGGGCAACGGTTGTCTTGCCATCGGGAGAAATTCGCCAGGTCTCAGTTGATTGCAGAGCAACAATAGGGCAACTTGGAAATACCGATCACCAAAACATCAAACTCGGTAAAGCGGGTCGAAACAGATGGCTCGGACGCCGACCAAAAGTTCGTGGTATGGCAATGAGCCACCATGATCACCCACTTGGTGGTGGTGAAGGTCGTTCAAAAGGTGGTCGTACACCTGCAAGTGCATCAGGTACAAAGTCCAAGGGCGGTCGCACAAGACAACGTGGTAAATGGACGGATGCACGAATTCTCCGTCGTCGTAAGAGTAAACGTTACGGGCAACTTAAAGTCTGATTTAGGAAAAAGATATGTCAAGATCACTCAAAAAAGGTCCATTTGTCAACGAGAAACTTTACCGCAAGGTAGAAGCAATGTCGTCATCGTCGAAAAAGACGCCAATCAAAACATGGTCGCGTGCATGCACGATTGTTCCAGAGTTTGTTGGTTTTACATTCTCGGTCCACAATGGACGACAATTTAACGACGTACTAATCACTGAAGATATGGTTGGTCACAAACTCGGTGAGTTCTCTCATACTCGTTTGTTTCGCGGTCATACCAACAAGAAGGAAGGCATCAAGTCATAACACTTGAGAGTTTTACTTATGACGTATAAAGCAACACATAAATATGCTCGAATCTCGCCACGCAAGGCGCGGCTAGTTGCCGATTTGATTCGTGGTAAAAA
>CAZABE010000021.1:0-8231 GCA_964483425.1 uncultured Isosphaeraceae bacterium | reverse complement strand
TCGTGCAACGCGAGCTCGTCTGTGTGATTCCACCGCAAACTCGTCACATTCTTGGCGAGTGACGCCAACTTTGCTTCCGTATTCATCTGCGGTGAGCATCATTGCTGTGTTTGCAACATCGTGGTTCAACGAAGCAAGCATTGAGTCCTCGTTTTTACCTCCATCTTCAAACTCCCAGAAAAATGCAGACGATTTACGTGGTGCTCTATTAATTTGTGGAGCTCTTGTCATTGTTTCACCACCGAAACAAAGAACGACCCTAGAATCGTCCATGTTATTTGGCATTGCAATTTGTTGCATACCGTTAACGATAACTTGAATACCAGAACCGCAGATTCGCTGTACCATAAGTGCTGGCATTTCATCACCAAGACCGCACCTCAACGCAACGTTACGTGGAAAATATAAGTCCTGCGATCCTGGAGCTGTAAATTGATACACATTCGCGCCTACACAACTGTCGATGTCTGTTTTATCAATACCGCTTCGGGTGATTACTTCTTCGCAAGCATGTACTGCAAGATCTTCAGCGGAGAAACCAGAGAGGGTTCCACACTTTACTCCTAGTGGCGTTCTGGCTGCTGCAGCAATTACTATTTTTAAATCGTTTTCTTGAGTCACTAATAAATGTTCCTAATTTAATTGGGTTATGTTCCCTGCATTTGATGTTTTGCGATTCGGATAACACGTTCACTTGGATTTGTTGCGAACATGTCGTGAATTTGATCTTCGTAGAGAGTCGTTACTTTTTGCCTGACTACTTTGCCAGAAGGTGTAAGTTCACCTCTATCGAGTGAAAGAGGGTTGTCAGCAATTATTGCTCGAACAGGTCTTTGATATTTCACTTCGATAACAGCGTTTATTCTTTCAAGTTCTCGCGCAAATAAATCACGTAGCGCTGGAATGCTTGAGAGTTGAGAATCAAAGGGTAAATCATTCTCTTTTAACCATGTCCCTATGTTTTGTTGCGATGGGAAAAGAATAACGCCGACATAATCCTGTCCACTTCCAACTATAAGCGCTGAGCTTATGTACTCTGATTCGTTTGCAAGTGTAATTTCAATTCGTTGGGGATGAACTTTTTCGCCTGTAGTTAATTTGAAAGCACCATCGAGTCGACCAAAGATACGCAGTCCATCTTTCCTAAACTCTCCAAGGTCGCCAGTGTGGAACCATCCATTTCGGTCGATGCACTTAGCAGTTGCATCTTCATCATCAAGATATCCCTGCATTACATTTGGACCTTTAACAAGAATTTCTTGAGAACTATCAATTTTCACTCGGACGCCGGGAATCGGCATGCCAACATGACCACTTCGCCATGTGCCATCCATCGTTGTAACTGTTACACATGGTGATGTTTCGGTGAGCCCCCAGCCCTCTAAGACAGGTATACCATGCCTTCGATAGCCCGCTTCTACCGTTGCGGGAAGCGATGCTCCCGCGGTAAACACCATGCGAAGTCGATCAGCAAAAACCATTGCATCCACTTCTTCGTTTTTCTTGCACTCAGACAGTAACATTTCATGAACGCGCGGAACACTGAAGAACATGGTCGGCTCCCAAAGTTTCCAATTTTCTATCATTCGATCCATGTCTCGCCCTTTGGAGTCATCAATTCCAAGAGTAGCACCATTAAACAATGTCATAAACCTTTCAAACAAACCCCCAAAACTGTGGTGCCAAGGCAAGTAACTTAGGAATGTATCGTCTTCGTCAACGTCCCACAGAAGCGATAATGCTTTTTGCTGAGAAATTATATTTCGATGTGTAAGCCGCACACCTTTTGGAGGACCAGTTGTGCCAGAGGTGTACATGATGAGGCAAAGGTCATCTCCATGGACGAGGCTAATTCGTTCATCAAGTTTATCTGTTGGTGCCTCGTCATTTTCAAGCAAAGAAGAGAAGGCATTCGCCTCAGTTAGTTCCACTTCATCCATCACCCAACTTTTTGTAATCTCGTTGAAGGTACTAGCAGCAACTTTATCATATTGCTTTTTGCAAGATGAAACAATGTATTTTGGTCTTGCGTGGTTCAAGATATAATCAACTTGATTCTCTGGGTATCCTGCAAAAATTGGAACTGTCACACCACCGATTGACATCAACGCCATTTCGAACATAAACATTTCTAGGCGGTTTTCGCTGAGCATTGCAATACGGTCGCCCTGTTTCACACCTTGTTCAATAAGATTGTTTGCAATCGTAAAGACGTGGTGGGCAAATGCGCGCCATGAAATTGTTTGGTTTTCATCACCTCGTCGATACCTAATGAATGTTTTGTCAGCAAATGTTTCTGCTCTGTTTTTAAGAAGTAAGCCAAGTGATTCTTCGTAGCCGCCAAGGGGAATCAAACTTGTATGTTCTTCGTCATCTTTTTTTACGCCAATTTCAGAGTCCATTTTTCGAGGGGTTGATTGGCAGTATGCAAGGCAACTATTTTCAAGGAATCCCTTCGTTAAGTTAAATCTCTCCTCAGGTGATGTGAAATTTTGATCGGTTGTCAATTCGGTAATACCTGCACGTTGCCTTGCAAGATATGCAGCAACGAAATAAACAATATTGTTTGCAATTTGTTTGACGTGAGAGCAACCCTCGTGTCCACCAATTCGGTGAGTTATTTCTCCCATAACACCACGTTCAATGCGCAAGCCGATAAGTCGTTCAGCTGATTTTTGTACTTCTTGGCACACAGGAAACGGTGTACGAATCATGTCTAACTTACTTGCAATAATCTGTTCGTTTGGAATATGTACTGTCAGCTCTAGATTTATTAGGTGGTTACTATCAAGCATCGTTCCAACAACAACGAGGTCTTCATCATTCAATTTGAATAAATCCACACCCATATCTCTTCTTGAAATCAATTCCATATTTTTTCGTCCTCCACCCGTATTTGTTTCTTCTTTCTTGTAGCGAATCGCTCTGGCCATTGCTTGTTGTACTTGCCTTTTAAGCGAGTTGAACAATCGCTCTTCAGCCGCCATTCCTGAAGTTACTGCATATTCTATAAGCGGTTGCAAAATCCATTGTTCATTTGTAAAAAGCTGGACGCTATCTAAGCCACCATCAAGTGAATCGTAAAATCCTTTAAGTGAACTTGTTACATGTCCACGGTTTTTCAATATTGTTTCGCGGTGTACCGACCAAATTGATTCGTACGTTTCGTCTTCTTGGTAAATACCTATGGCTTTACCGACTCTGTAGACGGCTTCGGTAATCTTTCGAACAAATTCCGTTTTCTCAGGGTCAACACATAAATCACCCATTCGAACATCTAGAATGTTTCCGTCTTCGTCAACCGTATGTATAAGTCCTCCAACATTCAAGACGATAGAAATCATCGCCTTATCAAACTCAAGGCGAGTTCCAGATGTTCTTTCGTGATGAATAAATTTGTAATCTTTATCTGAAAGAATTGCTTGGATCCGTTCTGCTTCAAGTTCAGCGCAACCTGCAAATTCAATCCAGCCCTTACCCTTTACAAGGTAAACAGAATCATCACCACTTCCTTTGCGACCGCCCGCTTGCATTGCAACACCACGAACCAAGCGATTCTGAAGAGCGTTCGCCATGTCTGATGTAAAGTTAGGAAGTCGACCCATGAGCCGTGACTCATTTAGTTGATCTGATGCCTCGCTAATCATTCTCTCTGTACAGATTCCGTTTGGCAGAACAAGAATAATTGGAACGTAATCACGAACATTCTGCACCGATTGCATGTGTCCACGTGATGATAGATTTTCAAGGTAGTGAATAATTTCTAAAGTGAACTCACCGAGTTGGACTGGCGTACAGCACAAAAACAGAAGCTCAGGAAGCGAACCGCGTGAATCAGCGTCAAGTGGGTTTGTAAAAACACGATCCTGAATGTCAACCGCTCGCATGACATCTCCATCAAGGTATCGAAGGATTCCATTTTTATGAAGTTGTTCTGTGCTTTTACTTCCACTGCGCCCAACAAAACAGTCAGCGTTTGCATGCAAATAGAAAGCAACGCCAAGGGCGCCGGGCGGGTGGATGCCAAGTTTGCCAGAAGCGAGCATTTAGTTAATTTTCCTTACTTCATTCATGGGATAACTATAGACCGTAGTGATTTACCCTCTTTCATTACATCGAACGCGCCTTGAATATCATCAAGAGCGAAACGATGCGTTACGATTTTTTGCAAGTCAATTTGACCATTTTCGACCATCTTGATAAGTGGAACATATTCTCCGGGAGGACAACCGAGCGAGCCAGTTATTTCCATTTCTTTGAACATGATTTTGCCTGCAACGATGTTGATTTTTTCGTGTGTGTATCCAACAATGCAAAGTCGTCCACCAATTCTGCAACATTCAAATGCTTCTTCGATGGTTCGCGGGTTGCCTATGACTTCGATTGCAATGTCAGCGCCACCACCAGTCATCTTTTTTACTTCTTTAGAAACACGTTCAACTTCACCTGCGTTAATCGTGTGGGTTGCTCCAAACTCTTTCGCCCACTTTAATTTTTCATCGTTTACATCAACTGCAATGACAGTTGCTCCACACGCTACTGCGATTTGCACAGCGTTAATGCCAACTCCACCACAACCGTAAATCACTACAGTATCTCCTGGGCGAACTTTTGCGCGGTTCTTTACTGCGTGGAATGGGGTTGAAAGCGCGTCAGCGATGATGGATGCCTCTTCTAGTGGAATGCAATCGGCAAGAGGAAGAACATCTTTTGCATCGACAGCAACGTACTCAGCATACGCACCATCGAAATGATTACCAAGCATTTTCATATCGCTGCAAATATTTTCACGACCACTTCGGCAATAACTGCAACGCCCGCAGGTCAAAACTGCGGGAATAAGAACGCGTTGTCCTTCTGCAAGATGTTTTACGTTTGCTCCTGCTTTTTCAATAACGCCTGAGGCTTCATGGCCAAGCACGATTGGTGGCGCTTTAAATGTTGGGATGCCGTGTTCGATATAGTGAAGGTCGGTGTGGCATGCACCGCACGCTGCAACCTTGACCAAAATATCGTTTTCGCCAATTTCGGGTACTGGGATATCCTCAATGAGAATTCCTTTGTCTGTTCCGTGAAATACTGCTGCTTTCATTTCAATCCTTTAAGAATGCGACCAATTCGCTTCGCGTTTTTCTAAAAATGCTGCGATACCTTCATGGGCATCTGCAAGCTTCATAAGTTCTTCCATGTATATTTTTTCTACTTCGTCTAAACGAAGCATGACTTCTGCCCTGTCGGCAACTGTGCATGCTTTTTTCGCCATTTTGATAACTGGGCGTGACAAACACCGTAAGTTCGCCAAATATGTTTCGACATCTTCACCGAATGTTTCAACTTCATAAACATGACTTACCAAACCAATTCGGTGTGCTTCGTCTGCTTTGATGGTATCGCCGCAAACAACAAGTTCGATTGCTTTGCGTGTTCCAATTTGTAGAGGCAACATTGCCGCTGCCACTGGTGGGAAGACACCAACTTTTACTTCGGGTTGCCCAAATTTTGATTTTGCCGATGCAAGCACAATATCACAGAAGCAAGCAAGTTCCATACCACCACCGAGCGCTGCGCCATTAACTGCTGCAATCGAAAGTGAGTCACATGAAGCAAGCCGTCTAAAGATGCCATGAAATTGTTTCACCATTTCATCGACTTTATCTTCAGCGTGATCACTCACATCAACACCTGCGCAGAACGCCTTATTTACTGCTTTAAATACGATGACAGCAACGTCTTGCGTTGTAATTTCATCAAGGGCTGCATTGATTTCGGTCATCATAGGAATGTCAAGAACATTCACGGGTGCATTGTCGAGAGTAATTGTTGCGATTCCGTCTTGCACATCGGATTGAATATATTCGTATGTTGTCGTCGTCATTAGATGTATTGACCTCCATCTACTTTGATTACTTCACCAGTAATAAATCTTGCGCGGTCGCCACATAAAAACGAAACTGCTCCCGCAACATCTTCAACTGTGCCTATTCTGCCAAGGTGTATTTCGTTCATTGCTGATTCACGTTGAGAGTCAGACATGCCTTCAAGAATTTTGGTGTCAATCATTCCAGGAGCAACTGCATTCACTGTGATATTAAACTTCGCAGTTTCCTTCGCAAGTGCTTTTGTTAATCCAATCACACCTGCTTTGGCTGCGGAGTAATTTGCTTGACCAAATTTTCCTCTCATGCCATTAATCGAGGCAATGTTGATAATGGAACCCTTGTTTGCTTTTCGCATGAAAGGAATAGCTGCCCTGCAACAATTAAAAACGCCAGTTAAGTTGACATCGATGACCTGTTGCCATTCTTCATCGCTCATTTTCCAACTTACATTGTCACGAACAATCCCAGCATTATTGACTATTGCATCTAGACCGTCTTGTGCAAACTCAGAAATAGCAGTGTTTACTTGAGTTGAATCAGAAACATCAACAGCACGGCTCCACACTTGTTGCGACTCATCAAGTTGCACATCTAGAACACCAACTTCATAGCCATCATGGGTAAGCATAGAAACAATGCCTAGACCAATGCCATTGCATCCCCCTGTCACTATTACGCGAGGTGCTGTCATAAACTTACCTACCTTAACTTATGCGTTTGCTGGGACTACTAATGTAGCACCGCATTTTCCACAAAACTCAAACGAACTTGGTATACCTTTAGCACCACAATCACCACACTCTTGTGAGTATGGTCCCCATAGGAATTCACTTGACCCTTTTGGATCTGCTGCAAGGTCACGCATGCCAACGTAATCCGCCTTGCGTTTTTCAACAAATGCGGTCATGCCCTCGTATGGTTCTAAACTTGTGTAATGCACACTGAGCCAATCGCGAGCGTGTCCAACAGTTGAGTGCCACGCTAAATCTTTCCAGAAATTGACTTGCGTCTTTGTGTAGCGAGTGCATTCAAAGAACTTGTTAATAATGATGTCACAGAGTTCTGCAACTGCTTCATCAAGTAGTGAAAGATCAAGGGAGTACCCGTCCTTACCCTTCTTTGCTGCATTGATTTGTTCTTGCGTAGCGCGGGTTTCAAATGGCGAATCCCACTGGTCGGTATTCCACTCTGCAAGGTATTTCCTTCCGTCTGTGAATGTTGTGACCCAGTTGCCATCTGCATCTTTGACGGTTGGTACAACCATATTCACTAAACCCATGCCAAGGGATGTCCAAGATGGATATCTTTGGTTAAGCATCAAGATACCGCGAGCACTTCTATCGCCTACTGTGACTGGAAGCCACTGTGTCGAACCACCGCACGCAACGGAACCAACATTTGTTCCAACTTGAGCAATAAAGGCATGTTCACCCATAACACCAAGGTCACATGCGAGTTGGCTTTCGTTTCCACCTCCAACAGCCATTCCATTAAGGCGTGCGATAACTGGCTTGGAACAATTCAAGATTGATTCGATGTATGCCTTGAAGCAGCACATATATTTCCAGTAATCACGTGGTCGTTGCGTGTAACTTGATTGGTATTCTTTTACATCACCACCAGTGCAAAATGATGACTCGCCAACTCCTGTAAAGACAACTACTGCGATTGCATCGTCCCAAGAAGCATCTTTGAAAGCGGCTTCAAGATCTTGAAGAGCAGGAGTGCTGTAAGCGTTGTAATTGAAGGGACGATTGATAGTGATGTACGCAATGCGGCCATCCTTTTTATATGTCACTTCTTCGAAGCCGAAATCCTCGGCACGTTGTGATGGGAATAAACTCATTGTAAAACTCCTCTTGTCTAAGACCTATATATAGTACCCATGAGAGCGGGTTAACATCGCACTGAAAACACCCGAACGAGCGTTCGATAATTATACCACATTTTTGTTGTTTTTCTCTGTTAATTTTCCTTTTTTACGCTATTATTATATGAACAATAAGCGATATAGCGCTCCTAACCGTGTTTTTAGCGCTGTAACGATGATTTGGCAGGCAACCCATGGGTAAAACAATTCCCGAACAACCGTTCGCTTCGCGAACCAAAGATGACCGAAGTACTGCGCACAACAGCAGTTACAACCAGCGTAATGATGCAATCCTTAGAGCGGCAACAATGCTCATCGCACGTGATGGATACGAAAAGGCATCAATGCGGGCTGTTGCAGCGGAGGCGGGTGTAAGCCCCGCCTCGATGTACCACTATTTTGACGGCAAAGAAGCGATGCTTTTTACTATCCTTTTTAGAGCATTTTCTGGTTTAGAATCAAATTTGCGGATGAAAACGCAT
>CAZABE010000020.1:0-1622 GCA_964483425.1 uncultured Isosphaeraceae bacterium | reverse complement strand
AATTGAGTTTGCGCAACTAATTCAAATTCACCAGTAGCGATGTCTTGGACGCCTGCAACTATTTGAACTTCGCCGCTTTTTACGGCTTCTTCAATCATTTGCGAACGACCCAAAATGGTTGCAATCCCCTGCTCTGCGTTGTGTGCAATGCACTCGTCAAGGTCTGGAATCGGAGAAAGTGCAACTTGTGCAAACAAGCCATCAACGAATTCGTTTGTTAAAGCGGCAGTAACAGCCCCGCAACTTGAGTGTCCCATGACGACAATCAGCGTCGTACCAAGATGCCTGAGAGCATATTCAATACTTTCCACTATTTCAGGGGTTGGGATGTTTCCAGCAACACCACAAACAAATAATTTTCCAAGCGGTTGGTCAAAGACAATCTCAGGAGAAACTCTTGAATCAGCACAACGAATGATTGCTGCAATCGGTGATTGCCCTTGCGAAAGTTTCTCTCTCTCTTCTGGTGCATTGTTTGATGTTGGTTGACCATCAACGTACCGTTGGTTACCTCTTTGTAAATCGGATAATGCTTGCTCTGGATTCATAAACTAGTTACTCTTTTTTGATGTCCTGTCGACAATGATGTCCACGTTTGGCTTTGGCAACTTTCGCAAGTGTGTCTCCAATCTTACGTCTGCGACACTCATTAAGAAATCATAAAACTCTGTTGCTTTTTTATTAGTTAGTGAAAGTTTAAACTTTAGGTCGGTCTCACTCGTTCGGATATTGATGCTGTAGTGCCCTGTTCCGGTGCTTTCGTCAGACGCTGGTGTTCTTGTAAGCCAGTTCGTTGCATTTAGAAGTGATTTGTATTTCTCTTTCTGCCCCGCATCCATCTCACCCTTCCAAGACGTTTTGCCTTCAACTACAGATATACCTCCTCCATAGGCAACTGTATTCTCGTTATCCACAATGAACAAAACCGCTTGTTGAGGTGCTGACATTTCCATTCGCAGTTGTGTTCCTGAAAATGTCTGACAACTACATACTGAAACAAAAAGCAGGAAGCAAAGCCATCTCACGGTAACTCATCCTCTTCGTAACGTGCATATGGATTTCCTCCCATGTCATAGCGAATTGGTTCTTCGTACCCTTCTACATCTGGTTCGTCTGTGGACCATGCGTAGTTTGCGAGAAGCCGAATAAGATTTTTAAATGCTGGATCCGCTTGTTGGTCCTCGGAAATGTACCGAATAAAGTTCCAATATTCACCATCTCCGTTGACTGCAATCATATAAACCGAACCATCTTTGGGCTTTGGCAATAATTGAAAGTTCACGGTCTCATCAGCACGCTTAGGTGAAGACATGCCCATTTGATCTAAACGATTCCAAATAATTGCAATTTGCTCTCTTGAAAGTAGCCGAGTTCTAGCGGGTAACGTATTTGGTCCCCAGCCATCCTCGTCTCCGTGGTGCAATGCACCATTTGGAAAAACAACAAAGCGCGAAGATCTCATATGTGCAAGCGAGTGTGGTTCTGTTGTAATGACCGTGATATCAAGGGAAAAATCATTGGGCGCAACCGAAAATGGGTCGGTCACAGGCGGCTTGGCAGTACAGCCCCAGATAAAGATCATAGAAAAAATAGTGAGCAATATTGATTGGTGGCTTCTCATT
>CAZABE010000019.1:0-12917 GCA_964483425.1 uncultured Isosphaeraceae bacterium | reverse complement strand
TAAACGAGAATATTTTCCCAATAATCCACAGAGGAGATCGGATAGTTGCAATATATATTTCATCAACATACCACTTGTGTTCCATAGCTGTTGGAAGCCATCTAGTAACTCGACTTGCAAGAAGTTTGCTACGAACTTTGTCTGCTGCGCTTCTGCGAAGTAGGTGGAAGAACAAAGCGATACCGATTCCTAAAAAACCAACCACCGCAGAAATGTAATACATTGCTTTATGTGGATCCATGCCAAGGATGTTGCCACGACCAATTGCATGTCCGTCACCATGTACGCTATGTGTATCAACTGATGCCCCAGGCAAACCAGTGGATGCGGGAGAATCGTTCACCATTTCTGCAATCCAACCACCATGCAAGTTTTCTGTCTCGTTAGGCATGAAGTATGGAAGGGCAGCAAGGACAGCACCAAGTGCAATTACAACTAACACAAAGTTAATTGCAAATCTTGGAGCATGAGGGTGAAACTCTTTTTGATCATCACCATGCAATTCATCCCCTGCTTCAAAATGTATTGGACCTGCACAAACTCTAAACCAAACTCGGAACGTGTAATAGGCAGTTAAACCCGCAGTAAAAATTGCAAGCCATCCCAAAAATTCAAACCCTGGACCTTGCGTTACAAATGCTTCCGCGAGAATTGCATCTTTAGAAAAATAACCACTTGTGAATGGGAATCCTGCCAAGCATAGACAGCCAACGAGCATCGTATAACTAACTATCTTCCAACCCTTCATTCTTCTAAGACCAGAAAGGCGACGAAGGTCGAGTTGACCCGCAAACCCGTGCATAATCGCGCCACATGTCAAAAATAATACCGCCTTGAAAAATGCATGAGTAAAAACGTGATATGCAGCGCCATACGAAGATAAGACACCAAGGCCAAGGAACATGTATCCAAGTTGAGAAATTGTCGAATACGCCATGATGCGTTTAATGTCGTATTGCGCCATGCCTATCGTTGCAGCAAGCAAAGCAGTCAATCCACCAACCCACGCAACCGTTGGTCGCGCATAATCGTCCAACATAAAGAGTGGATACGTTCGGATAATTAAATAGACACCAGCGGTAACCATTGTCGCAGCATGAATCAAAGCCGAAACAGGAGTTGGTCCCTCCATTGCATCTGGAAGCCAAACGTAAAGTGGTAACTGGGCTGATTTTCCAAACGCTGCAAGCATCAAAAGGTAAGGGATTGCATGAACTGTCCACCCACCAAATGATTCATCAAAATTAGGAGGATCAAGAGCAGTTGCAATTCCATCGTACTGAATAGTCCCAAATGTTGACCAAATTAAATAGATGGCGAGGGCTAAACCAACATCGCCAATTCTGTTAACAATAAATGCCTTTTTTGCAGCAGCAACAGCAGATGGTTTTTGATAAAAGTATCCAATCAACCAATACGATGCAAAACCAACCCCTTCCCATCCGAGGTACAACATGAGGAGGTTATCACCCATGACCAAGCAAGTCATTGCAAACAAGAAAACGCTCACTCCAGCAAAAAACCGAGTATAGCCCTTGCCAACATCGTGCTCCATGTACTCCGATGCATAGACAGCAATAAGTGTGCCAAGTCCCGTCACAAACAGCATCCACAGCAGTGTCAAAGAGTCAACATAGAGTGCAAAATTAGCAATAAACGATCCACCATCCCAGTGCACTTGCAACCAATCAAAAAGGTGAACTGTTTCTGGCTGAGTGTATCCATGCCAAAGCATCAGGGTCAAAATGAATGAAGTCGCTAGACATACCACCGTAATAATTGCGGGTGCTTTTGTCTTTACTTTGAAAGAGGCACACAAACCACAAAGTACTAGTGAAATAAGTGGCATCCAAACAATAAAACCTGCCCAACTCAAATCAACTCCATTTAATACCTCAGAATTTGTAACTGCTGGCATTGCAAGAACAGTGGAGAGGGTAGATAGCGATTCAATCATTCGCGCAACTCTCCAAACATATCTGCATCAAGCGTAGATTTTTGTCTATGCAACAAAACAACAAGAGCAAGGGCAAGGGCAGCTTCTGCTGCTGCAACAGTCAGAATAAAGATAACCATAACTTGCCCAGAATAATCTAGCATATAACGACCAATTGAGACGAATGCAATTGCTGCTCCTAGGAACATCAACTCGGTACATAGGAACATCACAATTAAATTTCGCCTCACAAAAAATCCTATTAGACCAATTGTAAGCAAGATTCCACTCACTATTAGGTAACCCGCTAGTGCTGAGGGTTCCATCAATGTAATCACGATTCTCCCCCTACGTCTTCTGAGTCAGTGCCGAGAATTGCGAGGCGCTTATCTCTATCAGAAAGTTCAATAGCTCTTCGTGCTAGTACTGCTGCACCAAACATCGCCATTAGCAAAATTACTCCTGCCAATTCAATTGTGACAGGAAAATCATTTACTAAAGACCAGCCAACCATCTGTGTATTTGTAGGCAACATCGATTCATCGAGCACTAAAGTTGACCCATCACTAGATGTAATAAATGCACCTTCTTCGTTAAATCTAATCATCTGATTATTTTCAACTACTGGAGGCCAAGGAAAATCTGGTGCAATTTCGTGGACAGATGTCTCAAACTGTTTTGTAAGTTTTTCAAGCACTAGCCACTGTGAGTTGCCATCAATCTCGTTGTCCAAAGAAGAAGTTCCATTTGTGACTGTTCCTGTTATCAAACAAAGTAACAAAAAACCTACGACAACGGCTACGGCTGGTTCACGCGGTAACCTATCGTAGAGTGCTTGGGTGTACGGTTCATCCGGAGTATCCGCTTGGTTTGCAAGCATCAATACAAACATATAAGTAATTAAAATTGCACCAGCGTAAACAATGATTAATGCAAATGCCATGAATTCTGCTTCAAGCATTAACAATAAGCCAGCGCTTGCAATAACAACTAACACAAAATAAAGCGCGCTGTAAATGGGTCTTTCGTGTGTGACCATTCGAATGGCAGAGCCGATAGCACAAAGTGAAAAGATAACAAAAAATATACCTTGGCTAACTTCTCCAAATGCAGAAAGCGAGCCAGTCAATAGGCCAATAATCCAACCGCTAGCAGCAGCACCTAATGCGGCAAACACAACCTTTAGAGATGGAGGTGAAGGTCTCAGTGCTGCGTACACAGTCAGGGCCAGCGTGACGCAGGCTATGTAGGGGAGGAACAAGTCCATTCTGAATTTATCTACCTTCAAAAATGTGGAAGGAAAAAATCGTAAAAACGGGCAAGATATGTCCATCAGCACCTATTCGCAACCGATTTACTCGTTAAAGGTAGAATGGTTTTTATGGACCAATCACTGAAGCGAAGAATCCCAAATGCCATCACAATGTTGAGAATTCTCATAGCTGGTGCATTCTTTGCTGTACTAGGTGGATATCGTTACCCTGACCAAGGAATTCTCTATGGAAACATAGCAATCGCATTGTTCGTCCTCGCAGCCACAACCGACTTTATTGATGGATATTTAGCAAGAAAATGGAGCGTCGTTTCGATGTTCGGGCGGCTTATGGATCCATTTTGTGACAAGGTATTGGTTCTTGGAGCTTTTGTTTACCTCGCAGGCACACGATTTAGCGTTGAATCGTGGGTTGAGAGCAATAAACTCTTTACCATGGCATCAGGGGTATACCCTTGGATGGTTGTTGCGATTATCGCTAGGGAACTTCTCGTTACTTCAATTCGGGATGTTTTGGAGTCCATGGGACATAGCGGTGGTGCAAAATGGGCAGGCAAAGTCAAAATGATTCTTCAGTCAATTGCTGTTCCAATCGTCCTCTTATTAGTAGTTAATTTCTCGCCTGACAAAAACTCTGGAGTGATGCTCGCAATCAATATCCTTGTTTGGCTAATGCTCGTCGTAACTCTTTGGTCCGGCTTACCTTATGTCACCGGTCTCATGGTTGTGATGAGAAAACAATCATGAATAATTGGCACAAACTAATGTGGTGCACGGCTGGTGGTCTTGGTCTACTTCCAAAAGCACCAGGCACTTGGGGTTCATTGAAGCCGCTCGTCGTTGTCTTGGTATGTGGACACTTTGGTATCGTTCAGGGCTGGTTAATCGGAATCCTCCTTGCGATTATCCTCGCATCATCGATTGCTACCTTGTATCTGTTCCCATGGTATTCACACCATTTCAGCTCAAAAGATCCCCCACAAGTTGTCTGCGATGAAACAGCCGGCCAGTCCATTGCTTTGCTTGGGATGGCATGGCTAGAGCCCAATAACCACGTAACTCCTATTATTTGGATTTGCCTTGCAATAGGAGCCTTCATCCTATTTCGACTTTTTGATATTTGGAAGCCCTGGCTAATTGAAAAATCCCAATATCTAGATGGTGGATGGGGCGTCCTTCTGGACGACATCCTCGCCGGAATCGCTTCTGGAATTCTAATCTTCATAGCCTCCACAATACTTGGCTAAATTAATTAACCCGCGGTTAATAAACAGTGCCTATCAAGGTCTCGATCTCGCGGTTGATTAAATTAATGTGGCTCTGAGCCGTATTATTACTTTTAGGCAGAGAAACGACCCGTGGGATTGTTTATTTGTCTTGGTAAGTAATTATTGGTTTTCGAGCAGCGGTTACTTCGTCTGCTCTTGCGATGTCGGATTCTTGCGGGGATTGTTTCACAAGTTCAATCTCTGACTCAATCTCGTCTGCGATTTGAAGCATGACGTCAATAAATTTGTCAAGCGCTGCTTTTGACTCGGTTTCGGTTGGTTCGACCATCAAACAATTTTGCATTGGCCAGTGCATCGTTGGCGGATGAATTCCATAATCAATCATACGTTTTGCAATATCGATTAGCGATACACCCTTATCAAGCAACTCTTGTGGAACCGTTACAAATTCATGAGCACAGTACTTATCACTTTTAGGATCAAAGAACGGCATGGAATACCTATCGCATAATTTAGCAGCAATGTAATTTGCATTTAGAACGGCGGTCTCTGAAACATTTCGCAAGCCACTGGGTCCACACGCTGATATATATGACCAGCAACGAATCAAAACACCAAACTGACAGATGAAGGAACGCACTTTCCCTATTGTTTTTTCACGGTCACGGTCTAGGTAAAAACTTCCGTCATTCGCCATCATCACCTGTGGTACAGGTAGATACGAAGCCAGTTCTTCAGTCACTGCAATTGGACCACTTCCTGGTCCCCCACCACCGTGAGGAGTACTAAACGTTTTGTGCGTGTTGTAGTGCATTGCATCAACACCAAAATCACCAGGCCGCACACGTCCAAGAAGTGCATTCATATTTGCACCGTCAAGATATAGTTTTGCTCCCGCCTCATGAACAATTGAAGCGATTTCCCTGATATTTGAATCAAACAAGCCCGCAGTACTTGGATTAGTAATCATAAATGCAGCAATGTTTTCTGCACCAACTTGAGCAATCACTTCTTTCAAATGTACTAAGTCAGTTTGTCCACCTATTGTGCGAACGGTTTGTACAGAGGCACCGCACATCGTGCAAGATGCAGGGTTTGTTCCGTGCGCGGTATCAGCCACTAGAACGACCGTCCTCTCCGGTTGCCTGTGATCTGCAAAGAAAGCACGAATAACTTTCAATGCAGTAAATTCTCCGTGTGCTCCCGCAGCTGGCTGCAACGAGACCTCGTGTAAACCAGCAATTTCTTCAAGCATCGTGCGGGTCTCATACAAAAGGCGAAGAGCGCCTTGTATCGTGTCGTCATCTTGCAAAGGATGCAAACTGTAAAAACCGGGGAGTCCTGCAGCCCACTCATTAATTCGTGGGTTATGTTTCATAGTGCAAGATCCAAGTGGATAGAAATTACCATCAACAGAAAAATTTCTGTCAGATAAATGCGTGTAGTGTGCCATCACGTCATGCTGGCCAAACGATGGTAATGTTTCGCATCCACCCAACATTTCCTTAGGAATAGGTGTTTCGGGAACATCCAAAGGAGGTAAATCAACCCCTACAGCACCATCAACATGTTTTTCAAAAATTAAAGGAACAGTTGGGCGACCACCCCTTGATTGAGTTTTGGTTGCTTCAATAGTTGTCATTCCGACACCTCCTTGAGCAACTCAACAAGGGTATCCATTTCATGTTTTGTTCGTTTTTCAGTTACAGCAATAATTAACTCATTCCCAGATGACAGTCCTTGCATTCTACGGCCGGACGCCGCAACTCCAGAAAGAACTCCTCGCGATTTGCAAAACTCAACTACTTCGGTAACATCACATGGGCATGTAACTGTAAATTCATTGAAAAATGCTCCGTCAAATTGCAACTCCCATCCAGCCAACTTTGTTATTTCATGTGCGAGATAATGTGCTTTGTGCCAACATTGTTTTGCCATCTCAGAAATACCATCACTTCCAAGAGTGGTCATAAACATCGATGCTCTCAACGCCATCAATCCCTGATTTGTGCAAACATTACTCGTTGCTTTTGCTCCTCGAATGTGCTGCTCGCGTGTTTGTAAAGTCAGGCAAAAAACTCTTCGACCTTCCTCGTCTTTTGTCATGCCAATAAGTCGTCCGGGCATTCTTCTTGTATACGTTTCTTTCGCAGCAAGAAGTCCTAAGTAAGGACCACCAAGATTGAGCGCATTACCAAGCGGTTGTCCCTCTCCTGCTGCGATATCTGCATTGCAAGCTCCGGGTGTTTTCAATACACCACATGCAATCGGATTGAATACCGCTATTGCTGCTGTTTTTGGAGTCCTATGAACAACCTCAAAACATCCATCCCAGTCCTCTATGAGACCCCAGATGTTTGGTGATTGCACAACCACTCCTGCAACTTTATCCGACATCGATTTCTCTATAGTTTCTGGAGAGATGCAACCTTGGGTTGCCTCTAGCGTCGTAATTGTTATGTTCAAGTCAGCAAGAACTGTACGCAAAACCGCTAGGTATTCTGGGTGCAAAGTCGATGCAACAAGAACTTCTTTCCTGCGCGTTGTATTTGTAGCAAGCAATACTGCTTCAGCAACCGCGGTTGCCCCGTCATATAGACTTGCATTTGCAATTTCTAAACCAGTCAGCCGAGCTATCTGTGTTTGGAATTCAAAAAATGCTTGAAGGGAACCTTGTGATGCTTCTGCTTGGTAAGGAGTGTAGGACGTTAGAAATTCTGCTCTATTTGTTAGTTGGTCAATCAAGGTTGGATAAAAATGGTCGTAAGCACCACATCCCATGAAACAAGGCATATCGTGCGGTCCATGGTTGTGAAATGCCATCTCTGCAAGGGATCTTTGGAGTTCCAATTCGCTTAAGGCAGGCATTAAATCTAACCCTTCCGTGCACCGAATTTCTTTAGGAATTACGTCAAACAGTTCATCTGGTGACGCGATACCTATCGCTTTGCACATTTCTTCTCTTTGGGTAGCATTTAATTGGGTGTAATCCATATTTGCACTCGCTGTTTTAGAGCGGTAAGTATAAACTCTTATCCATGATACGACTCATAATTACAACAGTTCTTTTTTCCTTTTCACCGAACTCTATCCCAAGTGGGACTGTCACCGAGGGTCCACGGTCTGTGCGCTCTTTCAAACCCGAAAGCACAATGCAAGATGACGCTATTGAAACATACTTTGATGAGGCACACCCACTTGCAATAGAGTTTTTTGAACACCTAACTTTTCTATCAAACTCGTGGCTTGCGGGTAGAGAGCCGGGCACAAAAGGTAGCGAGATTGCAGGTGAATACATCGTCTGGAATCTTGATGAAGTGGGTTTAGTTCCCGCATTTAGCAACAACACATCTTGGTATCAACCATTTACCTTTGAGGTTGACGGTTCACCTCCGATTGTTAATTCTGCCTTCGTATCTGTTGGAGATATGGCACTTTTACAAGAGCGCGACTATGTTGTACTTGGCAATAGTGGCTCTGGTGATGTAACCGCACCTGTAACCTTCGTTGGGTACGCAATTGAAGAAGGAGAAAATGGATACTCTAGTTTTGATGAAGACACCAACTTAACTGGTCAAATTGCACTTATGCTTAGGTATGAACCATTAGATGAAGATGGAGTAAGTCAGTGGGCAAATCGACGTTTTGGAACACATTCAAATATTAAAGACAAAATGCAAGCCGTTATAGACAAAGGTGCTGCAGGAGTAATTCTTGTTAATCCACCAAATTGCCGTGATGGTCGACGTGGACTTGAGAAGACAAGATCTGGTCGATTCGGTTCAACTGATATTCCCGTCGTGCAGTGCACCCAAGAAGTTGCAAACTTGGTTCTTGGTTCTAGTTATACAATTGAAGAATTGCAGGAACAAGCGGATGCGGGCTCTGTTAAAACCATTCCACTTACACAACTTGTTACGCTAAAAACTAAAGTTGAATCATCAGGCAAACATGCACAAAATGTAGCCGGTGTCTTAACAGGTCGTGGCGAGTTAAGCACTGAGTGGTTGGTAATCGGTTCACACTACGACCATGTTGGATATGGTTACACTGGAACTTCTTCCGTTGGCGAATTACACCATGGTGCAGATGACAATTCCTCAGGGACTTCGGCAAATTTAATTTTAGCACGACTACTTTCTGAACATTATGCAATAACCGACCATGAACATTTAAGGTCGATTATCTTCATTTTCTTTGACGCTGAAGAAGCTGGTCTTCACGGTTCTGCAAAATTTGTTAAAGATCCAACAATGGAACTTGGTAATGTTAATGCGATGATTAATCTCGACATGATTGGAAACCTTAGCAACAATAACATTTCAATTTCAGGAACAGGTACTGCAACACAATTTGATGAGTTTATCCCAGAAGTCGTCAAGAACTCATCTGTTTCTGCAATGCTAACACCAAGTGGAACTGGACCATCCGACCACACGAACTTTTACTCAAAAGATATTCCAGTTCTATTCTTTTTTACAGGATTGACTGAGGAGTACCACACCCCTCAAGACCAAGCATTTACAACAAACCCCGATGGCGGAGCACTTGTTACTGGTCTTGTTTATGATTTTGCATCTCACCTTGTGCATGAAGACAAACTTACATTCACAACTA
The DNA here is from genome assembly GCA_964483425.1 of uncultured Isosphaeraceae bacterium. Classification (GTDB taxonomy): domain Bacteria; phylum Planctomycetota; class Phycisphaerae; order Phycisphaerales; family SM1A02. Next base: position 3,862 of record CAZABE010000019.1, on the reverse strand, counting down.
ATACCAAAGGTAGCAAGGGAAGAACTACCCGTATGCCCTCAGCAGTTCGTCTTGGCGTTCATCCTTCATACTCTGAAATTCTTGAAACTGGTATTTTGTTAACCGGAGTAAGCGAAGGCACAAGCGCAGCAGACGCCGGCTTGCAAGCTGACGATGTACTGCTTGCTTGGAATGACATTGAACTTACCGGCGGACGCAAACTTATGGAATTACTAAAAGAATCCTCTCCAGGTGACGAAGTAGATTTCACAGTCCGAAGAGGTGAAGCAAACATCGTTGTGAAAGTAACCTTAAAAGCACCATAAGGAACAACTGAAATCTGGGGAAGTTTTTTAAAAAAAGCCACCCCCTCCTCCGCTAGGAGGAGGGGGTGTTAGTGATTGCTAGTGGACGATAAGCCGGATTCTGTCTAGGACGGCCATTCATCTACGTTTACTGTTGCCAGTAAACTTTTGCACGCGACCCGTTCTCATTCCTCGGACAAGGACATTCGCAAAAGCGAATCGAGAACTGCTTGCGCTTGCACGCGGTGGGGTTTACCTTGCCATGCTTGTCACCAAGCAAGCGGTGCGCTCTTACCGCACCTTTTCACCCTTACCTGTGAATACCGAAGTAATCCATCGGCGGTCTGCTCTCTGTGGCACTAATCCCTAACCTGCAATCAAAGGTCGGTGGACGTTATCCACCACCGTTTCCTATCGTGTCCGGACTTTCCTCGCGTTTCTCACGAATAGAAACCCGCGACCGTCTGTCCACACATATATTGTACGCCATGTGTACACTGCCTGTATGCCGAAGAGGAAACCAGGAATAGTTGCGTGGATTGAACCGAAGCAAGAAACTCTTCTTAAAGATGTCATAAAGGCCTCGAATATGACACTTAAAGGTATCGGCACATCCAACCAGAGTGAATTGCCTACTCTTGGTGATTCGCTCAAAGTCAATACTTGTGCTGATATCCGTACACTTGCAACGGAACATGATGATGCCATCCTATGGATTGCTGAGCCCAATGCGTATGATGTATCGCTTAGTGAACTTTTACGACATCGAACAATGCAAACTGTTACTACTACCCCACTTTATGGCTCGATGGATGAACTTGTTAATGAAACTGACCAGACACCAGCAGCCAAATTTGTTCCACTAATGCGCAGAAGCGCAAGTTACGGTGAGGCATTTGATGATATCGACCAATTCGGGCAACCCATTTCTGCGCACTGCACGATGACTTGTTCTCCAATTGAGGGAACGCTCTGGTCTCGGTTATTTGATGCAATGGATTGCATCAACCATTTATTTGGAACCCCTGAATTAGTTCAGGCTTTTCTACATAGCAACAGCATCCCAGATGAGCCAAGCGACCTGAGTGGTCACATGACAGTCAATCTTCAGTTCGCTCAAAATCGAATTGCCACTCTACTTCTAAGTGACCAATCGACTTGGAAACGCGAACTTCAAATGCTGGGTCAGGGTCATACGATTACACTTAGTGATGGTAACTCATCTCTTGCAGAACTCATCGCAGACGGCATACATTCAAGTGAACCAACTATGGCTGACGCGCCTAGAGTACTTGCGCTTTGCGAATCAGCACGATTAAGTTGCTTAACTGGATCTCCAGAGCAACCAAATCGAGTCCTTAAAATGTTTTAATTAACCCTATTTAATAAACGGGCTTAATTTATTCCAATCGCTTGGTGTAACGGAACAACTATATCAGGCACAACCCGACTCTCTGCGATATGCTCGATATGTGCAGCAAGTCGGGAAAAAGTTGATTCTAATTCTTCGATTTCTTGGATTGGGCCATTTTTTCTAATTGTTAAAAACACACTGATAGGTTCATCTTGAAAAACTTGCGTTGCGGTTTCTGATGCACTGGTTCTCGTCTTCACTTCAACAAATGCCTGTACATCACACGCTTCATTGAGAGCGAATCCGATTCTAGGTTGCACGTCTAATAGCGGTTCTATCGATTCATCCGCTAAAGTTGCAAGCGGCGTATTTGCAAGAAGAGATTGCATCACAACATTGTTACGGTTTTCCCTTGCATTTAAATCAAAACCATAAACAAGTTCTATAAATTCAACATGCAAAGGAGTTAAGGATAAATAATATGGAGCTAATTCAAGCACAAGGCGATGCAAGTTATATGCATCTTCAATGTGATTCGGGTTCAAAAAACCAGAGCCAATTGAACGTGGTCGAAGCCCTACCCACTGGTAGCGCCCATCCACTTCGGACGTCTCAAGAGCAACCTCGCCATCAAATGGTCTAACACGTTCAAATTCAGGAAAAACTTTGCGAATCCTTTCAAACATATCGGTTGATGATTCTTGGATTTTTGGCAAATCAACGCTCAAGGAAATTTTTTGATTTACGTAAAAATCGCTACAAAGTGATCCAAATGACTGCATCATTGAATGATACCAAACTGTTATCGAAGTAGCGGCTGCGCTCTCATATAGGTCGCACACCTCCAAAGCCACTCAAAAGGACCAAATCGGAATCTGCTTAGCCAAAACAAACTAAAGAAAATTTGAAAGATCCAAATTGCAACAACTAAATAAAGCAATTCTAGTCTTTCAAACTGGCCAAACCACCCAAGACCATGCCCATAAAAAATGGTTGTGCAAATTATGGTCTGCCCAAGATAGTTCGTTAATGCCATTCTCCCAGTTGCAGCCAACGCTTTTCTTGCAAACGTAAATAATCCCAGTTTACATATAAGCATCACTAGGCAAATCCAAGCAAAAGAGACAAAAACACCGCCAACTGTGTTCCAATTGCTATCTAGGAACCTCATCAGTGCAGGGTCCCACTCGTGTTGTTGTTTGTACCAGACACCTATTGCAATTAGAGGAAATCCGATTATCGAAGAGGTAATTAAAGTAATTATGTAAAAACGTACTGTTCTTGAACCAGACAGTATGTTCCATTTGTATGCTGCAATCCCAACCATCATTAACCCAGCACAATGCCAGAACAAATAAAACGGAAAGATTATAAATTGCAACATAAGAACAGTAATTGCTCGGTGTGGTAACTGTCCGACCCAACTCCCTGTATAAGCAGCAATTTCGCCCTGCATCTCTGGAGAACTCAACAGCACTGAATCCTGCATCTTTAATACATCCTCTTCAGGCCAAAATTGCATGCTCCAATAAATGAATAACATAAATCCAATCGGCACAAGAAACATGGCTACAAAACCAACAACGAATAAAACAATTGGTTTCCACTTACGCATCAAGGCAATGAATATGCCACAGATTGCGTACGCAACGAGGATGTCTCCATACCACAATAAATAAGCATGAAGCATTCCTATTACAAAGAGCCACCACATCCTGCTAAATTGTAATTTCCAAACCCTGTTTCCTTTTTCCTGTGCACGGTCCATAAAGATGCAAACACCAGCACCAAAAAGAATGGAAAAAATAGACATGAACTTGGTGTCTGCTACGTAATGCAAAATAAGCCAAGTCCACCAATCAGGTCCCGAAAGATCGTCATACACAGTAGGAAGTTCGTACGCGCTAGTTACCATCGAGAATGAGACGACGTTCATCAGCAAAATTCCGAGAACCGCTACCCCTCTTAGCACGTCAATTGAAACGACTCGTTCTTTAAGTGTTACAGGATTTGCGCATTGGTCATCCAATGTAGAACTGCCTCTGTATCTGATAAATCTTCTAATAAAAGTTCTGGTTCAGATGCCATAAGTGTATCACGGTTGTGGGAACCAGTACAGACAGCAATTACATTGCATCTAGCAGCTTTCCCGCTTGTTACGTCGTGCACAGTGTCACCAAGCAATATTACAGGGCAATCTTTTTTGTTTTGTCGTATTGCAACT
>CAZABE010000018.1:0-33170 GCA_964483425.1 uncultured Isosphaeraceae bacterium | reverse complement strand
CTTACTACTTGTTTTTTTTTCTTTTTACCGTCTGATAGGTGCAAAAAACGGTGGTCACCTTACAGGTAGCGATTGCTCTTCTTGGCGATTCTTGCTGGACTTCGTAGACAACGCTCATGCCATCTGAGCCGATGACTTGTGTGATTGTTTAGTTGCCTACTTTGAGAACACAAGGGTGTGAGCGAAGCGAGCGACCTTACGACTTAATAAAGAAACCGTTAAGGGTTTCTTTATTAAGTCGGGGTGACAGGATTTGTCGCCACTTTCAGCGAATGCTGACAGTGCCGCCAAATCAGTCACCGTGGGCGAAAGATTTCAGGGAATGGACGGGCGCTTCGCTCTTACATTCCCTGTAATCTTGAGAACACAAGGGCGTGAGCGAAGCGAGCGACCTTACGACTTAATAAAGAAACCCTTAACGGTTTCTTTATTAAGTCGGGGTGACAGGATTTGAACCATCCAATCGCGATAGCAATTGGATGGACCAAATGTTGTCACGAAGATTTTGAGAGCCGTTGGTAGTGGCGGGCAGTATGCTCTTTCACTGCCAATGGCTCTCAAAAGATTCCAAGTCGCGAGTGAAACGAGCGGCTTACCGACTTAATAAAAGATGCCCTTCTTGCGAAGGGCATCTTTTATTAAGTCGGGGTGACAGGATTTGAACCTGCGACCTCTTGTTCCCAAAACAAGCGCTCTGCCAAGCTGAGCTACACCCCGCGATTGCGGTTGCGCATTCTACTACAAAGAGAAGCATCAATCCCAGTTGAATACGCCCTTTTTCCATGCGTAAATATACGCCACGATTGAAGTTCCTAAGAAAAACAGGATTCTCCCGAGGAATAAGGTTGCTTCTTGGCTGCCTTGGGCGAGTTGGGAAAAATCGACCGCCCAAGGATATAGAAAGATTATCTCGATATCAAAAATCAAAAAAGTCATTGCTAAAATGAAAAAGCGAATGTTGAAGCGTTTTCTGGCAGTTCCAATCGGATTCATACCTGACTCATAAATTGAATCCTTAACCTTGCCAGACCTCTTGGGGCCGAGTAAGCAGGAAGCGACTATATTGATAATGCCGAAAGCGGAAGCCATGAAGATGATTAGCAAAACGGGGATGTAATTGGTGAAATCCATAAAACGGGAATTGTAACGAAAATGACACCTTGGGGTCTGACCCCAAGGTCCGGTGGTGGTTAATAAAAAAACCCCCTAAGACGGTGGTGGGTCCGTCTCAGGGGGGGGAAGAGAAGGAGTCACCCACCATGGTGGTGGCAACTCCGCACAGGTGCCTCAGTTCATCCTTGATCTGGGCGAAGGTCACAATTGCTAAAGTGCCATTTTCTGAAGATGGTGTTCCGTCCAATGGCGGAACATGAGGATGTCACCGTTCCATCGGCGCACCACTCGAGCAAGTGGTTCCTTCCTCTTACTTTTGCATCTTCAGTCATCCGTGTTTCACTCCAGCAACTCCCAGCCAGTTCTCTCCATTTGATTATGAACATCCAAGCGAATCACCGCAGTTCATACATTTGTAACAGGTTCCATTTCGGACAGTAATCGCACCACATGATGGACATGCTGGTGCATCGCCCTGCATCTTCGCATTAGATTGGCTTAGCGAGGACTGCACAGTTGTTTCTTCTATCACTTGTACTTGCATACCGCTCTCTGAATTTGCGATACTCAATCTGTCGTACCGTTGTTGTACTGTTACCGCATCGGTCTTCACCTTTTCTAAGGCACCCTTTGGAGAATTGGTACCAAGGTCGGTGGTCGCAGAATCTCGGGGTGTTGTAGAAGAAGTTTCTAATGTTTGTGCTGACCATCGTGTGTCCTCCTTGACTGGTGTGGTCCGTTTGTTTTGATCCACAGTAGTTGTGGAACTTGAGCGGTTTGGTAAATTCGCTTCTTTGTAACCATCGATGAATTGCATGCCCATCCACTGAAAAATGTAATCGACCAAACTCTTGGCGAATGGAATGTCGCGGTTAGTTGTTATGCCTTGTGGTTCAAATCGTTGGTATGCAAACTTGCTGACCAAACTTTCGACTGGAACACCATATTGCAGAGCAACACTTATCGCAGTACCTAAACTATCCATCAAACCGCCGATTGTTGAACCCTCTTTAGACATCGTGATAAATAATTCACCGGGGCCGCCGGTTTCGTACATTCCGACAGTGAGATATCCTTCGTGTCCGGCGACATTGAAGTGGTGAGTAATACTCCTTCGTGTGTCTGGAAGACGTCTCCTCATAGGTTTTTCGATTATTTTTTCAACGATTCTTTCGATAACCTGCGGATGGTCTTCTGTTGCCATGTCTGCTGCAGCAACAACTTCATTTGCAATTTCTTCATGAGCCGCGGACACCTCTATCTCGTCTTCTTCGTCATCAATATCAACATCACCCTTTGTGTTGAGTGGCTGGCTTAACTTGCAACCATCTCGATAGAGCGCGTTTGCCTTGAGACCAAGTTCCCAACTCAACCAATACGCTTTTGCAATGTCATCGGTCGTAGCTTCGTTTGGAAGATTGATTGTTTTTGAAATAGCACCAGTGATGAATGGTTGGCATGTTGCCATCATTCGGATGTGTCCTTCAGGAGCGATGTATCGAACACCGGTCTCACCACATCTATTTGCACAATCAAAGACCTGCAGATGTTCTTCCACTAGTGCTGGGGCGCCTTCAATGGTGCCGGTTCCGCAGATGCGACGATTTAATTCGGTGATTTCATCACTCGTTAATCCAAGTAGTTTTAGACCGTTGAAGGAAGGATTGTTTGTTGCTACTTCTCTTGTCATTCCGAGTGTTTCTAGCACATGCTCTGGCATCGACCAAGCAGCGAATGCAAAGGACAACTCAAAATAAGTTGGCAAAACCTCATTCATCGCATCGATGTCTTCTTGGGTGTATTCGTTTTCAAGTAAGAAGGTCGCAAACGAAATCACTTCACCATCGTCAGTAACGGTTTTTGGCATCGGTGTATCAAGTGTTAGAGTTCCCATGACATAGAGCATCATTTGTTCAACATCATGCGCGCTGTAACCGAGTGCAAGCAATGCGGGTTGCAACGATTGGTTTGCGATTTTGAAGTAACCGCCACCCGCAAGTTTTTTAAACTTAGTGAGGGCAAAGTCAGGTTCTACTCCAGTTGTGTCGCAGTCCATTAGCAAGCCAATTGTTCCGGTTGGAGCTATGACTGTTACCTGAGCATTTCTAAAACCGTGCCGTCCACCTAAATCAAGTGCTTCGTCCCATGCTTGTACGGCTCGTCCAAGGAGTGCACCAGCGTTGGTAATGTTAATTGAGTCGTCAAGGAACAATGCGTGATTGATCGGGACGGGTGCAAGTCGAAGTTTTTCATACTCTCCGCTGTCACGAGTGATACCGTTTGCTGCACGGCTGTGATTACGAATCACCCGCATCATGTCTTTTGCATTGTCAGCAAAACCGTCGAAAGGACCGAGTTCCGCAGCCATTTCAGCACTGACGGCGTACGCACGACCGGTTAGGGTTGCGGTAATTGCACCACAAACTGCTCGACCTGCGTCGCTGTCATACGCTATACCTGCCTGCATCAGCATGGCACCTAAATTTGCATAGCCAAGCCCAAGTGTTCGATATCGCCAACTTTGATTTGCGATTGCTTCCGATGGGAAAGCAGCCATCAAGACGGATATTTCAAGAACGATTGTCCAAAGACGAACTGCATGTTCAAAAGAATCAATGTCGAACATACGTGTGTTGCTGTCATAAAACTTTAGAAGGTTTAGTGAAGCAAGATTGCATGCAGTGTCGTCGAGGAACATATATTCACTACAAGGATTCGATGCATTTATACGACCGCTTTTTGGGCATGTATGCCAATCATTAATCGAAGTGTCAAATTGAACACCTGGGTCAGCACAGTGCCATGCAGCATCGCAGATTGTGTTCCATAATCCGCGGGCTGGGATGGATTTTGCAACTTCTCCATCTGTTCGGCGGATTAGTTCCCAATCCTCCTCGCGATCGACGGCTTCTAAGAAGTCGTGGGAAAGGCGAACTGAGTTGTTGGAGTTTTGACCTGCAACCGTCTGGTACGCCTCACCGTTAAAGTCATAATCGAGAGTTAATCCAAGGTCTTTTGCCTGTTGTTTTTGTTCGTCTGTGAGGTGCTTCATGCCTTCAACGAGTGCAGCGACTTTTAATTCCTCACGAACTTTCCAACTAACGAACTCTTCGATATCTGGATGGTCAACATCAAGGCAAACCATCTTCGCTGCGCGCCGAGTGGTGCCCCCGGATTTGATTGCTCCAGCAGCTCGGTCACCAATTTTAAGGAAACTCATTAAACCGCTTGAGTTTCCTCCACCCGAAAGTGGTTCGTCATTTCCACGAACCATAGAGAAATTTGATCCAGTTCCCGAACCATACTTAAAGAGGCGTGCTTCACGAGTCCACAAGTCCATGATGCCGCCTTTGTTAACTAGGTCGTCTGAAACAGATTGGATAAAGCATGCGTGTGGTTGTGGGTGTGAGTATGCGTCATCCGCAGGACTTACTGAACCCGTTTCTGGGTCTGCAACAAAGTGACCTTGCGCTGGACCAGAAATACCGTATGCCCAGTTCAATCCAGTATTGAACCACTGTGGACTGTTTGGAGCACTGACTTGGTTTAGCATCATCCAGCAAAGTTCGTCATAAAAGGACTCAGCATCTTCAGGTGTATCAAAGTACCCATGTGATTCCCCCCAACTTCTCCAACACCCGACTAGTCGGTGGATGACTTGTCGAGCGGATGTTTCAGAGCCGGTGACTGCCTTGCCATCTTTATCGAGTTCGGGGGTTCCATCCTCATTTGTCTGCGGAACGCCTGCTTTGCGGAAATATTTGCTTACCATAATATCAGCGGCGAGTTGGCTCCATGAGGATGGAATTTGCGCGTCATTCATTTCGAACACGACGGATCCATCCGCATTTGTAATTTTTGTTGAACGCGTGGACCACTCTACGGTGTCCCAAACATTTTCGCCTGCTGTTGTAAATCTTCTTTGTATGTTCATCTGTGCTGTTGCTGCTTCCGTGCTTTTCTAACTTTGTTTCTTTGTTGTTTGTCTTGTTTCAATAAATACGTTGTTCGTTAAAGTTTGTTAAGTGTCAACCATTGGAAGGGTGAGTCCTTCTTGGTCTTGATATTTTCCATTTTTGTCTGCGTAACTTATGTCGCACATTTGGGAGGCCTTAAGGAATACAAGTTGAGCAATCCCTTCATTGGCATAAATTTTTGCAGGTAGGGGTGTGTTATTACTAATTTCAAGTGTTATTTTCCCACGCCATTGTGGTTCAAGCGGCGTGACGTTAACAATTAGTCCGCATCGTGCGTAGGTGCTTTTGCCAACACAGATAGCAATCACGTCGCGTGGGATTTCAAATACCTCTACTGTTTCGCACAACACAAAACTATTTGGAGGAATGATGATGAAATCATTACGCGTTTGTGAGGTGTCGACTGTTATAAAAAAGTCCTCGGTAAATTCTTTTGGATCGATGACTGCAACTCCACCAGTTGTTGCGTTGGTAAATATTTTGAACTTAGTTCCTACTCTTACGTCATAACCGTAACTTGAAACGCCGTATGAAACAGTCCCCGGTCTTGTTTCGTTCTTTTGAAACGGTTCAATAGTTATCAGTTCTTCAATTTGTCTGTCACAAAGTACGGTCATCTACTCGCCTCTCTTTGGTCATCCCACAAGAAACAAAAATTCGCCCGTTTTTCCGTGAAAACGAGACCTCTTGTGGTTTTTAGACAGAAATTTGCTGTTTTTTTGTGTTCAATTTCAGCAAATAAAGTGTGTTCCACACTTTGCTATCGTACCACTACATCTTGGGTCTGCAATACGCTAAACCACAAAATATCGTATCTATCTTACTGGGGTTCTAAATCACCGTTCTATCGGAACTTAGGGACGAGGTGAAATGATTTGGTCTTGTGGATAGACTGTCGAGCATCTTTTCTAAATTACCTATTTCCCCTTTTTTGAGGAATAAACGCCGATTTTCATTAATTATGGCTCAGCCATATTACACTGTTGCAATGAAGGGCACGGACGTACAGAAGAGTAAATTAACCAAAGCACAACAGGAGGCAGTCGAACACACGGATGGTCCTCTTCTTGTACTTGCGGGACCTGGATCTGGGAAAACGACAGTCGTAACTAGGCGCATTGCAAATATGATTGCAAATGGTGTTGCACCTTGGCAAATACTTGCATTAACTTTCACTAACAAAGCAGCACAAGAAATGCGCGAGCGTGTTTTCTCTTTACTTGAAGAGCGCGAACTGCATGCACGCGGTTTAACCGTTTCAACCTTCCATGCTTTTTGTGCACGAGTTTTGCGGGATTGGGGTGATAGGATTATTGGAACAACAACATTCACAATTTACGATACAGCGGATCAGCGCAGTGCAGTTAAAACAGCTATTCGTGATTGTGAATTAAGTGATTCAAATTGGAAGCCGGTCTCCGTACTTGCTGCTATTAGTGCAGCAAAGAATAAATTGATTGATGTTGATGCGTATAATGATGAGGCACACGACTTTTATACAAAGTCGATTGCAAAAATTTATTGTGCTTATGAAAATATTCTTCGTAGTAATGATGCAGTCGATTTTGACGATTTGCTTTTAAAAACAGCACAACTGCTACACAGTGATGACGAGGTACGGAAAAGTTTGCAAGAGCGGTACCAATTTCTGATGATTGACGAATACCAAGACACAAACCATACGCAGTTTGTGATTGCGAACAGTATCGCTAAAAACCACAGGAATATATGTGTCGTTGGTGATCCTGACCAATCTATTTATGCATGGCGTGGTGCAGACATATCAAACATACTTGATTTTGAAGAACAATTTGGTGACGCCACAGTTATCCCTCTTGGTCGAAACTTCCGCTCTACAGGACATATAGTTACTGCTTCATCTAATCTCATCTCAAATAATTTGCAGCGTAAAGAAAAGAAATTGTTTACAGAATTAGATGATGGGAATATGCCAACGAACTTATCACTTGAAGGTGAACACGAAGAAGCAGAAGCAATTGTCCGTGAAGTAGTTCGACTTCAAAGCGAAGGTGTACTACTAAAAGAGATGGCGGTTCTCTATAGAGTGAATGCTTTGAGCCGTGTACTTGAAGATGCTTTTCGTACTGCTGGCATCCCTCACTTTGTAGCCAGAGGAACTGCGTTTTATGCTAGGCAAGAGATTAAACAAGCGCTGTCGTATTTAAGATTACTTGTAAATCCTCGTGATGATGTCTCATTTGCACGGATTATCAATACTCCAACTCGCGGGATTGGCACAACATCGATTTCTCGTTTGGAGCAACTTGCAAAACAACGTAACGAATCGATGCTTGAAACAATTTCGTATGTTTCAAAAAATAATGGGTTTACAACTCGCGCTGTGACTTCGATGAAAAAATTTAGTACAACATTCAATCAATGGCAAGTAGATGCAAGAAGTGAAGAGAGTTTGACAGCAGCGGGTTCTCTTGCAGATTTGGTTGAGCGGGTTGTAAGGGAATCGGGGCTTGAGGAGTTCTATTCGAAAAATGCTGGGGATGATGACTTAGAACGGTTACAAAACTTAGAAGAGTTAATATCTGCAGCATCTGAGTTTGAAGACCGGTATGACTCAGTGGAGGGTGAAGCACCGACTCCACTGCAACTTCTATTTGCTTTTTTGGAACACGTTGCACTTGTGAGTGATGCAGATTCTGTTGACCCATTGAATGGAGCAGTGACATTGATGACGCTTCACGCTGCCAAGGGGTTAGAATTTGATTTTATTGCTATCGCAGGATTAGAGGAAGGGTTGTTACCTCATGAGCGTTCTTTTTTTGATAATAACCAAATGGAAGAAGAGCGTCGTCTTTGTTATGTTGGTGTGACTAGAGCAAGAAAGCATTTGTTACTGACGAATGCAAGAAGAAGAACACAACGAGGACTTGGTAATCGAACAATGGCAAGCCGATTTATTCGAGAGATGTTCGGTACATCCCATCACGAAGAAGTAACAGTTGACACTCATGAAGCATCTAGTCAAGAAGATGTTTATAAGGATGAAATTACAGTTGGCTCAGTTGTTCGGCACAAACGGTTTGGAGTTGGAGAAGTTCAGCGCATAATTAGAAGAACAAGGGGTTCGACGGTAACGGTGCAGTTTAGTGGCAGCGTAAAGCACTTGGTACTTGAATATGCAAATCTTGAACTCGTTCCACCTAGCATTTCACCGGACTTTTAGAATTTATGCTTGAGACCAGTGTAGTTGTAGATTTGTGTATCGCTCAAGGTTTTGCGATTGCTGGGGTAGCAAAAGCAACACGGTCAGAGCACGATTCATCTCTTGTTTCGTGGCTTGAAGATGGCAAACAGGGCGAGATGCAGTGGATGAAGAGGAATGTTGATATTCGGCTTGACCCAAGAAATTTAGTTGATGGTGCAACCTCTGTTATATGCGTTGCTGACAGGTATGCCCAACTTGAGGAAAAACCAACTGATATACGAAGTGGAAGAGTTGCAAGGTACGCAAGAGGTTGTGATTACCACAAAGTAATGAAGAAACGTTTACATAAAGTTTGTGATGCTTTGAAGGCGCAGTTGCCAGAAGAAACATTCCGTGGGTGCGTTGATACGGCTCCACTACTCGAACGTGAATTTGCACAGCGAGCAGGAATTGGTGCTATAGGGAAACATACCCTTTTGATTGAACAGGGGATTGGAAGTTGGTTATTACTTGGAGCGATTGTGACAACTGCAAAGATAAATCCAACAGTCCCTGTGCAAGCGAATCCGTGTGCAACATGTACGAGGTGCATTGATGCATGCCCGACTGAAGCGATTACTCCTTGGGAAATTGACGCAAGGAAATGTATTAGTTATTTAACGATTGAGCATCGAAGCGGCATCGATCCTAAACTCTATCCAAAGATTGGTGATTGGATTTTCGGTTGTGATATTTGCCAAGAAGTGTGCCCACATAATAGCCCAAATAAATTGACTGCTAATGCAAAAATACACGATGCATACGCTTCTAAGTTGGATTCACTGAATGTATTCGATGTTCTTAGTTGGGATGATGAAGACCGCGTCGATAACTTTCGTGGGTCTGCAATGAAACGTGCTAAACTTGGAATGATTCGACGAAACGCAGTAATTGTTGCAGGAAATATTCTGTCTAAGAGAGATGACGAGGAATTACTAACAAAACTTAATGCAATTGCAGCCGATGATTCGGAAAACCAACTTGTTCGAGATGCAGCACGTGTTGTTCTTGGTAAGTAGAAACAATCCCGCGGGTCGTTTAGGGATAAGTTACTGCATTGTGGTTGTATTACCTTCAGCAGGAGGTGTCTCTTGGATTTAATTGCCTTGCAAAATGGAAATGCGTTTGTTGAACTGTACGGAAAGCGGTTCGCCATTTGAGCCAAGGTCATTAGCAGCATCAATAGCATTTTTGTAAGCGGAAATCGCATTCTCAATAGTTCTATTGATTTCTAAATTTAATGTGTCGCCAAGAGCCATCCATTTATTTGATGATGTGACCATACCGTTTGCGATGAGTTTAGTTATGGTTTCTTCTTCTCCAACTAGAAGAGCAAGTTTTGACTCTTCGATTTGACCTTTGAGCCACTCAAGGCTTACTTTCCACGAAGCAGAGGTTTTCCTTGCTTCTCTTGAAGTACCACTTGAACGGTTCACGGCTTGGATTGATGTTTGAAGGTGATTAGCAATTTCGTCAAGAGTTGTTACGACAGTATCCGTACTCACTATCGTATCGTTCATTTTTTGTGCTAATTCGTTGTCGAGATTATCTGCGAATTGTCTGAGGTTAGCTGCATTTTGAATCGATGAGTTGCGAATTTGATCAAGCATATCGTTTGTATTGTTAACACCGTTTAGAATTGAAGATATGGCTTCTAGTTCAGCCCTAGAATCTTCTAGCATACGTTTGGTCAGCAGTGAAGTTTTTGTTTCAATCTCTTCAGCCGACATACTAAGTTTTTGCGATTTGCGTACAGTTTTAACACCTTGTTTGAATGATTTGTGCCCCTCTATTAGCCCTAGTTTTTCTGCTGACTTGAATAATTCTTCGGCTTCTTCGCTTAGAGCGCGTGCTTGCTCCCTTGCAACTTCACTTGCCTTATCACTTTCTGCTATTGCAGTTGTGGACTCTGTAAGGATTCCATTTTGGATAATTTTGCTTTGTTCTGCAATCAATTGTATTTGCTGCCCCATGTCGATATCTTTGGATGGTTGACCTGCATGGTAGAAAGAAGATGCTGTACCGCGGATACGTGCAATTTGAGTTGATTTAGTTGCGATGGAGTGTAATGAAATTTTTATCGAATTTATAGAGGTCGACAGAGCCCCGAATTTAATTCGCGCTAGTTTTTCATTGGCTGTTGCAAGAATCAAATTTTTGCTTTGTATATTTGTTTTTTCGGTAGCTTGTACTTGCTTGATATCTTTAGTAACTTTTTCTAAGGCATCTTGACTGTTAGCACTTACAGCAGCATCAAGGTCAACAAGAAGTGTGTCAAGTGCATTTCGGGTAGTGTTGTTTCCAGATTCCTCACACCCATAAGGTGTAACAAGGAGGAGCATAGAGAGCGTTAGTAGACAGTACCGTCGTTGAAAAAATCGCATTCGTGTGTGTATCCTGAATAGTGGTGGGTTCGCAAGTGAACCACTTAGAAATGAACAAACTGAAGTGCACAGTGTACCAATCCGACCAAGTTCTGCCCAAGGAAGATTGGTCTTTGTTCTTGAAGAAGCCCTGCAATGCCCGTTTTTACTCTGGAAGTGGGGTTATGTCTATGTCTTTTCCTCTTGCAATCTCTACTTGCCAAGTCAATTTGAAACTTGCCTCCCCAGTCAAATTTGCGGGTACTTTGAGATCCCAGCGCAAAATCCCTTTTGTGCGTTCCGTTTTGAGGTAATTAGCATTTGTTGAGAGAGGTGATGATATATTTTTAAGGACGACTTCAATTTCTTCATTTCGTGAGACAGGGATGCGGTCGTAAACGTGAATATCAATTTCGGCATCGTTACCATTAGATATTTCAATTTGAAAATCGTACGTTGTTTGTTTTCCAGAGCCAAATAAACCAGTTGATGATGTCACTTTTTCAACAAGAGTTCTTGTTGATATAACTGATGCATCTATTCCTAAGTCGAGGGGGAAAGTTTGATTTGGGGCAATTGTCTTCAGTGATGTTTTGCCAACGTAATCACCACCGTGAAAAATGGATGCGCGGCCAGGTAGCAAGATGTAGTCGCTTTTGTTTGTGACTTCACTTCGTACAAAGACACGATCGGTCAACATAGGGACTGCTATAAGGTATTGCTCCGCCGATGTTTCGATAGAGGCAATCGAGGTGGTTTGGGACTCGGTTATGTCCGACGGAATTGTGACAGTTCGTGGCAGCACAAAACTCACCGCTGGACCATCGCCGACAACTGCAGCGGCCGCAGATGCTACTTCTACAGCGGTACCAAGTGAAAGTCTTCTCTCTAACAGAGCAGAATCTGATTTGGTTTCGAAATTCGGTAACCTTGGTGCAGATGTTGGTTGTGGTGGTTGATAGACATCCACATACCATGGACTTGGCATTGGCGGGGTAATTGATTGTTGCGGCTGTGCGGTGGATAATGTTAGAGAAACATCAGTCCAATTCTCACCAGTTTTTTGGTTTAGTTCCGCTTCATAATCAATAGAAATAGTATTTCCATCTGTATTAGCGTGAATGGAGTAGGTGGGAGTCCATGAAGCATTGCTTACTAAGTAAGTTAGTTGTACTTCAACTTCGCACGGATTTGCAACACCGATGTCAACAATTGCGTCTATCTGATTTTTTGTCCCAATCGAAATATTGTGTTTTTGTTGCTTTAAGTTAATCAGAAGCTCTTTGAGTTTACGTATTTTGTTTGAGTTTTCAAATTGTTTCGCTGAGAGGTCTTGCATTCGATTTCCAGCAAATGTTATTTGTTCGTTGAACAACTCTAGTTCAATCGGTGGGGCTTTGTCGTTTGATGCTTTTTCTATGAGGGTCTTGAGTAACTCAATTTGTAAAATTATCGCATTCCCTTCTGAATTTGCATCAATCAGTTTGGCTTCCACCTCTTCGATTTGTGCAACAAGTTCAGTTACTAGTTTGCTGTTCTCTACAAGTATTGGTTTGTTTGACGTATCAACTGCTAGCAAAGATGCGTTATCACTTACACTCGCCTGTACCGAATCTAGATAGGCAACCGATGGGATATCTTTGAAGAATATTGTGTAACCACCGGTGTTTAATTCAAGAGTTGCTGTTCTTGTAATTGCTGCACGGTTTCGATAGAGGGTAACACTGGTGATTTCCGCATTTGCATCTATAGGTTCCATTTCTAATGAGACCTGTGCATTTAGTAAAGGAGTTAATGATAGTCCAACTAAAATGAGAGAGAAAATTCGTGTGGTCATCATGCTCAGCTCCTTTATCTTAAGTCTTATGGATGTCACTTTTTGTGGCGACGACCCATGGTTGAAAAAATACCAGCATCATGTAATAACGCAGCAACCCTATCTTTGTATTGCAAATCAGAGGATAAAATTGCTTCGATGAGTATTTCGCGTTCTTCTTCAAGGTCAAGGTACCTAAGAGCAAGTCCAGCCAAGTCAGCATCTTCCATTGTTTCAAGGTACTCAAAGCCCTCTCGGTAGACGATACGAGCTGCTAGGGATTTTGCCATCATCCATTGCAGGTAGGTCTCTGGCATCTCTGTCCAAAGTGAATCGCCAACCTGTTCTATCAAAATTGGTGGAAGGTGTTCAATAACAAGTCGTTTAAGTTCTTGTTGTTGGTGATTTTCCATGTTCTCCCAGTTTGCTATAAGGGAATCGGAAACTCGAGACATGATTCGGCTGATACGAATACTCATATCTGGAAGAGGGGAATGAGGATGGTGTTGGTGAAGGCGGGCAAGGAGTTCGGCTTCAGAACGAGCGAGGTCACGAAGTCGTGAAAGAACCTGTTCAACGAACACATCCTTGATTTCCATGAATTCTTCTTCTTCAAGAATCATACAAGCGCCAATCTCAAAACTCGAACAAATAACACCACATTTATTTGCGGAAGAATCTTTTAGAATGATTGCACCAGCATTTGAAAGTTCTCTTCTTGCATCTGGGGTAAGGAACAAATTTGCACCTTCGACAATGACTTTTGAACTAGGCGTTCCATCTTCATTTAAGAAGTTTTTCCAGTTGCCACCGTGAATCGTTGCTGGTCTACCGCCGCATGGGATAAACGCATCTGATTCGATTCGGTCATGAAGAGTGTTGCGTAAATGTACACCTTCAGGGTCATCGATTGTCGCAATAGTTCCATTTGACCCAAGTTTACTTCGGTCGAAACTTGCAATTGGAAGTCCTTCATTAAAGAGGCGAAGTAGTTCCTCATGGTCAAGACCATCCGGATCCTCACCGCACCCAGAACCATCTGCAATTCCAAGTATTTTTACTCGATTTTCATATTCCCTGTTTAGGATTCTTATCCCATTACCTGCAACGTCGCCATCTGGTCCACCAGTAATTTTTACCGTGAACGTGTCTTTGTCAGGGTTTATACCAATAGCCCGAAGTGCTGTGTCCAAGAAAACTACGACGCCCTCGCTAGTAACACCGTACTCTTTATGGTTGATTCCCGCACCCGGCTTGGAACTCATTAACGCAGTTGGCATTGGATATCCACGACGGCGAGCTCGATCTACGATCCAGTCAATTAACGCTGGTGTGATATTCTCATCTGGTCCAAGGTAGATGAGTTCTTTGTGATGTAGTCGATCGACAACTTTTGAGGTAGTTGCTTCTTCTGGGGTGATTAAATCGAGAATCGAATTTACAAATGCTTTAACACTTCGGCTAACTCTACCTTCTGGATGCACAAGTATTGCTGCTTTTGCGCCACCTTCGGGAATATCCTTGTTCTTAAGTTGTTGTGCAAACGCTAAGTTATACGCTTCATCATAAAGTCGTTCTTGTTCACGAGTGAATTGTTCGATTCCTCTTGGATGGATAGCGCGCACACCACCTCTTGCTATATCTCTAAAGCGCACATGGAAGCCATTGAAATCACGACCGTGAATAAAGAAAACCCCATAAGGGGATTCACTTCTATCCTCGGTCGTGAGAAGAGAGGTATCAATTCGCATAGAGAGGGCATAGCGGTCTTCGATGAATAAATTCGTTCTTCGAACTGCATGTACTGCTTCAAGCATTTTAACTAAAACAACTCGTGCATCTTCAAGATCAACTGTGTTGTCAATAATTTCTAGTAGTTCGATTCGCTTGGCATCATATGAACTGTCAGAAAGAGTGTTCGATGGGTTGAATCGTTGTCTTAGAAGATCCGCAATTTCGGAAGCGATTTCGATATTGTCACGTGTTAACGAATCAAGTCGAGTCGGGTTGTAAGCATAAGCATTTTTCTTAACTAGAACTTGATAAATCAAATCGAGAAGTGCAGTAATTATTTCTGCTGTCTCAAGTGTGAGTTCTGGGTAAGCGTAACCTAGACGCACAGTTCTTGGGTCGAGCCATTTAAGACGAAGTAAATCAGCACGCACTTCTTTCCACAGTGAACTGTTTTCATCAATTGGTCCTCCGTCAGGGCTTTGTACAACACAGCCAACAAGAGTAACCCAGCCATTCTCGCCATCATCGATACTATCTAAGTATGCTCGGTGAATATTGATTTTTGATTTACTTAATCGTGTTGCTATTCGCTGCAACATTGATCTCCTAGTGGAATTACTAACAGCAACGATAATTCTACTTAGTGTAAGATCGGTTTCTCGTTCAAGAGCAACGGTAGTACCGTCTGTACCTGTTAGTCGTTGGACGAGTTGCCAATGTTTTTCCATCCGCAAAGGTGTAATTGTTGACACGTAATCTTCAGAGCAACGTGTGAAATATTCTCGAACTTGTTCTGGTTCCCAATTCAGATTGTGTTCTCTAGCGTAGTTAATGGTGTCTTCAACTTGGGCTGCGTGTTCCGAATTTTCAAGGGAAAATGGAGCCGCTTCGCCAAATTCAAAGGTGTCAACAACAAGTCCACCATCCGTCGCGGTGTGGATTTTCGCTGCTCTTAGAGTGATATCCATAGGCAGTTCAGCCATGATTTCAGCGAGAACTCCTGGGTAGTCAAGGGGTCTCATGCATGTCCATTCGGATCCATCTTCTGAGCGCAATGTGAGTTCTATGGGGCGCCCAGATGCTTTTGCAGCAATAATCGCTCGTAAATGAGCAAGTTGAGTTTCCTCGTCAGTATCTTGGAAATACATGAGTGGCATCTGCTCAAGAAACCAAGGAACAATGTCCTGCGCAGTTGTCCGCAAACTATTTGTCACTTTGTCGATGACAGTATTTGGGTTTTCCGGCTTGCTTCCAACTGGCTGTTTTGATTGGGTCGTCATATTCGGTATTAGACCTGTTCCAGTGACTCAATACAAGAGTCAAACATACAAATTAATTCTCCAACGAGATTTATTTAATTCGGCTCAGATCCAAATTAATAATGTGGCTCTGAGCCGAATTATTTGTTACAGGGGTTTGGGAGTGTAGAATAGGTCAATCGTGAAGACAGCAATCGCAATTGGAAACTTTGACGCGGTCCACCGTGGACATATTGCTCTGGTGCAAAAAGCTAGAGAGGTGGTAGGAGCATCAGGAAAAGTTAAAATATGGAGTTTTGACCCACCGCCGGTAAGTATTCTCGACCCAACTATTAAATTGGATCGTTTGACAACGTTTGAGAAACGGACATCATTACTACTTGATGCAGGAGTAGATCATGTCAGGCAAATCGTTCCCACTAAAGAACTCCTAGAACAGTCACCGGAAGCGTTTATTGCAGAAGTTGTTGCAAAGTCATCACCCAATGTGATTGTTGAAGGAGAAGGATTCGAGTTTGGAAAGAACCGCGAAGGAGATGCTGCGTTACTGCATACCTTGGGCAATCAGTTTGATTTCACCTTTGAAGAAGTTCCTCCTGTTATGGTAACGCTCAGCGATAACTCAAATGTTCGCGCAAGTAGTTCCTTGGTTCGTTCACTTCTTCATGATGGGAATGTAGAAGATGCAACAATCGTACTTGGTCGCGCAGTTCAACTCACTGGTAGAGTTGTAAAAGGGGATCAGAGAGGTCGATTGATTGGAATTCCTACGGCTAACCTTGCAGAAGTTGCCACGATGCTGCCAAAAGATGGTATTTACGCTGGAAGCGCAATGGTCGACACAGAACAATATATAGCAGCAATTAGCATTGGAACAAAACCAACGTTTGGTGAAAATAAAAGAGGGACAGAAGTGCATCTCATTGGATTTGATGGTGACTTGCACCACTACGGCTGGCAATTGAGTGTTACTATCTCACATTGGATGCGCGAGCAAGAGGCATTTGATTCAACCGATGCATTGCGAATGCAAATAGAAGCCGATCTAAAGGCAATAACTAAATTGACAGAAAGCATGCAATGACAACACAGCAAGAAGTGTACGAATCAACAATAAGTTTCTCTGGTTTGGCGAAGAGAATTCAAAATGCTCAACGAATAACGGTAACAACCCACCGAAAACCAGACGGCGATGCGATTGGCTCAGTCATTGGACTTTGTCGAGGTCTTCAAAGTATTGGGAAAGATGTTTCAAATATCTTAATAGGTCCGATTGAACATGGATTACATCTCGCAGCGGGTGGCACCGAATTAAATCTCCTTGAAGAAGTAGGTCTTCCAAAAGAAGAACCAGATTTGATAATCGTTGTAGACACAGGTGCATGGACACAACTTGAGGCACTTGAGAAGTGGTTACGCGAACGAAAAGAATTAGTAATTGGTTTAGATCACCATTCAAATGGCGATGATGTTGCTAGTGATCGAATTGTTGATATCTCAGCAGCGGCTTGTACCCAAGTTGTGATGGAACTTTTTGAAGAGATGGGGGTCTCGCTTGGCTCAGGAAGCAATTCTGTAGCGGAAGCACTTTTTATTGGCATAGGTACCGATACTGGTTGGTTTAGGTTCTCCAATGCTGATGCTCGCTGTTTTGCGGATGCTTCCAGATTGCTTGAACACAGCATAGACAGGTATCAAATATATAGAACACTAGAAGAAACTGCACGTCCTGCGAGGATGGAATTGTTGCAACGTATGCTTTCTTCCATCGAGTATGTTGGCTCGGTTGCAATTATGTGTTTGCGATCCTCCGACTTTCAAGAAACAAATGGATCATCTACGGATCTTGTGGGTTTAGTAAATACTCCGATGGTTCTAGAAAATATTCAAGCATCTGTACTACTTACAGATACAGACCCAACCGTAACAAAGATGAGTTTTCGTTCTAAACCGAGTATGCAAGAAGATCCAACTTCACTTATTGACGTGAATAAACTTGCAAACAAATTTGACGGCGGCGGTCATGTTCATGCCGCAGGAGCAAGAGTTTTTTCCCCTTTAGAGGATGTAAAAGCACAACTCATTGAATTACTGCAAAAAATGTGAGTCCACACTTCAAATGCTCGCATACAATTCATGGAGAGCAAACGATGGACACAATTCTTCAAATTGCAAATAAAGCCAAATTAAGATTGCAGCTTGATTCGACATTGCAGCACAGTATGCGATGGTTACTCTACTTATCAACAGTGATATTATTATTGGCAATTTTGGATAGGGTTGGTGTTTCTTCCTTAATTCCGTGGAAAGTTGTTTGGATTGCTTCGGCTTTTGCTACTGCTTCAATTTTTCTTACGCAATGGAGCGCAAGAAGAATTTCTGCATTGCAGGCAGCTTCGGAAGTGGACGAAAGGATGCATTTGCATGATCGTGTGTCATCTGCGTTATCAAGCGGAGCAATGTGCAACCCATTTTCAGAAGCAGTCCTCGCTGATGCACTCTCAATTATTGAGGAGGAAAAAGTTCAAGAAACTTTAGTAAAGAAGTTTCCAATCAAGTTTCCGAAATTTTTTGGGTGGGTGCTTTTGTCTGCACTTGCAACTTTCTGCGTGCTATGGTCTCCGCAGTGGGGGTTTTTCAATGGAGATGACGAGGATATGTTGCCAACTAGTGTTGTTGCTTCACGCGAGAACGTTGAATCATCAGTTGAGTCCGTGCTTGAACAATTAAAATCAGATGAACAGTTAAGCAAAGAATTAGAGAAAGAACTTGAAGAACTCGCTTTTGCAACTGAAAACAATCTTGCGAATCCAGAAAAAATGCGCCGTGATGCTCTTAAGAAAATGACAGATTTACAGAAGCGTTTAGATGAACTGATGCAAGATGAAAACGCTCTTGCATTTGAAGAGATGCTAAAACGGATGCAGGGGCTCAAACTTCCAAAAACAGGGAGCACACTTCCGCTTGTTGCTGCTATGAAAAACGGCGACATGAACAAAGCCAAAAAAGAATTTGACAAATTACAGGAAAAAATGGATTCGGAGGACTTGACTAAAGAAGAAAGAGAGGAGTTGCAAAAGCAACTTGAAGATCTAGCAAAACAATTTGAGCAACTTTCAAAGGCAAATGATGCACTTGCATCGGCTCTATCTGCCGCAGGGCTAAATGGTGCACTTGCCAAGAACGCAGAGGCGGCGAAGAAGGCAATTCAAAATGCTAAAAATCTGACTGAAGAACAAAAGAAGAAACTTCTTGAGTTACTAAAAACTCAACAGAAAGTAAGCAGCCAATGTAAGAATATTGGTAAGGGCTGTAAAAATTGCGCTAATGGTAAAGGTGGTTCAATTGCTTCGAGTGAATTTGAAAAGATGCAGGCACTTAAAGAATTTCAAACAAAAGCGCAAATGGCAAAAAGCGCTTGCAAAAACGCTAGCACATGTATGGGTTCAACTGGAGGTAAGGGACAGGGCAATGGTGGGTCAAATCCAATCGAAGAAACAGACACAACTATGGTTGCAGAGCGAACACCCGTGAGCACACTTGAAGGAACTATTATCGCGAAGCAACTTTTTGAGGGTGGGTTGCTTACTTCGGGTGAATCGACGGCTGCTGTAAAGCAAACGGTACTAACACAGAAACGAGAAGCAGAGCAAGCAATCGCAGAAGAAGAAGTACCTCGCAAATATCATGATTTACTAAGGCACTACTTTGGAGAACTTGAAGAATTAACGGAGCCATCTAAACATGATGACACCAAAAATAGCGAGTAGTTTGGCTGTTTTTCTCATGATTGTTAGTTGCTCTGCTAACGAAGAAAAGAAAAAAGAACTTACTGTATATGTTTCTGCTGATGAACAACTTGCAAGAGAGGTCTTTAGTGCTTTTACGCATAAAACAGGAATCGAAGTTGCTTGGGTTGGGGATACTGAGGCATCTAAGACGACAGCACTCGTACAAAGATTGCTCAGGGAAAAGAAAATACCCGTAGCAGATGTCTTTTGGTCTTCTGAAATTTTGGGAACTATAAAACTTGCTCAAGAGGGCGTGTTGCAACCATGTCTAAGTGAAAAAACACAAACTTGGCCAGAACAATATAGAGATGAATCCCTTCGATGGTTTGCATTTTCTCCAAGAGCACGCGTCATTGCATACGATCCAAGAAAGATTCAGAGAGACCAACTACCAAAAACTTGGTGGGAGTATGGTGATGCAGCTATGGCGGATCCAAGGTTTGGCACTACGAGAACACACGTTGCTGTCATGTCCCTTTTTCCAGAAAAGTTTTCCGAGTTCCTTGCGTCAACAAAAGGAACTTACTTTTTAGGTGGTAACGCCGCCACTCTTCAACAGGTTATTGATGGAACTAAACGGTTTGCTATGACTGACACAGATGATGTGCACTTTGCAATCGAAAGGGGAGAATCGGTTGCAATGCATTTTCCAATGCATTCAGAGAGCGAAGGCACATTGTTGATTCCGAATACAGTGTCAATAATCTCGGGGTGTGAGCATGAGGACTTAGCTACTGAATTCGTCAATTATTTACTAAGTGATGAAGTAGCAGAACTTCTTGCGAGTTCAACTTCGCATAACATCCCTCTTCAAAGAACTGTTGCAGATAAATTCCCAAAACTACAAGTGCTTTCCCCTTTACAAGTGGACTATTATAAGGCGGCTGCTTTTCAAGATGAAGCAATTGCTAGGATGATGAGGTCTAAAGGCGATGAGGATTAGTTCTTTTGCTGTTGTCCTCGTAGGCATAGGCATTCTTTTAATTTGCATCATTTTTCCTGCATCATCTTGGTTTTTAAATACCCAACAAGAAGTTAATTCTCAAACCGAAATTTCCATAAGTTCACTCCCAATTATTGTTAGGACATTTGGATGGTCATTTGGGATAGCGATCGTTGCAACCATTATCGGTTGGCCTCTTGGCATTAGAATTGCTTCGTTACAAACTAAATCACAAAGAGCAGTTGTTGCAATGCTCGTTCTGACACTGTTAGTTCCTGCCTACGCTATTTTTTATGTGTGGTGGCAGATGTGGCCATCTGGAACTGCGCTTCATGCGTACTTAGTCGAACAAGGATTTTTGGGAATGGCAAAGAATATTTGTCTTGCGTTGGCGCTTGTTGGATGGTCATGGCCAATTCCATGTTTAGTATCTGCAATGAATGCAAATTCTGATAATTCTCTTACATTGCTACGTCAACTTGATGGAGGAACATTATTACGAAGATGTAATACTCGGATTAGATACGATTTGACAATCATAATTGCAACTGTATTTTTAGTAATGACATTTGTTGCCTCCAACACAACTTCTTTCGATTTGGCACAAGTGTCTACTATCGGAAATGAACTTAGAGGAATAATCGCCTCGGGCGGTTCTGTTTTTGATGTGCCTGTATTAAGTTTTGCAAGTTTTATGTTTGCAATAATAGCAGCCATTTTGATTGTCAGATTTGTACCTAGAAAAAATAGAATTGATCAAGTCAAAGCACAATCGTCAATTCCAGTTATTGGGATGTGGGTTATATTGTCGGGTCTTCCACTTCTAATTGCGATGTATGTAACTGGTGGAACCGTCTTGAAACTTTGGAATTTGTACGCGGGGGATCTTGGCTTGAGCTTTGTAATTGCTTTTGGGGTTGCCTTATTATTAATAATTATCTTAATTGTGTCAGCAGTCATGCACCTATCACACTGCAGGCGAATAAGAGTTTTAGCGAGTTACATAGATTTTCTTTGGATTCTTGCAGCATTTTTGCCAGCGAGTATGGTTGCTTATTCAATAGGTGTATTTTGGCAGAGTGCTGGACTAGAATTTGTCTATAGAACTCCGCTCATTCTAGTTCTGGCTCATACAACTAAAATTGCGTTTGTTGCATCGCTGGGTGGGAGATGGGTTGCATCCTGTAAAAACTTGAAGACACTTATCGATATTGACGGAGCCATTTCTTTACCAACAATATTCTTAGCAGCTAGGCATAGATTGATTATCTCTAGTATTGTTGTTGTTGCGATTTCATTTACTCTTTCACTTGGTGAGGTTACTCTTACTAGTCAACTTTCTCCCCCATCAACGAATCAACCAATCGCGGTCGCGCTCCTTAATGCTATGCATTATCAACGGCCACAGATTGTGACATCTGCATTATTCACATTAATTTTGCTTGCATCCATTGGTAGCATTTTGATTGTATTTACTAATAAAAGATTTCTATCACTTTGTATGTTTGCTCTAATAGTTTCGTGTAATTCAAGTGAACAAACACCTGTTACATCAGCTAAAGTGATTGGCGGGATTGGGCTCTCAGACGGTCGTTTTAAAATACCAAGAGCAATCGCAACAAATGATGACTGTATCGTTGTGATTGACAAGTCGGGCAGGTTACAAAAGTTTAACAGCAATGGAGAATTTATTTCTTCTTGGGAGTTGAACTTGTCGGGGACGGGATTTCCCACGGGAGTTTCATTAGATGATGAAGGGAATATTTGGATTGCTGACACTCACCAACACCGTGTTTTAGTGCTCGACCAAGAAGGAAACGAACTTCGTACCTTTGGTGAATATGGAACAGGAGATTGTCAGTTTTTATACCCAACTGATATTGCATTTGGTTCTGATGGTGTTGTTTTTGTATCAGAGTATGGTGGAAATGACCGTATTTCGGTCTTTACGAAAGATGGCGAGTTTCAATATTCGTTTGGTTATTTTGGCTCAAACGAAGATGGATTTCAAAGGCCACAATCAATGGCACTCTCACCAACAACAGGAAATTTATTCATCGCAGACGCAGGGAACCACCGCATAGTTGAAAGAACACCAAAAGGGGAAGTTATCCAGATTATCGCAGGGGTGGGAAGAGAACAAGGAGAACTTCTTTATCCCTATGGGATATCGTTTGATTCCCCAACAACATTTTTGGTTTGTGAGTTTGGTAACAATAGATTGCAGAGGTTTTCAGTTGATGGGCGTACACTAGAAATATTTGGAGGTGCTGGTGACACGATTGGTACATTTAAAACACCTTGGGCAGTAGAAGTTAGGGCAAAAGGAATTATCGTTGCAGATACAGGGAACAACCGTCTTCAACGGTTGCCCGATATGATGGTCTATTAATGTTGCTGCCGATTCAATTTGATCGACCTGGATGGCTTCTTTTGCTCTTGCTAATGATTCCAATTGTTTTACTGGCATGGGGTGGTCTTACAAGAACTGGATCAAAAAATCGAACTATCGCTGCAACAGTTACACGTTGTTTCATTGTGGCATTGCTTGCGGTTGCTGTTGCTAGACCTGTCTGGGAAAAAACTGGCAAAGGGGTCTCTGTCATAACTGTTCTTGACAGAAGCCAATCGGTTCCAAAGTCGTTGCAAAAAAAGACAATTAGTACCTTGCAAGAGTGGACAGCTCCTGAAAAGCGAGGTGACAATAACAAACTCGCTGTGATTAGTGTTGGAAGGGATGCTGTTATTGGTTCGATGCCAAGTACGCTTACGGTTTTTGAGCCAGCCGCCAATGATCCTGTTGTTAATGCAACGAATTTAGAAAAAGGTGTACAGTTAGCACTCGCTCTTTTACCTCAAGATACTGCTTCAAGAATTTTGGTTGTTTCCGATGGAAATGAGACGGATGGTCTTGTTTTATCAGTTGCGAACTTAGCAAAAGCAAATGGTGTACCAATTGACGTCTTGCCATTGCAATACGAACATAAGAAAGAAGTGATGGTTGAGAAAGTGGTAGCACCATCCCAAACAAGAATTGGTCAATCTATTCCCATTCGAATTATTCTTCGAAGTGTTGCACCCGCTACTGGCACTTTGCATCTCATACAAAATGGGAATGAAATTGATTTAACGCAAGATGAAGCGGGCAATGGGTTACCACTTTCACTGAAAAGTGGCGTTAATGCTGTTGTATTTGATATCCCTATTCACACTGGAGGTGCACATCAGTTTGAGACCATGTGGGTTCCGAGCCAAGAATCAGGTGAAAGTGACACGATGTCAATGAATAACACAGGTCTTGCAGTTTCATTTGTTGCGCAGAGCGGAAAAGTTCTCCTTGTTTCAAACAACGAAGCTGCATCTTCTCACTTAGAGTCTGTACTAACTTCGTCCGGATTGCAAACTGAAACGGTGACCCCTGAGGATATTCCAAGAAGTAGTATTGGCTTCTCAGGTCTTGATGCTGTTATTCTTGCAGATATTCCACGCTGGGAAATTGATGATTTACAAGAACAGAACCTATATTCGTTTGTGCATGATGTAGGTGGAGGTTTAATAATGACCGGAGGACCAACAGCGTTTGGTGCTGGTGGTTGGATTGGTTCAAAACTAGAACAGGCAATGCCACTACGTTGTGAACCACCACAATCAAGGCAACTTCCACGCGGTGCTCTCGCTCTAATTATGCATTCTTGTGAGATGCCACAAGGCAATTACTGGGGTCAAAAAATGGCGAATGCAGCGATTGATTCTTTGAGCGAACTCGACTACGTCGGAATTATTGAGTACGATTGGAATGGTGGCGAATTCACATTAAATAATTCAGGTTGGACTCTACCTCTTTCTCTTGCAGGTAATAAGGTGGCTGCACACGATGCAGTAAATAGTTTGGTTTTTGGAGATATGCAGGATTTTGAATCACCTATGCAACTTGCATTTAATGGGTTAATTGAACTAGATGCTGCACAACGACATGTCATCATCATTACTGATGGAGATCCTGCAGGTCCATCGCAGGAATTGTTAGAGGCGTACCGATCTTATGAGATTACGGTGTCTACTGTTATGGTTGGTGGGCACGGTTCATCGATCGACCGAAGGAAGATGGAAGGTATTGCAACGGTGACAGGTGGTCGATTTTACATGGTGAATGACCCTAATCAGTTGCCAAATATTTTCATTAAAGAAGCCCAGCTAAATTCACGTTCATTATTGCAAGAGGGTGACTCTTGGCCAGTTGCAATGCAAGCAGGTATATCTGGACCTGTAAGTGAAATCGAATCTGTACCTGAAGTTGGCGGCTACGTTGTAACTGGGAATAAAGGAGGCTTTGCTCAAACTCCATGGTTCATACCGGTGAGCGATGGCGAGGATCCACTCTTGGCTTGGTGGCATTATGGTCTTGGCAAGTCAATTGCATTCACAAGCGATCTTGGTGACAGATGGGCAACTAAATGGCCAAGTTGGCCAAGCTTTCCAGAGTTTTGGGAGGCAGCAATTCGATGGGCGATGCGTGGTTCATCTCCACCAAACATGATGGTTTCATCACGTGTAGAGGGTGAACGTGGAATTGTAGAACTAGAGGCAGTTGATGATGATGCAGGTTTTTTAAACTTTATGCATTCAAAAGCGGTCGTCATTAATCCTGATGGTGAGGCGATAGCGTTAGATTTACAGCAAACAGGACCAGGGAGATACCATGCCGAATTCGAAGCAAAAGACTCTGGGGCTTGGCTTGTCAATATTGCATTTCAAGATGCTAAAGGAGATTTGACGGGAAGAATCCCAACTGCTGTAACTGTTCCTTACGCAAAAGAGTACGCTTCAACTACAGCGAATGCTGCATTGCTCCATGAACTTGCGCAGAGAACAGGCGGTCGAGTGTTATCGTTTGAAGATGTCGATATCGTGGATTTGTTTGATGAGACCGCCCTTGACTTACCAAAAAGTCCGCAACCAATTTGGGATTTACTTGCAATTCTAGCAGCATTTGTTTTCATTCTTGATATTGCTATTCGACGTCTTTGGATTGACAAGAAGAGTTTGCAATCTATGCTTGAACCCGTTGCTACTGTTTCTTCTAGTTCTGTTGACGCACTTCGTAAAGTACATAAACCAGTTGCAAAGTCAAAAGTCGACTCTTTGGTACAAGATGGCTCAAATAAAGAGGTGTCAAAAACTGAAGTAACAAAACATTCTCAAGAAAATATCGAAGAACGTGAAGATAACCTAAGCCAGTTGTTAAAACATAAACGTAATCGCGGTGGAAGGGATGACAAGTCGTGACACTCACCGCTAAACATTTACCAAACGAGATAAACAACTCTGAAGATGTGCGAGCAGCTTGTGCAATCATACGCAGCGGTTTTGTAAAAATGCGCGGGGAGATAGGGAAAGTAATCGTAGGGCAAGAGCGTGTTATTGACTTAGTTCTCGTTGCAATTCTTGCAGATGGGCACGCACTCCTTGAAGGGGCACCCGGTCTTGGCAAGACATTACTTGTTCGTACTCTTGGGAATGTGTTACAACTTTCGACAGGCAGGGTTCAATGTACTGCCGACTTGATGCCAGCAGACATTGTCGGGACAGTTATTGTTGATGAAGATAGTGCAACAAATACTAGACGGTTTACATTCAAAGAGGGTCCGGTTTTTCATCAGTTACTTTTAGCCGACGAAATTAATCGTGCCACGCCAAAGTGTCAATCTGCTCTCCTTGAGTCGATGCAGGAGCATACTGTCTCGGTTGACGGAGAAACCCGAGAACTTCCTGAACCATTTTTTGTATTGGCTACTCAAAACCCCATCGAACAAGAGGGTACGTATCCACTTCCAGAAGCACAATTAGATCGGTTTTTATTTAAAATCGATGTTGAATTTGTTACAAGAGAAGAACTTGGTGAAATCATAACAAGAACAACAAGCACTTTAGATGTTGATTCGGAAGTTATAGTAGAAGGAGATTTTATTCTTGCGTCGCAACAATTGATTCGCCACGTGGTGATTGCTCCTCACATTCAAGATTACGTAATAAGATTAGTGCTAGCGACCCATGCCACTTCATCGATTTCACCTTCGTGGGTGAAAGATAACATTCTTGTTGGTGCAAGTCCACGCGGAGCGCAAGCGGTTGTTTCTGCAGCGAAAGTTGCTGCCGTAGTTGATGGTCGTTTTGCCGTATCAAGGCGTGATATAAAAGCTGTCGCTGCTCCTGCACTACAACATCGAATTGTCAGGACATTTGAAGCAGAGACAGACGCAAGATCAACTAGAGAAATGATTGCCCGTCTCCTTCAAGAAATTCCTAGTATGGTTGGGGGTGTAGAAGATGTCTGAATTTGGTAAGACAGCACATATAAGACCTGAGAAAGTGGATGCTTTGCTTGGCTCAAAACTTATGGCTTCTCTGGACAAACTTGATGTTATTGCAAGAAAGATTTTTAGTGGAAAAACTCAGGGTGAAAGACGTAGCAGACGCAAAGGGATGAGTGTGGAATTTGCTGACTACAGGCAGTACACTTCGGGTGACGATTTGCGCTTCATTGATTGGAATGTATACGCTCGGCTTGACCGCCTGTTTATGAAAATATTTTTGGAAGAGGAAGAACTAACTCTTGGTATAGCGATTGATGCAAGTGCTTCGATGGAGTTCGGGAACCCGAACAAGTTTGATTTTACTCGTCGACTTGCAATGGCACTTGGGTATATTGCTCTGAGTAGTCATAATAAGGTCTCGTTGTTTGGGTTCAATGAGAGTGGCGTAAAACGTATAAACGGATTGCGCGGTAGAAAAAGAACCCGTGATATGGGGCAATGGTTGTTGGACTTAATTCCTAAAGGTGGCACTAATTTTTCTGATGCATGCAAAATTATCTCGACCGCTAGGCAAGGCAGGGGAGTTCTAGTTGTATTAAGTGATTGTTTGGAGAGTGATGGTATTAAGCAGGGACTCTCATATCTCGTTGGCGGGGGCTGGGATGTTTTTGTAATTCAGACATTATCTCCTGAAGAAGTAGACCCACTTGCAGCCGGTCTAGAAGGCGATTTGCGTCTCGAAGATGCGGAAACTAGTGGGACTTGTGAAATTACAGTTACTGCCCCACTTGTGGCAACATACGTGAAACGGTTGCAGTCGTATTGCGAGGATATTCGCCAGCAGTGCACGAGAGTTGGGGCAGGGAGTGCAAAAGTATCAACAGATGTTGATATGGAACAACTCCTTGTTGAATATTTAAGAAGCAGGGGACTGTTGCGATGACTTGGGTAACTCCACAAATGGGTTTATTGATTGGAGCGATTGTAATTCCTCTCTTGCTACTCTTATATTTTTTGCGGCTTAGGAGACAACCTGTAAGAATTTCCTCAACAATGTTGTGGGTTGGTGCTGTTGAGGATTTACATGCGAATTCACCCTTTCAAAAGTTGCGACCCAGTTTACTTCTATTTCTCCAGTTGGTTGCTTTGCTCTTAGTAATTCTATCTTTGATGCAACCCCAGATTGAAGGTGGTACACCAAAGCAGGGAAAACATGTTATTTTGATTGACCGATCGGCATCGATGGCGGTCTTTGATGAACTAGGAGTATCTAATTTAGAAAGAGCAAAAGAAGAAGCTATAGAACTTGTTTCGACTTTGCATGGCGGCGGGTTCTTTTCTTCGAGTGGTGGTGAAACAATGGTGATTGCATTTTCTGATTACGGTGAAATTGTTATTCCATTCACTGATTCAGAGCAACAACTTGTTTCATCGATAAAGGGTATCCAGCCCACGCATGGGGTTACAAAAATAGAAGAAGCATTGAAACTGGCACGTGCACATACGACAATTGTTGATCCAGAGCAAAATGGATTGTCATTGAGCGAATCTGCACAACTTGAACTATTTAGTGATGGTCAAATTGTGGATTTGCAAGAGCAAGCGCTACAAAGAGGGGAAACACTTAACTATCACCAGATAGGAAAACAGAATGAAACAAACGTCGGAATAGCAACTATAAGTGCAAAGCGAATAACTGAGTCAAGTGACGATGTTCAGATATTCCTCTCTCTCATAAATACAAGTTCTGAAGAAGCATTAAGTGAAATCGAAGTTTCAATTGATGGTATTCCAATTGGCGCACAAGAAGTTGTGATTCCGCCAAGTAATGAAGGAATAAGTGGAACATCGAGTGTTGTATTCATGCCTTTTGCAATGCCAAGTGGCGGAGTTGTACATGCATCGCTCATATCTAATGACTCTCAAGAAATTGACAATGTTGCATCACTGGTTATTCCTCCTCCAAAAGAATTGTCTGTGCTTCTTTGCGAAAATGGCCCTCCAATTGTGAGAACTATTCTGGAGGGAATGCCACTCGCTTCGTTGAAAGTAGTGACCCAAGATGAATTAAATTCGTTGTCAAGAACTAGCGAACTATCAACGTACGACGTAGTGATTACAAGAAATGTTTCGGTTGACGATTTAGAGCGTGGGAGATATTTATGTTTTGGCTCACCTCCACCATTGGACTCGCTGTCTACTTTTGTAGATGGAGAAGCGCAAGTTATGCTAGTTGCAAAAGAAGACCATCCAGTAATGAGGTTTGTTCGTTATGAAGATATTGTGGTCTCAAAGGGATTCCAAGTAATACCAGATGGTAACGTCGAAATACTTTTGGAGGGGAGTGGCTGGCCTGCAATATTACATGTAAGAGAACAAGGAGTGCAAATGATATATGCTGCATTTGATCCACTTGAAAGTAATTGGCCCTATCTTCGTAGTTTCCCATTTTTTGTTTATAACGCAGTTCAATTCTTAGGAAGGAGCGGAGATGCTCTTTCATCCGCAATTGGAAATGTAGGAGAGTCAATTACGATTGATGTACCTTCTGGAATCGATGCTATAACTTTACAAGAACCTGATGGGCAAAGCCATGTTGTACAAATTGATGCAAACGGGAAAGCAAATTGGGGACCAATAAGGGTATCTGGACTTCACAGAGCATCTTGGAATGACAGAGTGCAGCGTATTATTGCGGTAAATGTACCAAGCAGTGAATTTGAAGTTTCAAGTGCAGATAAAATAGAAATTGGTGCAACTACTGTTGTGTCTAGTGGTTCGAGTGGGACTAGATTTATCCAACTTTGGCCATGGGCACTTGGTGTGGTTCTCGCTGTGTTGTTGGTTGAATGGTGGATTTATCAAAGAAAAACAGGCGGGGTTCATCGCTTCTTAAAAACGAAATCAATTAGTACATGGACATGAATTTTCAAAATAAAAATGTAACCGTTATGGGTTTAGGTCATTTTGGTGGGGGTTTAGGGGTAACAAAATGGTTACTTGCTCAAGGTGCAAAGGTGTTGCTTACTGATATTGCTTCTGAAAATGAACTCGAATTGCAACTCGCTGAACTCGGTACACATCCTTCATTAAAAACTGTTCTTGGAGAACATCGCATTGAAGATTTTAAGAATGCTGATGTAGTTGTTGTAAATCCAGCGGTACCAAAACCATGGGAGAATATCTATTTGAGAGTTGCTTGGGATGCAAACGTCAAGGTAACAACCGAAATTGAATTATTGGTAGGACAACTCGACCGAAAGAGAGTAATTGGTGTGACAGGCAGTTGCGGCAAGTCAACAACTGCTGCGATGATTCATGCTGCACTTATCGAATCTGGAATAACTAGCCATCTTGGAGGAAATATTGGTGGCAGTTTACTTAACAAGATAGACACGATTTCACCAAAAGACGTTGTCGTGCTTGAATTATCTAGTGCGATGTTATGGTGGCTTAATAAAAGTGGAGGTTGGTCTCCAAGTGTAGGAGTCATTACAAACATTGAACCGAATCACATTGATTGGCACGGCTCATTCGAGGAGTATAAAAAGTGTAAAGAGTTGTTATTCAAACACCAAAAAGAAGGTGAGATTTCATTAAGGCAAGATCCACTAGCAACTTTTGATGGCTTAAAAGTATTGGGAAAACACAACGAGCAAAATGCATCGGTTGCACTTTCGGCTGCTATCGCAATGGGGGCTAATTCAGATAGAGCACGTTCTGGAATTGAGAACTTCAATGGGTTGCAACATCGATTGCAATTTGTTTGTGATGGTGTGTACAACGATTCCAAGTCAACAATTCCAAGTGCAACTAAATTAGCAGTAGATTCCTTCGAGAACCCATCCAAATTGCACCTAATAGTAGGTGGATACGATAAAAAAAATGATTTATCTCTTCTAGCAGAACAAGCCAAACGAGTTTCTTGTTTGTATGCAATCGGTGAAACGAAAGATTCAATTTTTAATCTCGCTCGAAAAAACGTTTTTTGTTTTGAATCCTTAGATGAAGCGATTATTGATGCTTCTAAGAGAATGGTTGAAGGGGACGTCCTATTGTTAAGCCCAGGGTGTGCGAGTTGGGATCAATTTGATAACTACGAACAACGTGGTGAAGTGTTTTGTAAAGTAGCTACTGAAGTTGTAAGGAACCAACAAGTTCGGTAATACTTGAGCACCCTTGATTCTTAGTCCAACTCGATAGTTTGTTAGCAATTTTCGGTGCGATTGCAGGATTAATAAAGGAAGCTGTGCCAATTCCAACAGCAGTTGCTCCTGCAGTAATGAACTCTGCAGCATCTTCCCAACACATAACCCCGCCTGTTCCAATGATTGGAATTCCTGCGTCTTTTGTGACTTCTGTATAGATGTCGTGTACTACTCGTACAGCGACAGGGTGAATAACCGCACCACTTAACCCGCCAACTCCCCGTGATAATTTTGGTTTTCTTGATTCGATATCAATAACTAGCGAAGGGATGGTATTTATCAAAGTAAGAGCATCAGCGCCACTGTCGATTGCTGCTTGCGCATGTAATCGGATATCCCCAGGAGCAGCAGAAAGTTTTACAATCATCCCTGTATTAGAAAGTGCAGGTCGAATCTCCTTTAGTAGTTCAGTTAATCGATTTGGGCAACCACCGAACTCAAGCCCATCAGAAGTATTTGGGCATGAAACATTTACTTCTGCGAGTTCAATTGCTTCGACATCGTTCATTGCTTGCGCAACTTCGACGTAACCAGCGATAGTATCTCCAGCAATTGACCCTATGACAGTTGTATCAAGTTGAGATGCTATTGGTGCCTGATTTTTTATGAATGAGTGAATTCCTTCGTTGGCTAAACCAATTGCGTTGACCATACCATTTTCTAAAGTAGACATTCGAATTGGGTCATTTCCAATTCTAGGTTCTTTTGTGATGGATTTAGTTGTAATAGCACCTAGGGATGAAAGATTGATTGCATCTTTTATTTCACCCATCACCCCAGATGTGCCAGCTGCTAGCACGACAGGATTGCGAAGAGTTACTTTCCCAATTTGTACCTGCATCTGCGCCATCACGACCATTGTACACCACCATTTTTATGAGAGAAAACAATCCCGCGGTAGAGTTTATTAATTCGGCTCAGAGCCGAATTAAATTCTGACACCGAGGTACAATAGGTTTATGAGTGATTTGAATGAAAAAATAGAGCGTTTTGAGAACATGGCAATGGCTGACCCCTCAAACGATATGGCGCATTTTAGTTTGGGATCCGCTTATTTTGAGGCAAAACGCTTTAAGGAAGCGGTGTTGAGTTTTGAGGCATGCATTAAGTTAAATCCGGATATGACTAGGGCGATGGAACTTGGTGGTTCAGCACATCAACAACTAGGGCAGGTAGAAGAGGCAAGGGCTCTTTTACTCCGCGGATATGAGCAAGCGGCCTCAAGAGGTGAGATGAGAGTTAGGGAAGGCATTGCTGAAGTAATGAAAGCAGCAGGTATTCAAATACCAACGGTTGAACAAACAACTGTTACAGAATCAGGTAAACCACTTGAAAAACCACCACTTCCTGGTGCAATCGGTCAATGGATTTTTGAACACGTTGACCAAGCGCAATGGGATGCTTGGATTGGTCAAGGAACAAAAGTCATCAATGAACTCCGATTAGATTTTTCTCGTGAGGAAGACCAGAAGGTCTATGAAGAATATATGGCAGAATTTCTCGGTATTCCTTCAGAGGTACTAGCGCAAGATCTGGAGAAAACAACAAATGGATAATAAGTTTGAAGAACTTGCAATTGAAACGAGTACACCACAGCGCAGTGGTTTAGCAACGGCTGCTCTAATATGTTCCCTAATCGTTTGCTGTCCAATTACGACTTTGGTTGGTCCAATTCTTGGAATTATCTCATTATTAACCCTAAAGGGTAGGTCAGGCAAGGGATTCGCTTGGATATCTATAATTGTTGGCGTCATTGCATCCGCCATTTGGCTAACGGGTGGTTTGTTTGCAAGCAAAATGGCGTTGCAATTTATCGAACAAGCGGGGGAAGTTACGACAACAACAATTCAAGCAGGATACGATGGAGATTACACAACTTTCCGAAAAGGTCTTACCAGAAACTCTAGTACAGTAACGGACGAAGAAATCAGTTCGTTTATAGATGAATTACGATCCCGTTACGGTAATTTTGATTCGGCGAGCATGAATTTTGAAGAGCAAGATCAAAAAATCAAGCCATCAACAAACGAAGCACCTATACCAGTCAGTTTAATTTTTGAAACGACGGATGTTTCTGCGGATGTATTAATGGAAGTCATCCCAAGTAGTGAAATGAAATTCGATTTAAAAGTGGGTTGTATACGTATTTATGATTCAATAAATGGCGACATAGTTTTTCCAAAGGACTCCAATTGCGATCCTTCAGTTCAAGAATCTATTGAAGTACCCGAAGATCCAGTCGACTCTTAATTCGCAACTAGTTTAACCCCTATGCAAAATAAGAAAATTAACCCTTGGTCGATAGTTGCAGTGCTTTGCGCTGTTGGTCTTTGCCCACTTTTCTCAATTGCTGCAATCCTTGCTGGATTTAGAGCACTTGTAGAAATCAAAGTTCGAAAAGATACAAGAGGGGCTAGGTTAGCATGGGT
>CAZABE010000017.1:0-2286 GCA_964483425.1 uncultured Isosphaeraceae bacterium | reverse complement strand
TAACGGCAACAAATGCCGCCAAAGCGGATATTTTGCTGGTCCCCAGCGAGTATGGTTCTATTCAATCTGGCATAAATGCTGCAGCATCTGGTGATACGGTTTCCGTTGAATCTGGCATTTACTATGAAACAATCAATTTTCTGGGAAAGGAAATCACTGTCTCTAGTGCTTCAGGAATTGCTTCCAATACTGTAATTGACGGCAATGTCTCGACAGGCTCTGTAGTTTCATTTATCAGTGGTGAAACAAGCAACTCTGTACTTGAAGGAATGACGGTCCGCAATGGTTCTTCTGGAAAAGGTGGTGGAGTACTAATCGAGAATTCTTCGCCTCTTCTGAGGAATTGTATTGTTTCGGGAAATAACTCAACGAATAATGGTGGTGGAGTATATGTTGATAATGGTGAAATCACACTGGATACCGTTATCATCAAGGATAATACTGCATCAAGTTCTGGGGCTGGTCTGTATTTGAAATTCAGCAACTGCTCTATGGTGGGTGGCAGTTTAGAGAATAATAGTAGCTCTAACGGTGGAGCGTTATATGTAAAAGATAGCCCGAGTTCTGGTGACTTTATTTTGGATTCTGTTTCATTTGAAGATAACTCAGCCGAAAATAACGGTGGAGGTTTGTATGCAAAAAACAGTTATCTAGATGTCCAAGATTGCGATTTTTCTTCAAACTATGCAAATCGTGGAGGTGCATGGTTTAGTTACTTGGGTGGTGACGCACTCATAGTGAGTACTTCATTCTCATACAATTCCGCAAAAGATGTTGGTGGTGCAATCGACTTAAGAAATTCAAGTTCAGTGACATTCACAAACTGCGAATTCAATTCGAATATTGCTGATAGCGATTGTGATGGTGAGGGAGATGGTGCAATTTTAGATATCGTGAATAGTGAAGCAACATTACAAAATCCTACAGTTTGCGACAACTTAGTTTGCGATGTTGAGGGAGATTATTCCGGTGATAGTTCACCTACAATAGTTGGTGACGTCCTTGAATGCGTTATTGGCATAGGTGCTTGCTGTGGTGGTGCTGCATGTTGGGAAATGTCAGAATCTGACTGTCTTGATGGCGGTGGCGATTGGGTAGGAGATGCTACTGTTTGCGTTTCATCGTCATGTGATACATCAGGTGGAGAGCCTCTTGGTGGCTGTTGTCTCGCGGATGCCTGTGTTATGGCACCAGAGCACGCATGTATGGAAGCAGATGGGGATTTCGCTGGTGAGGATGTCGACTGTGTGGATGTTAATTGTGAGAGTGCTTGTGCAGCTGATATCAATGGCGACAATCTTGTTGATGTTCTTGACATCATTGAACTAATCTCGGCTTGGGGAGCTTGCCCATAAATTAATTCGGCTAAGAACCAAATTAAACAGAGGCAATCAAATATAGATAAGAAAAATCCCGCTGCAAGCAGCGGGTTTTTTTCTTAATTTGGATAACTTAAGTATCGATTAACGTCGATGGCGTCGGCTTGCCAATCCAGCAAGACCTAGAAGTGCAAGAGCACCAGGAGCAGGAATAGCACCTGTCCAGATGTTTACTGCGTCTATGAATACTGCTTCAGACCCAGAGTTTGAATCGAAGTTAATCGATAGTTGACCTGTACCAGATCCTTCAATCAACATCCATTGACCAGCACTTCCTTCGAGTTCAAGTTCTCCGTAGGAAGCGATTACAGTATCGCCGTACATAACAGATAGTGAATCATCGGATTCATAACCTGTGCTAGCAATAAAGATAGCAACTGAGAAGTTAACTGTTCCGTAATCGTCAAAGAATAAAGACATCATGCCATCGGTGTCTGACATTTGGTAGCCCTGAGAACCATCATAATATGCTCCAACACCATTACCTGTATAGTCGGTAACGCCAACATAATCGCCATCGGTAAGACCAACACTATCACGAGTATTGCCATACCAAGCGTTAAACCCATCACCGTTCACTGCGGCTTCACCTGCGTTGTTTGTTAACCAGTGGTCAGTTGCAGCATCTCCGGTGTCGTAGTATTTTCCACCGAGCCAGTCGGTATTTTCAAAACTCTGTGTGTACAACATGTCTGCAGAGGCGGTGCCTGCTGCGAATGCTGCAACCATACTTGAAAGTATTAATGTTTTCATTTTCTCTCTCTTTTCTTCTTCTGCGCGTTATCCAAACGCTAGTTTCTCTTCTTTTGTAGGTATCTCGCCTACCTTCTCTACGCATATATTGAGGTTTTTTGCAGGTTTCGTCAAGAAATTATAGGTCAGTTTGGATATTTATTTTTTTTTTCGA
>CAZABE010000016.1:0-14789 GCA_964483425.1 uncultured Isosphaeraceae bacterium | reverse complement strand
GCGCCAACTCCTGCAAGAAGATGCACGTCGCCAAGCCCCATCGCCTCTTTACCAAAGGCAAGCGTGCCAAGAATTCGAACAGCCCAGACCAACCCCCCCCCAACTAGATAACCAAGAATACTGCCTGCAATTCCTTGTACGAAAAGCGTTGGGAATCCCTGCTCGTAAGCCAACATCCAACCAAAAATGAATCCGGCAAGAATAGGAAGAAGAAAAATCATCTCTTTTAGCATTTCTCTTCTCGCATGAGGGTAGGCGCCTAGTATTTCACCTTCTTGCACATAATCTCCGTAATCAGAAAAACTATAAGTAAAAACTCCTACTTTCAAGAGGAAAGTACTAACGATAACTCCAATCATTCCACCAAAAGCGGCGGCTGCCCAAGTCCAATCGAGCAAGGGATATGGCCAAAGTTGATCTGGGGTATTACGCATATTAAGTTGGCTTTGAACTATCACTGCAACGAATGCAACGAGAGTCATAAATACTGGAATCTGAATTGGAATCGTAAACGTCCTTGCATCTATTATTGTCATGGCAAGTAAACCAGCGACCATAGTTAACAACGAGAGGAACATAGGTAATGTTCTGTAGACACCATTGACATGCCACCAGTCACCAAAAATTTCGCCAAAAAATGGTGTTGTTGGAGAAACCCAAAAACAAAGAATGTAACAACCTAAAAACATACAACCAGTTAAAAATTCAATAAGTGGATATTCGATTGAAACTGGTGCTTTGCAATATCTGCATTTTCCACGAATTGCAAACCAGCCTATTATTGGCAGGTTCTCTCTAAAAAATCGAAGTTGATGATTACAAGCTGGGCAACAACTAGGAGGAGTTAACAATTGAATATTTCTAGGAAGACGATAAACAAGGACATTTAGAAAACTTCCAACACAACTTCCAAACACAAAAACAAAAATTGCTGCAGGCAAGTGCTCAAGAATAGTTGCCTTAAGTAGGAGTTGGTCAATAGTTGATGTTGTTGCTAAGAACAAAGTTCGGGAGTCCTTTCCCTCATCTTAAAGTTATTCTATTTCTTTTGCTTCCACGGTATTGAGTTGCTGTTCTGCATCAGCAAGTAATTTCCTACAATGTTTTACGAGCAGTTGTCCTCGTGCATGTTCTTTCATCATAGTTTCTAAATCTTGTTCACCAGCATCAATTCGTTTTACGATTGCATCAAGTTCATCAGCAGCTTCTTCAAACGTCATTTCATCTGGATTTGGTGCTTTTGTTTCGCTCATGTTGTGCACTCTACCTTGGACTCGATTGTTCCGTTTGCAAGAACAGTACGTATTTTCTCTCCCGGCTTCACTTCATTTGCACTTCTGACAAGGTTTCCAGAACAATCCTCAGTCAAACTAAAACCTCGGTTAAGTACACATCTAGGGTCGATAGCTTCCAATTTACCTTCTAGGGTGTCTAGCCGTGAAGTTGCCATTGCGATAATCCTTCTGGAAATCGTCGTAAGAGTAGATGTTAAAGTTAACAACTTCTTTTGTCGCTTTTGTACGAGATTGTGAGGTCTTAGGGCGGTTAAGTCCTCAAAAAGAGACGAAATCCATCTAGTTTTTTTATGTAATTGTTCCACCGATGTAGATGATAATTTTGACTCGATATGTTGTATTTTCGACAACTGCAATTCAATTCTTCTTTTTGTCAACCCATCAATTCGGACAAAGAAATGTTCTACCATTTGCAATAGTTCGTCACGGTCAGGAATCACCGCCATAACAGCTTGAGTTGGTGTAGAGGCACGTAAATCAGAAACAAGTTCTATAATTGAAGTATCTGACTCATGTCCAATTGCTGAAACAATTGGAGTGTTGCAATTAAATGCTGCAGCAACAACACCAGAGTCATTGAAAGACCAAAGTTCCTCAAGAGAGCCCCCGCCCCTTGTCACAATGATTGCATCAATTCCCATCCGTGCACTTGCCTTGTCCACTCGTTGCAAGGCATCACTAATCGTATTGGCTGCCGACTCCCCCTGAACAGGTACGTTCACTATCAACAACTCGACTGCTGGCCATCGCTGCCTTGCCGTCTCAATGACGTCCCTCACTGCAGCCGAAGTTGCACTTGTTACCACAGCAATTTTTTGGGGGTATCTAGGTAGCGGTTTTTTGTGTTTCGCATCAAACCATCCCTTTTCACGCAACTCATTCACAAGGTCTTCAAATGCTTGTTGGAGTGATCCCTTCTCACTACCTGCGGATTTCATCCTCTCAACGTACATCTGGGTCTTGCCAAACTTTGCAAAATGCCCAACCGTACCACGTATAACCACCATGTCCCCCTGCTTTGGTTTGCCGTCCTCAAACTCTCCCGTTTTGATCGTGAACACTCTTGAAGCCCACATCACACATTCAATCTTAGCGTCCTTGTCTGCGAGTGTGAAATACCAGTGATCTTTGAATTTTGGGCTATTGATTTGACCAACGACATCAACTCTCCCAATTCGACCCTCAAGCGTTTCATTAATCTTCTTGCTCAGTTGAGTGACACTTATCGGTTTTGGCGCCTGAGAGGGGAGCTTGGTTTTTTCAGTATTTGAAAATAGGTCTGCCACGAAGTGTGATGGTATCCTGCTCAAGTAGAGTTATGCAAGACACATGCGAAAAAAAACATCTTCTCACACCAATTTCAACGTTGCCTAACGTGTCTCACGGAAAAGTAATCGCTCTTCAAGATCTAGGCATCTACCGTATTGCTGATTTAATAAAACACTTACCAACAAGATATGAAAAACACCACGGAGGAATGACCATAGAAGCCGCAGAGGAGTTGCTCGGTAGCCAAGAATCCTCATCTGAACTGGTCACCATCGAAGCAACTATTCTTAAGGTCAATCCTGGCTGGAGGCGAGGGAAAAAGTCAAAAGTTGAACTAACTGTAGAAGATGAAACCGGTCGCATGCACGTAAACTGGTTCAACCAACCATGGGTCGCACGCTCCCTACACCCAGATATGCTTGTTCGATTACACGGTTCACTTTCAACACACAAAGGTTTCCTTCAAATGAATAATCCTCGATGGGAAGTAATCGATGAAGATGAACCAACTGCGTCTATCGATGGCGACTTACGTCCTATCTACAAAGCAAGTGAATCCATTTCATCTAGCGTGATTGCATCCCTCATCAAGGAAGTCATCGACGATGCCTTACCAGAAATAGACGATCATTTAACAGATGCAATGCTAACGGAATTATCGATGCCAGGGCTAGCAGAGGCATATTCCTTCTGCCACAAACCAGAAACAGAAGAACTTGCAAAAGAGGGACGAAGAAGAATCGCTTATGACGAACTGTTACTCTTACAACTCGGTGTAATGATGAAACGGCATCACCGAATGGATACAACTCAAGCGCCAAAACTTGACTGGAACACAGAAATTAAAGAACGAATCGAAGCACGAATTCCTTTCACTCTTACCAATTCACAACAACA
This sequence comes from uncultured Isosphaeraceae bacterium, assembly GCA_964483425.1. GTDB lineage: Bacteria > Planctomycetota > Phycisphaerae > Phycisphaerales > SM1A02. The sequence continues at coordinate 11,328 of CAZABE010000016.1, read as the reverse complement.
AGTAATTGAAGAAATTGCAGGAGATGTAACATCTAACGTCCCGATGAATCGATTACTACAAGGGGACGTTGGCTCAGGTAAAACAGTCGTAGCGCTTCATGCAATGTTAATGGCTGTTACTTGTAACGCTCAAGCTGCGATGATGGCTCCAACTGAGTTACTCGCTGAACAGCACTACAAAACTATCTCATCACTCCTAAAAAACTCAAATGTTACTACTGCATTACTAACGAGTTCACTCTCCACAAAAGAGCGCAAATCAACCATTCAGAACATCTATGATGGTGATATCGACATAGTCGTTGGCACGCACGCCCTACTCACACATGATGTAGAGTTTTCAAACATTGCAATTGCTATTACTGATGAGCAACATCGGTTTGGTGTCCAACAACGTGCAACTCTTCGTAATAAATCCGGAGACAGATTCGTAATACCGCACACACTCGTAATGACGGCAACTCCAATACCAAGAACATTGTCACTTACCATTTTCGGTGATCTCGACGTTTCGACGATTCAAGGCATGCCTCCGGGTAGGACTCCTATTACAACTCGTTTAGTACAACCTGACCAATCAAAGAAGGTTTATCAATATCTGTTTGAACTTTTAGATAAAGGCCAACAGGGGTACGTCGTGGTACCTCTTGTAGAAGAGACCGACTTAGGACTGAAATCCGTAATGGCTCATGCCCAGTCACTTAGAGAAGGGTTCTTGAAAGGGAAAAAAGTAGGTGTTGTACACGGTCGCTTGAAATCAGAAGAGCGCGAAACAACAATGGAAGCATTCCGCAAAGGTGCAATCGACGTTCTCGTTGCAACGACAGTAATCGAGGTTGGAGTTGATATCGCAAATGCAACAATGATGGTGATTGAACACGCTGATCGTTTTGGCTTAGCACAATTACATCAACTTCGAGGTCGTGTAGGAAGAGGGACTCTACCGGGTATCTGTGCACTAATTGCAAACCCAACTACAGACGACGCATTGCAACGACTTCAAGTTATCGCTGAAACAACCAATGGATTTCTTATCGCTGAAAGAGATTTAGAAATCCGTGGTCCAGGAGAATTATTTGGAGCAAAACAAAGCGGACTAGCTCCATTCAAAGTAGCAACGTTGCCACGCGATTTTGACTTACTTCGATTAGCAAGAAGAAACGCAACTGATTGGATTGAAAAAGACCCAACACTAAGGAATGCTCCATTACTTAAAGCTCGGTTAATGCACGTTCACGGCAAAGCACTTGGCCTTGGAGATGTTGCGTAATGTCAACAAATACAGACCTCGCAAAGATATTTCACACCATTGCATCAATTCTAGAAATCAAAGGTGAAAGCGGGTTCAAAGTAAATGCAAACACAAAAGTTGCCCGAACGCTTGAGGATTTAGTCGAAGATATTTCTTCAGTCAAAGATTTGACTGCAATCCCTGGGGTCGGAAAGAGCAGCGCTGCGAAAATCAAGAACTACATTGAAACTGGAACAATGCCAGAGTATGAAGCGCTTCGAAATTCAATTCCATCTGGACTTCTTGATCTCATGCGAGTTCAGGGACTCGGCCCCAAAAAAGTAAGGCAACTCTGGCAAGATGCTGGTGTCGTTGACATCGTTTCTCTTCGAACTGCCATCGACGAAGATCGCCTTGATTCTCTTCCACGAATGGGGAAAAAGACAATTGAAAATATTTCACAAGCACTTTTATTTATCGAGGAATCTGGCAATCGAACTCGAATTGGCGAGGCGATGCCAGTTGCTGAATCAATTGCAGACACTCTAGAAAAAGTAGATGGTGTGATTAAAGTCGCATTTGCTGGTTCGCTTAGAAGAGGAAAGGAAACAATTGGTGATATAGACATACTAGCAAGTACTAACTGCCCAGATCTACTTGCTGATACTTTTTGTGAACTTGATACAGTTGCAATGATACAAGCCAAGGGAAATACAAAATGCAGCGTTCGTCTTAAATCAGGAATGCAAGTCGACCTTAGAATGGTGGCGAAAGAGTCATTCGGGGCGGCACTCCTCTACTTCACAGGTAGCAAGAACCACAATATTATTCTTCGTGAACGGGCGATGAAGCAAAATAAAAAATTAAACGAGTACGGTTTAGAACCTCAAAATATCAGCGAGGACGAAGAAGCGATCTATTCAAACCTCGGGTTACCATTTATCCCACCAGAGATTCGTGAAGATCGAGGAGAACTGAATTGCAAGAAAACCCTAGACCTAATCACGGTAAAAGATATTAAGTGTGATTTACACTGCCACACAACGGCAAGTGATGGACATATGTCAATCGAAGAACTTGCTATTCATGCAATTGCTTGTGGATACCATACTATTGCTGTCACAGACCACAGCCAATCGCAAACACAAGCAGGTGGGCTTAAACCAAACAGATTAAAGAAACATATTGAAGATATTCACGAAGTTAACGGTCGGCTTGAGGAAATAACTATTCTTGCTGGCAGCGAAGTGGACATACTTTCAGATGGGACTCTCGACTACGATGACGAATTACTTTCCAAACTTGATATTGTTGTAGCTTCGCCCCACTCTCTGCTTAATCAGTCCCAAGAGGACTCTACCAAACGTCTGCTAAGAGCAATAGAACATCCATTGGTTCACATCATCGGTCACCCGACAGGGAGAATTATTAATAAACGCAAGGGGCTAGAGCCAAACATGGCAACCGTTGTTGCAGCAGCAGCAAAGCACAACACAGCGCTTGAGATAAATGCCAATAGTTATCGACTTGATTTACGTGACACACATGTCAACGCAGCCGTTGAAGCAGGCGCGATGTTATCTATCAATACCGATGCGCACAGACAAGAAGATTTCGAACAATTACGATACGGTGTTTTAACTGCTAGGCGAGGATGGCTTCAACCAGATAAGTGTATAAATTGCTTAGGGCACGATGAACTTCAAACTTGGCTTGGACGCAACTGCTAGAATATCTAGTTAATTATGTTTGAGACCTTATCTGGAAAAATCAATTCGTCAATCAGAAATCTTTCTGGTCGTGGAAAAATCAGTGAATCAAATGTACGAGAGGCGATGGAAGATGTTAGGCGCGCTCTACTTGAAGCGGACGTTCACGTCGATGTAGTCACAGATTTTTGTGAAACTGTTGTACTGGATGCGCTTGGTGCCCACGTAACTGCTTCTCTCAAGCCAGGGGAAGAAATGATTGGTATTGTCAATCAACGATTGATTGACTTCATGGGACCGGTCGACACCCACGTCATGTTGGTCGATCCTGGACCAACCATAATCATGATGTGCGGTTTGCAAGGTTCGGGTAAAACAACTACTTGCGGGAAACTCGCAGCATACTTAAAAAGTCGAGGGAAAAAAGTTTCTCTTGTTGCAGCAGACCTCCAAAGACCTGCTGCTGTTGAACAATTACAGGTTACTGCACATGATGTCAATGCAAACGCAAAAGGCGTAGGTGAAGTTACCTGTTACGCTGAGCCAGAAAAATGCGGGGAGTATGGAACCACGACTGGCGTAGCTGTCGGCGTTTGTAAACGCGGTGTAAAACAAGCAAGAAAAGATAAGGTTGACGTAGTCATACTCGACACTGCTGGGCGATTGCACATCGATGACGAATTGATGAAGGAACTGCGAGGTGTTCAGAGTACAACCAACCCACACCAAGTTTATCTCGTAGTTGATGCAATGATTGGGCAAGACGCTGTCAATGCGGCTGGCACTTTCCACGAACAACTTGCAACCGATGGAATCATTCTCACAAAGTTTGATTCCGACACTCGCGGTGGTGCTGCACTTTCAGTAAAACGAGTCACTGGAGTGCCAATCAAATTTATTGGTACAGGTGAAAAATTTGCTGATTTTGAAGAGTTCCACCCAGACCGAATCGCTAGCAGAATACTTGGGATGGGAGACGTTGTTTCCCTAGTCGAAAAAGCCCAAGAGGAAATTTCAGAAGACGATGCGATGAAACTTGCCGACAAGATGGCAAGTGGAAAGATGACTGTTGATGACTTCATCAAACAACTCAAGTCCATACGGCGCATGGGACCAATGAAACAGTTGCTAGGAATGATTCCGGGAGTGGGTTCTGCGCTAAAGAATATGCAAGTCGATGATAAACAATTCGACCAAATCGAAGCGATTGCAAGTTCCATGACTAAAAAAGAACGCAAGGACGTAACGCTCCTCGGCAAAAGCCGCATTAAACGAATCGCAAATGGCTCAGGAACAAATCAACAAGAAGTTAATCGCTTTGTGAAGCAGTTTCAAATGATGAAAAAGATGTCCAAGCAAATGACCGGTGGAGGGATGGCTGAAAAAATGGCCGCCCTACAAAACGCTGGTGGAGATATCGACCCTTCTGCCTTGGCAGGACTCGCAGGTCGCGGTTCAACCAAGACCCAAAGCCACAAAAAACGCTTCAAACAACGCAGACGCAAATAAACAATCCAGAATAAACAATCCCGTGGGTCGTTTATTGCTCGCCCCGTTAATTAACCCGCGGTTAATTAAACCCATCAAATCGTAAATTCTCCCTAGGGTTAAATATCGTATAAGCATTGTTAATTAACCGCGGGTTAATAAATTTAGTCGTCAAATGGCAATGGGTCATCTGCTTCGCCACGAGCCCATGCATGAATTTTGGGTAGCAACCGATCTTGAATGAGTATCTTGATACAAGCGGCAACGGGTATTGCAAGCAACATACCGTACGCACCAAGCACGCTGCCACCCGCAAGTACCGCTACAAATATAGTAACTGGATCGAGATTCGTTGCCTTGCCAGCAATTAGTGGAGTCAATAACCAACCATCAAGTGCTTGAACAATAGCAAATACTAATGTAGGCCATAACAATATTCCCCACCACACCATGCGTTCTGATTCCGGAACACCTAACTGATCTAAAAATAATAGTCCAATAGAAATAGGTATTCCAATAAGACCTAGGAATGGAACTGAACAAAGAATGCCGACTCCGATTCCGAGCAAGATCGCATACGGCACTCCAACAATAAGCCAGCCAATGGCAAGAACGATTGCCATTATAAAAGCAATCACAATTCGCCCTCGCACGAATCCAGCAACAGCAGCATCCATTTTTTCCAATAGTGCAAAAGTATCATTTTTCCCACTCTCAGGAACAAGCCCCTTAGCAAAATCTACTACTTTTGGAAACCATAAACTGAAAAAGAAAAAATAAAATGGTATAAGCACAACGAGGATCGCAACACTAATTGCTTTTCCAGCAATCCCAAGCGCTACTCCGCCTGTTGTTTTAGCGAGTGAAAATAAATCAGCATTCTCTACATTATCAACTGATTTATTATTTATTTCTTCAACTTCAATTCCTGAAGGAAGATAACTCAAAGAATGACCAACGTCCTCCCGTATATCTTCAGGTACATATTTACTATTGAGTTGTTCTAATTTTGTCCGCAGATGACCATCTTGTACTTCATGAACGAGGGACGATGTCTGAGAGATTACAAGCGGTACAGTCACAGCAAGAATAACAAGGATACCTGCGCAAAGTGTAACCAGAATACCAGTAATAACAGGAATTCTTCCAAGAGGAAACTTTGGGTTATCTCCCAAATAGGAAATAAGTGGTTCAAATAAATATGCTAAAAGCAAGGCGACAAGCAATGGAATCGTAATGTCTCGCATCGCGTAACCAAGCCAAACTCCACAAAAGACAATCAGAAGCAATAACAAATCCCTTACCCATTGAATTTGCCAAAGATGTAGCTTTGTCAAATCATGATTAGTTGATTTGCTGGAACCGTCTTCCATCAAATATGAACCTTATTGGTTTGAGCCAATACAATCAATCAGTTCGCCGCTATGAAATGCGTCGTCGAATTGAAAAACAGATCGAAAATCCTCTTCTGAATCATGCTGACTAGTTCTTAGCAACTCAAATTCAACCATCCTAAAAACAATCGCACCAAAATCCTCAGTTCTATTAATTCCCCAATGCCGAAGAACCACTGGGGCGAGTAGTCCAAAACAATCAATCGCATAATCACGTAAGCCCATGCAAAGTTGTTGACCACTTACATGCCTGTCAAACTCATCAAGTTCAAACTCATGTGTCTGAACATTACAAAGTTCGGTTGTGTAACCAAGACCATTTTGCACAAACGAAAACGCCGCTGGTGAATAAGGTGTGCCAGATGCAATATGGGTCCAATCAAATGGGATGGGGACTGTTATTTGACTCATAGAAGGACGCCATCATATCGGCGAATTTGCTAATTGAGCCACAATATGCGGTTTTTTTAGCGATTCAATGACGTTTTTTCAATATTTTTGTGCTGTGGTGTTATCCATGTAGGAGACACCTTTGAGTCCAATACTTCTTTAAGTGAACTTATTCCTACAAATCCTAGAAGTCCTGCATTCTCCCCCTCACTTAGGGAAACAAGGGTTGGATTTAAACCCAGTGCAATAGCACCATTCACACTCGCCATAGCAAAGAGAGTGTTTGGTTCCCCACCATCACGTTGGTACAACAATCGCATTTCATCAAGCACACTGATACGATCTGATGTGTCAATACAGAGCAAAGAGTCAGTTCCAAGTGCAACATTAATTCCAAATTCAAGCATCTCTTTCCATCGATGATCCTTGTGTCCAAAATATTCACTTGCCCTTGGACAATATGCAACAGACATGTTTGATTTAGAAATTAACTCAAGATGTTTATCTTCTACGTAATTTAAATGAGCGGAAACAAATTTGGCACTTCCTGCAATTTCTAAAATTGCATCGATAGGATGTTCCCCGTAAGGTTTAATCGAATCCTCCCAGACATCTATCCGCTTCATCACTTCAACAAAATCGCCAGTTCTGTTTTGAGCGAATTCGATTTCTGCCAATGACTCTGATAGATGAGTTGCGATTTTTTTACCCGTCGAAAAGCATGCTTCGTAAACCTCTTTACTACAGGAATAAGGTGCATGTGGAGTAACTTCAAATTGACTGGGAATTTTATTTATTTTATCAATAGCACCCTCCGTATTTTTACCGCTACCAATTACTTCTACGAAAGAGACCGAAATCAATTCAGAAGCATTGACAATTTCTGCTGCTTCTATTGTTCCCGCAATATCTCCAACCACGTTACACCCACCGGCTAGGGAAAGTTCAATCCCCTCTTGCACATCTGATTGAATTCGTGTTGGCTCTATTCTGATTGGTCTTACCACCTCGATAAGCCATTCGATAAATGAATTACCAAAGGGCACATTCCCCATCCCACTCAAATCGAGATGCGCATGTGAATTGACAAAACTTGGTGTTACTAATCCGTCAATTTTGATAACAGGAACATCAGTAGGATGACCAATATCCTGTGGCGAACCGACTGCCTCAATCCGATTTCCATTGAGCAGAATTGCCCCTGGCGAGGCGAGAATGCCACGATAATCAGCAATAACGTCAGAATGTATAAGAAATCTAGGCATTCCGTCTCTCAAAAAGAGAACCACAGTTCAATTTGATTGTTACACTGTACACTAAGTTGGGACGGATCCCGACAAGATAGCGCCAACAGAGGAGGATCCTACTTATGCGCAAATCAACTCTTTTTACAACAGGAACTGTGACGCTTGCCGTGTTCTTTGCAACTGGCTGCGTTCGATCTGAGCGTTACGACACGAATAAAACAACAACACATTCTCTTCAAGAGCAACTAGTTGCAGCACAAACTGAGTGTGATACTGCGAAAAGCGCTCTTTCTGCAAGAGATCGGCAACTCGCTCAAACTGAATCAAACCTAAACGCATTACAAGACCAATACAATTTGCTAGAAACTGAATTGAATAATATCGATGCAGAAAACAATCAACTGTTAACTGATGTTACCGATATCAAATTTGGTCCCCTTCCTATCGCAACGCAGAGGAAACTCGCTGCACTTGCAGCAAATTATCCCAATGATATGTGGTTTAATGCTGAGACAGGCATGATTCGTTTTGGGAGTGATTTTACTTTTTCAAGCGGACGAGCAACACTTAGAAAAGGGGCATCGGAATTAATCAATAGAGTTGCTAGCATCCTTAATTCCCCTGAAGCAAGTAATTTCGAAATAGTTGTAATCGGACACACCGATGACATTCAGCCCAAGTCGTCTGCACAACGATATCCAACTAACTGGGAACTCTCAACTGCAAGAGCAACTACTGTCGCAAAAACACTTGCCGCGAATGGAATCGATGCTTCAAGGTTTGAAATTTCAGGATACGGCGAGTATCGTCCTCTAGTTGAAAACCATGCTGATGGCACAAAAGAAAACCGACGCGTAGAGATTTACTTAAGACCTATGGACGAATCTTACTCGTGGAGTAATCAAAGTGATACCACTACGGAAACTGTTACTGTAGACACAATTGAAGAACCAATGAAGTAAGTAGTCATTATTCTAAAACTAGAACAAGCCGACCTGTACACAGGTCGGTTTGTTTTTTTATAATCAACTAACTTGCACGATGAACTCCCAAGCCAAGAAGACATCGAACGTTTCTCCTCTGAAGAAACGGGTTTTTGTCAACGTTGTGGAGAAGAGGTTTGGGAAAACGCTTCTCAGTGCCCATCATGTGGCACTTGGTTGAGAAATGGAACATCCCATCGTGACCCGATTTCAAACGATTTTCGTAAGAAAATGATTTTTCTCATAATCGTCATTATGATTATTGGATTCGTATATAGCGCTCTGCGACTTTTCGAGAAAGCGCAATCCTAATAACCTGATTTTAACGTCCGAGAGAAACACTGTTATTTCTTCGTCCGAAGAGTAATTATTCCATTTAGTGGACGGATCCTCAAGTTGATGCATCTTGGAGGTGTAGCAAACGTTTTGTTACAACTAACGAGAGAATTGATAGAGAGAACAGAGATGAACGAGCGAAATATTGAAGAGAGAATGTGTCGGCTTATTGAACAACTGCAAACACTTCCAAACGAATATCGCGATAAACTTGAGAAACTCTGCCAACATGAAGGCAACCAGCGTTCTCAAATTGAAGAATCAGTCGCTAAACTCCAGGACTCACTGGACTATCTTCGACTGAGTGTGAAATATATGGTCTTCGATTTGGAAGCTACTCGAAGGGAAAACGTTTATCTAAGAAAACTTGTTGAACAAATTCGTCGCGACAGTACTCGCCAAGATGAGCAAGATGACAACCACTTCTTCGATAGTGACGGCGCGGACTAATTCACTGTAATTGTGCGACAACTCGTCTAGCGCGTTCTGGTGCTTCTTCGAGTAATTGATCTAGCGTTTCCTTATCGGTGTGCATCTCTCCAAGTAATTTCTGTAGATGTTGCTTCAACAAAAAAGAGAACTGTTTAAAGTACATTTCTAACTCTGTCCGGTTAAATCGAGTTAGTGGGTCATCCATACCTGTCTGTGCCATCGCCCACTCCATCAATCCCTTACCGCTTGTATCGTATTTGTAAAGATCAAACGTTCTTCGCATTCGATGCTCTAGGGTATTAAATGGATCTCGACATGCAAGTGGTATATTGAACATGATTTCTTCTAGTTTTTGCTCAATTGCTTGCGTCAAACCAGAACGTTCCAAGTCCTCCACTTGTGCAATAGCAGGTCTCATTCCGTCTCTGTCTCCAGGCATTGAGTGAGCACTAACCATGACTACCAATGGAATTGCATCCCCTACAAATTTTTTCAATCCAGCGTGTGCAAAGCGTACGGTTACTCTTTTTGATAACTCACCATTAACTGGAGTGTTTTCAACCTTAATAACAGCACCACTTCCCCATTCAGGGAACTTTGGGTGTGTTACACGATCACCAAATTCAATAGTGTTCATAGTTTTCAATACTAAGATTGCTCCTTAGCGAGATAGTAATCTCGCCCAACAATACCAACAGCGCGTAGTAAATTTGCGCTGATTCAAATTGCTATCAAATGTTACACCACTCCTTTTTTGTAATGCAACGCTTACCCCTCTGTGCTTAATTATAGCACAAAAAAAGCAAATTCAAATATAAAAAGGTTTTTAAACTTCGATAATTCTACTATTTAGACAACACCTTGCGCCATCATTGCTTGAGCCACCTTTACGAAACCAGCAATATTTGCACCATCTACATAATTGCCTTCACAGCCGAAATCTTTCGATGCATTGACGCATTGTGTGTGAATGTTCGTCATAATTTGCCTCAACTTAGCATCGACCTCATCACGAGTCCAGAACCATCTCTGACTTGCTTGTGCCATCTCTAAGCCAGACACCGCTACCCCGCCAGCATTTGCGGCCTTTGCTGGACCATACAAAATACTGGACTCTACAAACGCATTCTGTGCATCTGCGGTACTTGGCATGTTTGCGCCTTCGCAAACTACATAAACATTGTTGTTAAGCATATTTGATGCATCGACTGAATTTATTTCGTTTTGTGTTGCTGATGGGAAAGCACAGTCGGCGTCTACACCCCACATCGGGTTATGATCGAGAGAGTCATCTCGGGCATGGAATTCTGCGTTTGTATATTCATCGGCATATTCACCGATACGACCTCTGCGGTTGTTTTTCAAATCCATAACCCAAGAAAGTTTTTCAGCGTCAATGCCATCGCCATCGAATATCCACCCACTGCTGTCTGAAAGAGTTACAACTTTGCCACCAAGTTGATTGATTTTTTCTACGGTGTACTGTGCAACATTACCAGAGCCAGATACAAGGCAGGTCTTACTATCAAATGTGTCGCCGCGGGTAGCAAGCATATCTGCTGCAAAATAAACACAGCCATACCCAGTTGCTTCAGGGCGAATCAAACTCCCCCCCCACTCCAGACCCCGACCAGTCAATACGCCGACAAAAGTATTTGTAAGTTTCTTATATTCACCAAACAGATATCCAATTTCACGACCGCCAACACCAATGTCACCAGCTGGTACATCTGTGTCCGGTCCTATGTGCCTAAAAAGTTCTGACATGAATGACTGACAGAAACGCATCACTTCGCCATCACTTTTACCTTTAGGGTCAAAATCAGCACCGCCCTTACCCCCACCCATCGGCAATGTAGTCAAACTATTTTTAAATATCTGCTCAAATCCAAGGAATTTTAGAATACTGAGGTTTACGGTCGGGTGAAAACGAAGTCCACCTTTATAGGGTCCTATAGCACTATTAAACTCAATTCGGTATCCCCGATTCACTTCAACATCACCAGAGTCATTTACCCAAGGAACTCTAAATTGAAAAGCACGTTCTGGCTCAACGATACGGCTTAGTATGTTTCCCTTCACGTATTGTGGGCGCTTATCCATAACTACTTCAAGCGA
>CAZABE010000015.1:0-6853 GCA_964483425.1 uncultured Isosphaeraceae bacterium | reverse complement strand
CGCCTCGATGTACCACTATTTTGACGGCAAAGAAGCGATGCTTTTTACTATCCTTTTTAGAGCATTTTCTGGTTTAGAATCAAATTTGCGGATGAAAACGCATCTCATTGAAGATCCACTAGAACAAATGCGAATTATGATTGCAGAACATGTCATGTTTTTTGCAAACGACATGGATGGGCTTAAACTCTGTTCCCACGAACTTGATTCTATGACTGGCAAGGCATACGAAGAGTTGCACCGTATTCGCCGTTCCTACTACCATCACACTCGCGAAATCGTAAACAACCTTATAAAAAAATATAACCTCAAGGTCTGTGATCCTCACGTTGCAACAATGTCACTCTTTAGCAGTTTGAATTGGCTGTACCGATGGTACGATCCACATACTTCAAGTCGATCCCCCGCTGTCTTAGGTAAACTATTCTTCGAGCAGTTTATTGGTGGGCTTACTGGCAGCGAATTATTGCAGCAGGACAACGGAGAAGAATCATGATTGGAACATGCCTTGGCGGGTTAACCGTCTACAAACCAACCACATTAAATGACGCTTTTGCATTCCTCATTGAACATGGTGACGATGCCGCAGTCCTTGCGGGTGGAACTGACCTTCTAGTTGACCTTCGCGTGCAACGAAGAAATGAACACCATCTTGTTTCGCTTGCAAACATAACTGAACTTCGAGGAATAACGAATACAAATAACGGTGTAACAATCGGCGCAGCGACTACACTCAATGACTTGCTGAAATCTGATGTTATTCAACATAACTATCCAGCAATCATCGAAGCAACTCAAGTCATGGGCTCAAATCAGATTCGTAACACTGGAACAATCGGCGGAAACATTGCAAGCGCTGTTCCTTCGGCTGATTTACCACCTGTTCTTCTTGTTCTTAGCGCAGAGGTTGTATTAGCAAGCCAAAATGGAGAACGAACAGTTCCGATTTGCGAATTTTTCCAAGGTGTACGCAAAACATGCGTTGCAATTGGCGAAATTGTAAAGAGCATTTCTTTGCCTAATCCAAAAGGCAGTGCTGTCTACGAAAGGTTCGACCTTCGACAGGGTAATTCACTCGCCGTTGCAGCAGTTGCTGCAAACATCACGATGGAGGACAACACCATTACAGATGCCAAAGTTGCACTGGGCGCAGTAGCGCCAACTCCCGGAATTGTTGGGGGCGTGAATGACATACTTGTTGGAAACAGAGTAAGTGATTCCTTAATTGGTGAAGTTGCCCAACTTTCAATGCGTGCAGCGAATCCAATTACAGACCTTCGCGGCAGCGCACAATACAGACGAGAACTTGTTGGCATTTTGGCAACGCGAGCAATCAAACGCGCGGTGGGGGTAGCACAATGAAAACTCAAGTCACTCTAAATATAAATGGTGATAAAAGAGAACTTCTGGTTGAAAGTGGCGAATCACTGCTCGATGCAATCCGTTACGGTGCTGGCTTAACTGGAACAAAACGTGCTTGCGGAGTTGGCGATTGCGGAGCGTGCACAGTTATTCTTGATGGCGAACCCGTCAACAGTTGTCTTGTTTTAGCTACTATGGCTGATGGTTGTGAGGTGCGATCGGTAGAGGGCTTGGCTACAAACGGTGAACTTTCAGATGTCCAAGAGGCGATGGTCGAAGAGGGAGGAATTCAATGTGGGTTCTGTACGCCCGGTATGGAAATGTCCGCAACTGCGCTCCTTGAACAAAACCCAAATCCAACAACAGAAGAAATTAAAGACGCTCTTGCTGGCAATTTGTGTAGATGTACTGGATATGGCGGCATCATGCGAGCGATGGATCGTTGTGTAAATAGGCAAGACGATGGAGCATGCTCTAAAAAATCAGCACACGAATCATTTGAGAAAAATACAAAAGAAAAACATGTTACTGTTGGAATATCAATTCCAAGAGTTGACGCAGTTGACAAGGCAACTGGAAGAGCAATTTACACTGGCGATGTAGTGCTTCCAAATATGGCACACGGAGTAATCGTTGGCTCTCCCGTTGCACATGGCATTTTGAAAAACGTAGATACAACCAAAGCGCTCGCGATGGAAGGCGTTTTAGCAGTAATTACTGGTAAAGATGTAGATGACACACTTTATGGAGTTTCTCCAGCACGTTACGACGAACATCTTCTTGCAAAAGATAAGGTTCGCCACGTCGGAGATCCAATTTGCGCTATCGCTGCAATTGATGAAACAACCGCTCGAAGAGCGATGGATCTCATTGAACTTGACATTGAAGAATTGCCTGCAGTCCTTAATCCTGAACAAGCAATGGCAAAGGGGGCGCCACTTGTTCACGAGCGCTTTGCAAACAACATTAACACACACGTTAATCAAGAGTTTGGTGATGTAGAAAATGCATTTGACGAATCGTACCTAGTTAAAGAAGAAACGTTTACTGGCAACCATATTTACCAGTGCCCAATGGAACCAAACACATCGGTTGCAACTTGGGATCCTGATGGTACGCTTGTTTTGTATTCATCAACACAAGTACCTCATTACGTTCAGTACATGATGGCACATGTTTTACATCTTCCACTTGGAAAAATTAGAATTATCCGCCCAGCAGTTGGTGGCGGGTTTGGTGGAAAGGCAGCAACAACACCGCTTGATATTTGTTCTTCTCTCTTAAGCAAAAAAATCGGTCGCCCAGTACGAATGGAACATACTCGGGAAGAAATGTTTAAGTATGGTCGTGGCAGACACAAACAACACATGACTTTCAGGGTCGGTGTTGATGAAAGTGGTGTCATCAAAGCGTGCGCTGCAAAAATATACTTAGATGGCGGAGCTTATTCTTCTTTTGGTGTTGCGACTGCTTATTACGCAGGAAGCATGATGCCGACCTTATATCACATTCCAAATTACAAGTACGATGGCTTTCGCCTTATGACAAATAAACCAGCGTGCGGTGCGATGCGAGGGCATGGGGTTCCTCAACCACGATTTGCATTTGAATGTTTGCTCACTATGATCGCGGAAGAAATGGGAATCGACCCAATTGAAATCCGACGTAGAAATGCGATGACTGAAAACACGATGACAGTAAACCAAATGGATATTGGTAGTTGTGAATATTTAGCGACCCTAAACGAGACAGCAAAAGAAGCAAATTGGGATGATAAGTACGGAACACTTCCAAAGGGATCCGGAATTGGCGTTGGCTGCGGCGGTTTTGTTTCGGGCGCTGGATATTGCATTTACCGCGGGCAAGTCCAAGTGCAATATGAAAAGCAGCCTGAAAAATTTGTAAAGAAATCAATCTTTCCACACGCAAACGCAATTGTAAAAATAAGTGAAGACGGTACTGCTGCAGTACTTATGATTGGAGCAGCCGAAATTGGACAAGGCAGCGACACAGTGCTTACGCAAATGTGCGCCGAATCACTCGGTATTTCACCCGATAAAATTCGAATTCGCTCTGGAGATAGTGACATTTCACCAATTGACTTGGGCTCCTATTCTTCAAGGGTTACCTTGATGGGTGGTCACGCTGTTTCACGTGCAGCCAACGATGCGATTGACAAAATGCGACCTTACGCAGCAGCGATGCTTGGATGCAAAGAAGAACAAGTTAGAGCAAAAGATGGCAAGATGTTCACCGATGGTAACGAAGTGGACACAGTTCTTTGGGAAGAAGTCGCAAGACAATTCTTTAATGAGAATGGTCCACTTGTGGGAACAGGTTGCTACAAACCACCAGATGGTTTAGGTGGTGATTACAAGGGCGCAACTGTGGGAACAAGTCCAGCATATTCATTTGGAACATCAGTTTGCGAACTTGATGTTGACATGGATACAGGCAAGGTTTCTGTTAACAAGTTTACCGATTACCACGATTGTGGAAGAGCGATCAACCCACAAGCAGTACACGGCCAAGTTGAAGGCGCAATCGTTATGACCACTGGCGAAACGCTGATGGAAGATGTTTGCTTTGATGATAAAGGGCAACTCTTAAACGGTGACTTGCACGGATACTTGCTAATGACGATCAAAGACGCCCCAGAAATATTTAGTGGGATAGTCGACTCGTATGAACACCGCGGACCATACGGAGCAAAAGAAATTGGCGAGGGTTCAACGCTTCCAGTCCTTGGAGCAGTTGCTCACGCAATTGCAAACGCAAGCGGTGTCTGGATTACGGATCTTCCAATCACCCCCGAAAAAATTCGCAACGCTATTCAAAAGAAAAACGCGAAAGAACAAGTCGCAACGACTGCAAGTTAATTCATGTATACATCTGCACTCGCAATGACCTTGATTCTTGTAATCGCACTTGGCTTTTTTGCTTGGTCGGCGTACAAACGATCGCGATTGTTATTTGCAGCCCCCGGAATTGCGCTAGGTAACATCGGCGAACGGTTCCGTGGAACAATGCAACTTGCCTTTGGGCAAAAGAAACTTACTCGGTTCACCATTGCAGGCCTTGCCCACAAAGCAATTTTCTTTGGTTTTATTGTTCTGATGCTTCGAACACTTATTTTGATAAGCCGTGCGTACACAGATCAAGATGGTTTTGGATTGTGGCTCTTCAACGACGATACGACTCTTGGCTTTATCTACAACATCATCAAGGACGTGTACGTCGTCTTAGTCATGATTGGCGTGAGTGTCTTTTTATGGATGCGACTTGTAAGCAAACCAAAACGACTGAAACCAAGCGGCGAAGCGTTGTTTATTTTGTGGGCTATTTTTGCAATGATGGTTGCAGATTTACTTATTGATTTGCCAGTACCGCCCGTTGTTAGCCAGCTAGGTTTTTGGATACATGTTGTGTTGATTTTCGTGCTGTTAAACATCCTTCCATACTCAAAACACTTCCACATCATTACTGCAATTCCAAACGTGTTCGTACGTAAACTTGAACCAAGCGGATATCTCAAACCAATTGACGACATTGAAGGTCGACTTGAACGCGAAGAACCACTTGGCGTGCAATTCGTTTCACAATTTGATCGCGGTGTTGTACTGGATTTGTATTCTTGTACTGAGTGCGGTCGGTGTACAAGTCGTTGCCCTGCAAATAACACAGGCAAGGAATTGTCGCCAAGAGATATGCTTTGTGATATTCGTGATCATTTATATGAACGCGCAGATGTTGTTGTTGCAGGCAACGAGTTAAGCGATTTAATTCCGGAGGTTGTGTCCGAGGAATCTCTTTGGGCGTGTACGACGTGCGGCGCTTGCGAGGAAGAGTGCCCTGTGATGATTGGGCACTTGCAGCGCATCGTTGATATGCGCCGTCACCTTGTGCAAGAAAAAGGTGAGTTCCCTGAACCGCTGATGGCAACGTTCCAAAACTTAGAAATGACAGGAAATCCTTGGGGTTTACCACCAGAGGAACGGTTAAGTTGGATCGATGGTTTGAATGTTCCAACTGTCAACGAAGTGCCCGACCCAGATGTATTAATGTGGGTGGGTTGCGCCCCAGCAATGGACGCAAAATCAAAAGTGATTGCTCGTTCTATGGCGCAGTTACTTAATCTTTCGGGGGTTAAGTGGGCAATTCTTGGCGAACTTGAAAGTTGTACTGGCGATGTTGCAAGGCGCGGTGGCAATGAATATCTTTTTGAAATAATGGCAAAGGGAAATATTGAAACGCTTAATGGTGTTGGAGCAAAAACAATTGTGACTGCTTGCCCACATTGTTTTAACACACTTAAAAATGAGTATCCTGATTTTGGCAATTTCGGAGGTGATGTAGTTCACCACAGTGTTTTCTTAGAACAACTCATTGCTGAGGGAAAACTAAAACCAACACAACAGAGTAATAAGTCGGTGACGTTCCAAGACCCTTGTTATCTTGGTCGGCACAATGGTGAATACGATGCCCCAAGAAAAGTGATGTCATCGATTGGTCTTGATATTATCGAAGCACCCGAATGCAAAGATCGCGGTGTTTGTTGCGGAGCGGGCGGTGCGCAGTTTTTCAAGGAACCCGAAGAAGGCGACGAACAAATCAATAACAAACGCACTAAACAACTCATAGACACAGGCGCTGACACCCTTGCAACCGCTTGCCCATTTTGTTTACGAATGATGAATGACTCACTCGCAACAAGTGGCAATGATATAGCCCAACAAGACATCGCTGAGTTATTACTCGGCGCACTCAGTGACAGTCACACTCCGTAGCAGAAAACGACCCGCAGCAGAAAACGACCCGCGGGATAGTTTTTCTTTGAGCACGAAAAAATTGACCCTCGGTTTTAACCGAGGGCCAATCGTATAGACACATTAAATGTTAGTAGATGTCACTCTACACAAACAGCAAGGTCGTATGCGTAATCATTAGTCCAACCAGAACCGCTATCAAGCGCAGACATCCCGTCTCCAGTTCCTGAACTCATCCATAGGAACCAGCAATTGATGCCATCACTTGCTGACTGGGTTGCGAGCCATTCTACGTTTGTCGCAGCGAAATCCATATTCCACTCGAACATCTCATATACACCTGCAAACAATTCGCCTGTAGAGATTTTTGATGCTGGGACGTTTAACGCCTCTGCTGTCATTGTTCCGGGCTTATTTGAACCATCGTCATCATAAGAACGAATATTGAAATCGAAGTCCGTTGAGCATGAAGCCCAACTTCCACTGTAATACAACTGCAATCCCCAAGCTGTAAAGCCACTCATCGAATCAGCGTTTACAAAATCAGCACGGTTGTAATACACACCGCTTGATGGATCGTCGGTTGATGTTCCTGCTGACCATGCATCGTCAACACCGTGAGCAAATTGGCAAGGCATATCTGCGCAATCGATTTTAGCACATGATGTGTTTGCTCCCATGAAATTACCACCAAAGACACCACAGTCATCTTCTGATAATCCATC
>CAZABE010000014.1:0-15892 GCA_964483425.1 uncultured Isosphaeraceae bacterium | reverse complement strand
TCTGTTGTAATGACCGTGATATCAAGGGAAAAATCATTGGGCGCAACCGAAAATGGGTCGGTCACAGGCGGCTTGGCAGTACAGCCCCAGATAAAGATCATAGAAAAAATAGTGAGCAATATTGATTGGTGGCTTCTCATTCCACGCAGAATAGCTATTCTGCAGCAATGTTGGTAACTACAAACTGGATCAATGACTATTTGAAGAAAAATGTTTCATCCCAAGAGCAAGCAGATTTGCTCACAGCAGCAGGTTTTCCACTTGAGGGGCGAGAAGATTTGCAAGATGGAGATGTTCGTCAGGACTTTGAAATGACCTCAAACCGAGGGGATTGCACCTGCCATATTGGTTTGGCAAGAGAAATAGCCGCAAGAACTGATAACGAACTTCTCATCCCAGACAATTCTGTTGATGATTCCGGTTCTCCAGTTGCCGAATCTGCATCTGTTACGAATCAAGAACCCGAACTTTGCCCACTCTATACCGCCCGAATTATTCTTGGTGCATCTGTTAAAAATTCACCAGAATGGCTTGCAACAAAAATCGTGAATCGTGGTGACATCCCACGCAACTCAGTAGTTGATGCAACCAATTTTGTACTTTTTGAGCATGGACAACCTACGCATGTATTTGACTTGGATAAACTTGCTGGAAACAAAATCATAATACGCAAAGCAAGGGAAGGTGAGACATTTTTACCCCTTGGTGAAGATGCAGCTCCAATTAAACTTACTTGTGATGATTTGGTGATTGCAGACGCCGAAAAACCTGTTGCACTCGCTGGTGTAAAAGGCGGAGCCGAGACCGCAGTAACGGAAGAAACAACAAACTTACTTATTGAATCAGCTACTTTCGACCCTGTTGTCGTTCGAGAAATGAGTAGGCGACACAATATTTCAAGCGATTCTAGTTTTCGGTTTGAACGAGGTGTTAATCCAAGACAAGTTGAGCCATGCGCAGACAGGCTCACCGGCTTACTACTTGAAGTTAGTGGAGGAACACTTTGCAACGGTACTTTGCGTGATGGAAAAGAGCTTCCTGAACCAATCACGGTTTCAATGAGAACCGATTACTGCAAAGAACGTCTGGGTTACGAGATTTCAGACGATTTGATTGTCGATTGCTTAAACTCAGTTGGCTTTAAAGCAAGTTGCAGTAGTGGAAAGGTAACTGCAGATATCCCATACTTCCGAGGAGATATACAAAGGGAAATAGATCTCGTTGAGGAAGTTGGACGTGTACATGGTTACGAAAATATTACCGTTGAAGAATCTATTGAAGTATGTGTTCCAATTTCGGGTGGAGAAGCCGATGGAAGACAAGCAATTTTGGATGCTCTTGCTGGAATGGGATTTATTGAATGTGTAACCCACTCACTTATTTCGATAAAAGCAGCAAATCAATTTTTACTAGATGGGCAAACTCCACTTTCAATTGATGATGATAGGGCTACTGCTGAACCCGCCCTTCGACCATCAATAATCCCAAGTTTGTTGACCGTTAGAAAACACAATGAAGACAACGGTGTTAAGCAACTTAACCTCGCTGAACTTGGCTCTGTCTTTCTTCTTGAGGGTGATGCACACGAAGAACATACTGAACTTGCTTTAGTCTTGGACGCAAAGGAAGAGGATGGCATCGGCAAAATTCGTGGTGTCATCGACCGACTTTGCGCCATCCTTACTGGAGCGGATGATGTTTCTGTTTCTTTAAACGAAAAGGCTTCTTGGCTTGAACCGGGTGGAGATATCGTTGTGCAGGGAACCGTCGTTGGTCGAATCGGACGCCTTTCTACTCCTATACAGAAAAATTGGGACCTCCCAATGACCTTACACATCGCACAGTTACATATCGATAACTTACTTTCAAACTTCCCGCCTGATGTGCAATCGCACGCCCTTCCCAAGCAACCCTCCATCGAAAGAGATATCACAGTTATTCTCGATGAAAGTGTTATGTGGGCATCTCTCCATGAAGCAATTACATCACTAAATCTAGAGCACCTTGAAAGCGTTTCCTTTGTCACGACATTTAGAGGTAATAACATTGCCTCGGGCAACAAATCACTTACCTTAAAATTGTGTTTTCGTGACTTACAGCGAACACTAACTCACGAAGAAATAGATGGTCCAACCTCTAAAGCAATCAAGATGTTGACGGAACAATTCTCGGCAGAGATTAGATCGTAATGACAATTACTACACAGACCGTTAACGAACTACTCACATCTCTTGCAGCGAAGCAGGCAACACCTGGTGGAGGTGCTGTTGCTGGAATACTTGCTGCATTATCAACATCACTTGGGCAAATGGTACTTGCGTACACTGAAGGTAAAAGCAGTTACAAAGAGCACGAGAAATTACAAATTGACTGTGCTAACTTTTTGCGCGCTGCATCAGACGAAGCAATCGTACTAGCAGATGAAGATACAAAAGCATATAAAGCACTAAATTCCTTGTGGAAACTAGAAAAGGATGACCCAAAGCGCGTTGCTTCTTGGGATGATGCTCTTGGTCGTGCAGTAGAAGTTCCAATGAACACCATGGAACTTAGCAATCGAATCTTAATAACTCTACAAACTCTCGTAGGCAAAACGAATGCTATGCTAGTAAGTGATTTAGTTATCGCTGCAATTCTTGCTGAGGCAGCTGCTCGGGCTGCCTCACTTAATGTAGAAATAAATGTGCAACAATTAGAAAAGAACGAACATCGCGACACTCTGCAAACACAAGCAGCCACGCTGCTCGCAGATTGTAAAACAATCTGCAAATCCATTGAAGATACGTGCTAGGGTATAATCGGGGAGAGATGTTGAAGAGTTCTCCAAATGCAAATATTTTCGATTGTTCTGTATTGCAAGACGTTGCAGATGGAAACCTTCGAATTACTACAGAGCAAGCACTAAAGTTGTACCAAGAAATGCCGCTTCCAGAACTTGGCCGATGGGCTGACAAAAGATGCCGTGCGCTTCATGGCGATTTTTTGCGAACTTACATCGTCGACCGAAATATAAATTACACGAATGTGTGCACAGCAAGGTGCACGTTCTGCGCGTTTCGCCGAGATGGTCACGAAGAAGATGCATACACATTAACCCACGAATCATTGCTTCAAAAAGTTCAGGAAATCGTGGACATTGGCGGAACACAAATTTTGATGCAGGGGGGAATGAATCCTGGCCTTCCTCTTGATTGGTACACCGGTCTTCTCGCACTTCTTAGAGAAAAGTTTCCACAGGTGCATGTCCACGCATTCAGCCCACCTGAAATCATTGAATTTGTAAATTTCTTTGAAACGCCCGGAAACAACTTAGATGAAAAAGTACGCCTTGTACTCAAACAACTTCAAGAGTCGGGGTTGCAATCAATTCCGGGAGGTGGTGGTGAAATTTTTGCTCCTGCTGTCCGTGAAAAAATTGGTCTTGGTAAATGTAATGCCGACGTTTGGCTTACAGTCATGAGAATCGCACATGAACTCGGAATGAACACCAGTGCAACGATGATGTTTGGTCACATCGAAGGGATTGCAGATCGTATCCATCACATGGATTTAGTGAGAACTTGGCAAGATAAATCCATTACTGATTTTGGTTTGTATGGAGGCGGACGTTACAACGCTTTTATTTCCTGGCCGTTCCAACCGGACAACTCACCCCTTGGAAGAGTCAAGGAGTGGAAGCCGTCCAAAGCAAATCCATTTCCGGGAGATGTTGTTGCAAAACTTGATGGCTCAGGCAACAAATCAGAACATCCCGAATTCGGACGAAGATTACGACTCGCTGGGTCGAGTTCTTATTTACGAACGCAAGCGCTAAGTCGGCTCTTCCTTGACAATATTTATTCCATTGGTGCGAGTTGGGTCACTATGGGTCCTGCAATTGGTCAGACCGCTCTTTTTTATGGTGCAAACGATCTGGGATCCGTTATGCATGAGGAAAATGTGGTGAGTGCTGCTGGGACCACTTTCTGCCTCGATGAAGCAAAGTTGTGCCGTATGATTCGTGAGGCAGGTTTTACACCAGCAAAACGTGATAATCGATACGATTTACTGCAAGTTCATGATGGTGAAAACGCTCCTGACAAACTTGTGAAAGATTGGTCAACCCTAGAAACAAAACGTTTGATATGCCACACTGAGGACTGCGCCACTATTCCCCTTACGGTAAATAATTAATCCTCGGGGGCGTTTTGAGCAACCATCTTTCTAGAATGATTAATCCTCGGGAGCGTTTTGGGCAACCATTTTTCTAAATTGGTCTTCAAGGGTATGAGTGATTGACCCAACTTTTCCGCAGCCAATAACTTTGTCAGCAATCTGGCTCACACCTATGACTTCAGCTGCGGTGCCGGTCAAGAATACTTCGTCAGCGTTAAAGACATCCTCAAGTGAAATTGACCTCTCTTGAATTGTGTATCCAAGCGCGGGGGCGATGTCTTCGATAACTAGTTGACGTGTAATTCCATGTAAAATCCCCGCTGAAGTTGGTGGTGTTGAAATTGTCCCATCCTTGATTATAAAAATGTTGTCGCCGGTACACTCTGCAACTTCACCGTCAAGGTTTAGCATTAACGCTTCAAGAACACCAGCGTCAATCGCCTCGATCTTAGCAAGAATATTGTTTAAATAATTCAAACTCTTAACTTGAGGATCTAGACATTCCTTAGGAACTCGAGGACGTTTCGCCACAATTATCGACATGCCAGCTTCGTACATCTCGTCGGGGTAAAGTTTAATACTCTCAACAATAACAAAGACCGTCGCTGTTGGACACAAGAATGGGTTCAACCCTAGGGTCCCTTCGCCACGTGTAAAGACAAGACGAATATAACCATCTTTCTGTTCATTTATTGCAACAGTTTCTCGAACAATTTCTTCCATTTCATCGATTGAGTGTCCCGGTTGTAAACGAATCGAAGCAGCGGACTCAAACATACGGATGATATGCGAGCGCAATTTCAAAATTCGTCCGTTATAAATTCGTATTCCTTCAAAACAGCCGTCTCCATAGAGAAGCCCATGATCGAATACACTTACCTTTGCGTTGGAGGAATCAACAAACGTTCCATCAATCCATATTTTAGACATCTCCGCATTGTAACAGCCATCAGATGTTTTTAGATTGAGTTAACGGAACGACCTCCCCGCAATTTCGACTGCGTCAACAGAATTTATTTTCCATCCACGATCTGGATCTTCTCTTAGTAATATCCACCACCGAGAAGGTACAGAACCGATACCTGTAACCCTCGTAAATAGCGAAAGTTCGACGAGAACATCTCTTTCCCGTTCAATTATTCCCATTCGTAGAACAGTATTAAATGTCAGTTTATGTTTCTCATAGATGAATTCCAAACAGGTGATAATTCCATCATGCCCGTTGTATGTTTTTCCCTTCCATTCATCAACTATTTCAATGTCATTACTCGTAAAAGATAGGGCTAGTGGGATGTTCTGATCTACAACTGCCTCAGTAAAACCGGTCACGACCCTTCTTGCTGCTTCACGTGGTGTTTCGATATAGATTCCCAAAAGAACAAAAACTATTGAGACAGAAATTGTTGAAAGTCCAATTTTGCATCTAGTCACCAAGTTTTCTCTTAGACCAAACCACAAAAATCCAAATCCAATAGACCCAACAACAATGAAAGTGAGCCATGGATGTTCAAGAATTAAACGCAAAGGTTAATTAAGTGAAATACCTTTATCCCAGCGGTCTTGTGATTGTTTATCCGCTATTGAGATTGACCTGTCTAACTTTTCTAGTTCTTTAAGAACCATAACGCAACGTGCTTCAGCAGAGGGTTCAGCGAGCAAACTATAGATAAACTCAGAATCCTTAAAAACAGAACAGGCAACAAGTTCAAAAAGAGCAGAAATAGTCAACCCACTAGTATTTATCCACTCAAGAATCGCAGCGTTGCTTTCTAGACGTTCCATGTTTGGGCGAAACATAAAGTGAAGCAATTCAACTCTGTAGATTTCTAAGTCATCATCCTGTTCATCATCCTTTTCGATAGGTCGTAATTTTACGGTTCTAAACAGGCGATCTGCATTTGCGGGAGTTTCTTCAATTATCTCAGCTCTACACAAACCATAAAGCAAGATGTTGTAGCCCTCACCAATTCTTTCGTGTTGTACTATTTGGCCAAGACACACATGCTTTCTCAATGCAACATCATTATCTCCTTTATCGCTTGCAGAGGAAGCTAGAGCAATTTGCCCACTACTATCTAGGGCTCGGCTTGTTAGTTGACAATACCTTGGCTCTGTGACACTTATAGGCATTACGGCGTGAGGTAGCAAAAGTGTTTCTGGCAACAAAAAAACGGGAAACTCCTGTTTAAATTGAACTGCAACTTTTTCACTCATGACATGTAATCATACGCTACAAATCCCTTGAAACATAATAAATTTGCTTTTTTTGTAGAACTAAATTAACGCTCGCCCGCGTATCCCTACCATAGATTGCTGCAAACTTTTACCTGGGCAAGCGGTTGCCGCCCACTCTTGATGAGTACGCACTTTTGAGATGGGAACGTTAAATTTATTCATCAATGACTGCAATGTTGAAGTTACAGAAGCAATTTGAGCTCTGTTTACCGATTGTTGTTCAAAATTACCCAGTACCACAACACCTATGTTTCCTTCGTTCTTTGCGCGCACATGAGCACCTTGCCACGTCAAAGGTCTTGCTTGCCATAAACGACCCGCGGGGTCGATTGCAAAGTGGTATCCAATATCACCCCACCGCCCACCATCTCGGCGGAGGTGTGACCTTCGAATCAATTCTAGTCGTGAGGCAGCAGATGATTTAGAAGTTGAAGTGAACGCGTTCATTCCATCATGATGTATTGTGATGTAGCGTGCTGGTAACATACGATTCATATGTTTTGGAATTGGTTGTCCCTGCGCCCATTTATTACGAGAAATTGCTCCAAGCATTATGGTTGATTCGGGTAGCGTTACATCTACTTGGGATGGATCAAGCGGTACTGGCGTAGATCCAGACCAAATTGGGCTTGGCAAAGTTGACGTAACTTTTTTAGTTCCACAGCCAACCAAAAACATTGCGCTAGCGAGTAAAAAAGTGCGCCTTCCAGCGCTGCATTTTGTCGTATTGATGTGTGAATTATCGTCGAAGTTATCTAACATTAGTTTACAGATAATAGTGTATCGACCCATGCTCTGAGGTGACTCCAAAAAGGGCAAAAATGGACCCATCAAATCAAACAAAAATGAGGCATTATCGGGAGTTCAAAGGTATAATAAACGGTTCGTGGAAAACTCATGTTTTGTAAGGTTTTCCCCATAAAAACGCGACTTTTCTACCTAGGCAGATTCCACTTCAATGACAAAAACCCACGACGAGTACACCTCTGAACAAATACAAGTTTTAGAGGGTTTAGAAGCCATCCGCAAACGCCCGGGAATGTACGTTGGAGGGACTGGGCTGGCGGCTCTTCATCACCTCGTTTATGAGTGTGTTGACAACGCAATCGATGAAGTTATGGCGGACTTCGCAACGACAATTACGGTCCGAATCGGCGTAGATGGTTCATGCACTGTTGTTGATGATGGGCGCGGCATGCCCATCGATCCGATGAAAAATGAAAACCCACAAATCGATGGTAGACCTGCTGTCGAAGTCATCATGACACAACTCCATGCAGGTGGAAAGTTCGATGACAACGCCTATAAGGTATCAGGGGGTTTACATGGTGTTGGAGTGAAGTGTGTGAATGCACTCTCAGCGTGGACAGATGTTGAAGTCATCAAAGAGACAGAAACGTGGATGATTAGTTTCTCCCGAGGTGAGATTAACAAAGAATTACACAAAATTGAGGACTACAAGGGAGAGCCAAGAAAAACAGGGACACGTATTTCTTTTCTTCCCGACTCTGAAATATTCCCAGACACCGAGTTCCGCTATGAATCCCTTGAACACAGGTTGAGGGAACTTGCGTTTTTAAATCCTGGTGTTTCCATTCGTTTTATAGATGAACGTGTAGACAGTGATGGTAAAGTTCGAGAAGAGACCTTCTATAGTGATAACGGGCTTACTGATTATGTCGAATATATTAATCGAGGTAAATCAGAATACAGTTCTCCAATTTCATTAACTTATACAGATGAAGAAACCGGAACAATATGCGACGTTGCAATGCAATACACAGACGCAACAAGCGAGGTCTTGCTTGCTTTTGGGAACAATATTGTCAACCCTGATGGTGGTACACACGTATCAGGATTTAAAACATCGTTAACACGTACAGTTAATGCCTATGCGAAACGAAACAACTTAATCAAGGGTCTTACCCCAAGCGGAGATGATTTACGAGAAGGTCTAACAACAATAATTTCTGTCAAATTGACAGAACCTCAATTCAACAATCAGACGAAAGAAAAATTGCTGAATCCTGAAGTTGAATCAATTGTTTCGTCACTTGTTTCCAAACTTCTTGGTGCATGGCTTGAAGAACATCCATCTGAATCGAAGAAAATCTGCATGAAAGCCATTCTTGCAGCGCAAGCAAGAGAAGCAGCTCGCAAGGCCCGAGATCTAATTAAGCGAAAAGGCGCACTTGAATCGGGCGGTATGCCTCAAAAACTCGCCGACTGTGTAACAAATGACGTCGATCGATCTGAATTGTTTATTGTCGAAGGTGACTCTGCGGGCGGCTCTGCAAAAGGCGGTCGTGACCATGATACTCAAGCGATCTTACCTCTCAAGGGTAAAATTCTAAACGTTGAAAAGGCACGCATTGACAAAGTTCTTGGGTTTGAAGAAATACGTATTCTTATTCAAGCGCTGCAATGTGGCATAGGGGAAGATTTTGACATTTCGAAACTTCGTTATGGTCGAATCGTCATCATGACTGACGCTGATGTTGACGGATCACATATTAGAACTCTGTTACTTACTTTCTTCTTCAGGCAAATGGGTGAACTTATCCGTCAAGGAAAGGTGTACATTGCACAGCCACCACTTTATCAAGTAACAAGAAACAAAAAGAGTTTCTATGTGAATGATGATAATAAAATGACCTCCCTCCTAATGGATATGGTTATTAATACGGCTTCACTCATTGTGCGTGATGCTGATGAAAATGAAATCAGGAGAATTGAAGGTGACGAATTAAGCCGAGTTGCTAAACAATTATCCCGTTTGTCGGAACTCATCAATATCGCAGAGCGCCGAGGTACACCATTTAATAAATTATTAGAAATGCGAGAAGACGATCCGGATGGGAATAGCCGACTTCCTATGTTCCGTGTTGTGTGGCCAGGCAACGAAGTTGTTTGCTGGTGCGAAGAAAGCGCAAGAAAAATCGTTAGCGAAAACGACTTACTACTAGACGACTTAACCATCGAAGAAATAAATGGAAACGCAGCCAGAATCGCCTCCCTTCGCGAACTTCACGAAAACCGAGAAATCGACGCCATCATCGAAACTCTTCGCTCTTACGAAATCGATATTAACGATTACTACCTAACTCAAGAAGAAACAGTAAGTGGTGAATTGCTTTCAACCAAATATGCTTGGATTGTTGATCCAAATACTGATAAGCAAGAGTGCATAAGCGTTCCTAACGTCCCAGAAATTCTTGGCTCGCTCCGACAAATAGGACGAAGAGGAATTGAAATCAAACGTTTTAAAGGTCTTGGTGAAATGAATCCCGAAGAACTTTGGGACACCACAATGGATCCAGAGCAACGCACAATGCTACGCGTTACTTGGGACGCTGCTTCAGATGCCGATCAACTTTTCACTACCCTCATGGGCGAACAAGTCGAATGTCGACGGAAATACATTGAAGACCACGCTCTAGAAGTCAAAAACCTCGACATCTAATTTTTTATTCACCAGTTTATTAACCCGCGGTTAATAAACTACCCTCAATTGACGCTGGAACTCGCGGTTAATTAATTTCGGAAAAGGCTGCGTTTCTAAGTCGGCAAGCGTCGCAGCAATCGCACGGGATACCATCGGGCGATGGGTCATAGCAACTCTGAGTTAACGAGTAATCCACACCGAGTTCTAGACCTAGCTTAATTATCTCTAATTTAGTCATATCGATAAGAGGAGTGTGAATAGTAAATGGATCACCCTCAACTCCTGCTTTTGTTGCGTAGTTTGCCATTGTCTGAAATGAATCAATAAAAACACGTCGACAATCTGGATAACCAGAATAATCAACTGCGTTCACACCGATAAAAATATCTCTTGAGCCAATTGCCTCAGCAAATCCTAGGGCGTGGCTTAAAAAAATAGTATTCCTTGCTGGAACATAAGTAACAGGTATTCCGTTTGTCGCGCCATCTTTGGGGACTTCTATTTCGTCTGTTAGTGCTGAGCCGCCCCAAGCAGTTAAGTCAATATTTGCTATGACGTGAGAAACAACACCAAGTGAGCCAGCAATTTTCTTGGCACATTCAAGTTCGATGTGATGACGCTGCCCATACTCAAAACTTAAGGTGTGACAATCAAAGCCATCCTGTATAGCCATTGCAAGTACTGTTGCAGAGTCAAGCCCACCTGAGAGTAATACAATTCCCAGTTTACTCATTTGCTGTTTCGTCTTCGCGAGGATTAGGAAGTCGTTCTTTCAATTTTTCAAGTAGGTCTTTGGATTCTTCATCCAAATCAGTTGGTGCAACGATATGAATAACCGCATAAAAATCACCAACCTTTCCAGTAGATGTTTCACATCCCTTTCCCTTCACTCTTAATCGACTGCTGCTTGATACCCCTGGCGGAATAGTCATGCCAACGCTTCCACCAAGGGGAAGAGGTAATGTTACTTTTGTCCCAAGTGCTGCTTCGGCGATACTTATATCAACATCAATCTCGACATCAAGCCCATTTCGCTGGTACAAGTAATGCCCCCCAACCGAAACGTTGATTATCATGTCGCCCGGTTCGCCACCCATAGCTCCTTGGTTTCCCTTGCCTTTTAAACGTAATTTTTTCCCACTCTCGATACCTGCAGGAATTTTAACTTTGGAAATTCCATCGCCAGTGTTAATCTCTTCTACACCACCCTTGAGTGCAGTCATGAAAGTAACCGTAATAGAGGCCTCCCGATTTTGACCTTTCGTTGGTTGTTGACTGGTTGCTCCACTACCAAATGGAGATTGTCCTCCCCCACCTCCAAATGCAGATCCAAAGATGTCAGAAAAATCCATCGTAACGCCCCTTGCCCCGCCACCACCAAAGCCACTTCCACCAAAGCCAGTACTTGGACCCGAAGAACCATAAGTATCGTACATTTTCCGCTTTTCGGCATCTGAAAGGGTGTCGTATGCTTCTTGTACCTGTGCAAATTTGGTAGCTGCATCATCTTCTTTATTTACATCAGGATGATACTTCCTAGCAAGTTTTCGGTACGCCTTACGAATTTCGTCCGCCGTAGCAGATCGTTCGACGCCTAGGAGTTTGTAATAATCATCAGTTGCGGTCATAAAAATCTCGTTCTTAAATATGTAGTATAACTTCCCTTTTAACGTGTATCCTGTACCAAAGAATTATGCACCAAAAGTCAACACAAGAATATGGAACCATGTCTCTTGGAGATCACCTTGAAGAACTACGATCTCGAATAATTTGGTGCTTAATTCCACCTATCCCTCTTGCTGTTCTATATTTCTTGGTGGCAGATTCAATCGTACGCTGGTTCCTCATTCCTCTTTATGCAGTACTTGAACAACATGGATTACCAACACAAGTACAAGTACTAAGCCCGCCAGAATTTATTATCGCTGAGATGAAAATTGCAATTGGGGCATCTATTCTTACGGCTGGTCCTTGGATTTTGTACCAACTTTGGCGTTTTGTTTCTCCCGGTCTTCACCATCACGAACGGCGGTTTGTATATTTTCTCATTCCACTAAGTACATTGCTTGGCATACTCGGTCTTGCCTTGATGTACTACTTTATGCTTCCAGTAATAATTGACTTTATGGTAACGATGGCTGGAAATATTGAACTTCAAAGCACTGCACTCATTGCAGGTGAATCGTTTTCTGCCGTCTCGTTACCCATCTTAGAATCACAACCCGAAATTGCTGCTGTTGGAGATGCTTGGATTAAAGTTCCAGAAGGAGTTTTGACTGTGGCAATTCCATCTACTGAGGATGGTGTCCTAAGCACATTAACTATGCCAATGGGGCACGGCTCAGTCATTTCTCAGCAGTTCCAACTAAGTAGTTATCTTGGTTTCGTCATTATGTTGATGTTTGCGATTGCAGTTGCATTCCAACTTCCAATGGTCATGTTACTTCTTGGGTGGCTCGGTGCCGCAAACCCAAATTGGTTACGTAAAAACCGAAGATACGCTCTATTGATTCTTGCACTTATTTCAGCCATCATCACTCCGCAAGATATTGTGTCTATGCTCATGATGCTAATCCCACTTTATGCTTTATATGAATTGGGGATACAGTTGATTGTCTGGGTGCCAATCTCTAGAGTCGCGGGCAAACAACAAAATGAATGATGAAGAAATGATGGTCCACGCCATCAAATTAGCAAAACAGGCTTCAGCAATTAATGAAGTTCCAATTGGCGCGGTAGTGTTCTTTGAAGGGGAAGTTGTAGGCGAAGGAATAAATCGAAAAGAAACTGACAACAACCCAACATCGCACGCCGAAATACTGGCTCTATCAGATGCAGCAAAAAATCTTGGACGGTGGCGATTGCACGATTGTACACTTGCTGTAACACTTGAACCGTGTCCTATGTGCGCAGGAGCGCTTGTTAACTCTAGGATAGACAGAGTAGTTTTTGGTGCGAGCGATCAAAAATCTGGTGCGTGTAGAACACTCTATGAAATTGCTGATGACCCACGGCTCAACCACCGATGTAAAGTTACAGGAGGAGTTCTTGAAAAAGAATGCATTCAATTGTTAGGAGATTTTTTTAAGGCGCGGCGATAAACCTAAACAAAAATCTACCATTACCGTTGCGTAACTTCCAGCTGGTAGCCCAAATTGAAGTTCGATAAAGTCACCGTGTTCATCGTTTGCAAACGTCACTTTGGAATCTTTGACTTTAACTCGCAGTGCTCTTCTTGCTCCTTGTGCATATTTTCCCATGGTCACAAGATGCGAGTCGTCCAAACCAATAGATTCGCGAACTTCAATTTCCTTTTGTAGTACATCGCCAGTAGGCAATCGCATTTTTGTACCCCAAAGTGGTCCTGATGGAGAGAGTTCCATTGCTTCCACTCTTTTGTCTAATGCTATATCTATTTCCTCACTCGTGACTTCAAAAGTTCTTCCTCCACCATCATGTTTATATGCAAGATCGCCAACAAGTAACGTATTCCACGACCCATCTTCAATTCTCATAGTAAGAAGTTTGTTAAACAAAGACGATTGCAATGCATTTACCCAAAGTTTCTTTAATGACTTTGATATCGTTTTGCATGCTTGCTTCATGGTTTTACCTGCAACAAGCGCCTCTAAAACATTCCTTTCAGCGGGCTGGCCAAACGGCCAAGCGTTAAGCGCTTGTTTGTACTCACCAACTTTTGCAAATTCATTGTAAGTTTCGTCTCCTCCCAAGAGTGAGGAAACTAAACTGTCCCAATCTTCTTTGATCAGCCAAAGACCGAGTTCATGATTGTTGCCAGCATTGCCAAACCGCTGGCGACCAAAGAAGTTTGGCATTCCCTCCTCTTCTAGGGTTTGAATCTTATCTTGCACTTGGGGCAAAATCTCTTCATCCACTTCACGAATTCGAATTGAAAATCTGTTACCCAATAAATGACCTAACCGTAATTTGTTCGAGTGATACGAATTGCTCAATACATCAATGTTCCCAATTTTTTGAGGAATCTCCGGCTTTTTCCCTCGCAAGTACACTGAGAATGTTTGAGTTGTTACTGCTTGCAAGTCCTTTCGCCCAGCACTACCAATGTCTCTTATTGAAACAGCAAAATGTTTTGCTATCTTTCGCAAACACTCATCATGAGACATTTTTGTTTTGCGTATAGTGACATAGAGATGTTCACCTTCACCACAAGGTTCGTACAATGGAATCTCTTCAACGACAAAATCCGCAGGAAATGTTTTAATCTTCCCAGCCAAATTCCATGGGCTCTTCATCTGGTCTGTCTTTGTCTACTTCATCAAGAACGTGATCCTCTACATAAATTGGACACTGCATCGCTACTCCAATTGCAATTGCATCAGACGGGCGGCTGTCTATTTCGTGTTCTATGTCTCCCTGTTCCACGAACAGTTTTGCGTAAAAAGTACCGTTCACCAAATCATCAATATGAATTTTGGACAATTTGCCGTTAAGCGCATCGATGAGTCCTGCGAGAAGTTCATGTGTTTGCGGTCGTTCTGGCTCAATTCCTCTAAGCCGTCTATCTATAGCATAGGCTTCTGGTTTACCAACAACAATTGGAAAAGTTCTCTCTCCTCCAACCTCGCGCAATTCTATAAATTGAGCATCAGTAATTTCGCGGATTAGTATTCTTGAAAGTTCCATTTGCACAAGCATAGTGTGCATCATAATGCACCTTATTACTGGGCTGTTTCATCCTTACATGCTATAATCCGGATTAACGAATAAAGGATTATTCTAATGATTAACCAAAAACACCTTTTCACATCAGAATCCGTCTCTATGGGGCATCCAGACAAGGTTTCTGACCAAATATCCGATGCAATTCTTGACGCCATTCTTAAAGTTGACAAGAGTAGCCGAGTTGCAGTCGAAACAATGGTGACTACGGGATTGGTAGTAGTAGCTGGTGAAGTAACTTGTGATGGGTATGTTGATATTCCAAAAATCGTACGAGAGACAATTCGCAGAATTGGATATACAGATGCTGACCTTGGATTTGACGCAGAAAGTTGCGCAGTTATGGTAACGCTTGACCAACAGTCGCCAGACATTGGTCAAGGAGTTGATAGAGATGCTGGGCTTCACAAAGAACAGGGTGCTGGTGATCAGGGTCTTATGTTTGGTTACGCTTGTAAAGAAACCGAATCTTATATGCCACTTTCCATTGACCTTTCGCACCGTCTTGTTGCAAAGCATGCGGAAGTGCGTAGATCTGGCATCATTCCTGAATTGCGTCCAGATGCAAAAAGTCAAGTAACGGTGGAGTACGATGGTGGAACACCAAAAAGAATTGATGCCGTTGTTCTTTCTACCCAGCATGGACCAAAGTGGTCTGGTAATCTTGATGGTTTAAAAGAAGCAGTCACGGAACATATCATCAAGCCAGTCCTCGGTTCTTGGTGGAATGACGAAATAAATATCCATGTAAATCCAACAGGTAATTTCGAAATTGGCGGTCCAAAAGGTGACTGTGGTTTAACTGGAAGAAAAATTATCGTTGACACCTATGGAGGTAGAGGTCGCCACGGTGGTGGTGCATTCTCAGGCAAGGACCCAAGCAAAGTCGACCGCTCCGCTGCGTATATGGCTCGGTACATTGCCAAGAATATCGTCGCAGCCGATCTCGCAGATTGTTGCGAAGTCCAATTAAGTTATGCGATAGGTGTCGCGGAGCCGGTTTCGGTTTGTATTGATTGTCAAGGAACAGCAAAAACTGACGAATCCCATATCGCCGAACTCGTAAAGAAAAACTTTGAACTAACACCAAGCGGAATCATTGATTCACTTGGTTTGCTTGAACCAATTTATACCCACACGGCATATCACGGTCACTTTGGTCGTACCCCTGATGAAAACTGCGTTGGCTCATTCTCTTGGGAAAAAACAGACAAAGTTGTTGCACTTCGGCAATCGTGTGGTTGCACTACTGCAACATCTTAACCATGCTAGACGCTAGGCACGTTGTAACATCGCGGATTGCATCTGAATTCAAACGTTTTCCAGATATTGACTTAAAACCACTTGACGTATCAA
>CAZABE010000013.1:0-22716 GCA_964483425.1 uncultured Isosphaeraceae bacterium | reverse complement strand
AATCCAAAACAAAAATTAAAAAAAATACGCTAATCATATAAAATCACGGACAGAAACCGAAAAAACTTATTACGATGTTGGTATTTATTTTGCGTTTGATTCCCTTGAGGACTATGAAACGTACGTGAAACACCCTAGCCACGTTGGCTTCGTCACCGATTGGAAACCAAAACTTCACTCTCTGCGCGTCTACGATATTTCAGGAAATTAAACGACCCGCGGGATAGTTTATGTTTTGCATGGGAATAAACGACCCGCGGGATAGTTTATGTTTCGCGAGTGAAAAAATTTCCCGCGGGATTGTTTTTGGATTGTTTTTTCGGGGGGAAACACGCGTGGAGGGACTCGAACCCCCAACCCTCGGCTTCGAAGGCCGATGCTCTATCCAATTGAGCTACACGCGCTTGGGTAGGGACGCGAATTATACTCTGTATAGCCCAGAGTCGTTTGTGAGGGTATCATGCCCGCCATGACAATTATGCAAGGCAAAAAAGGTCTCGTTGTTGGTATCGCCAACGAACGAAGTTACGCTTGGTACATCGCCAAATCACTCGTTGAACAGGGTGCAGAATGCATCTTTACTCACCTTCCTGGTGAAAAGATGGAGCGCCGAGCCCGAAAAGCAATCGAAGCAATTGGTATTGAAAACCCAATCCTAATTTCGATGGATGCTGGAAGCGACGAGGACTTAGACAAGGTCTTTGACAATCTTGGTGAAATCGATTTTTTGGTTCATTCGATTGCATTTGCTGATAAGGACTGGCTCAAAGAAGGTAAGTTTACAGCAACGCCTCGCGAGGTCTATAACCAAGCACTTGATATCAGCGCGTACACCTTGATGGCGATGGCGAATCGAGCCGCGCCATTAATGAGTTCCGGGGGTTCGATTATTTCGATGAGTTACTTGGGTGCAGTTAAAGCCGTTCCCGGTTACAACGTCATGGGCGTTGCAAAGAGCGCGCTAGAATCGGCTACTCGGTATCTTGCTATGGAGCTGGGTGAGCAAAATATTCGGGTGAACTCGATTAGCGGTGGGCCTCTGAAAACACTTTCATCAATGGCAGTTGGCGGGTTTAGTTCTATTCTGGACTGGGTCGAGGAAAAAGCACCACTCAAACGAAATGTGACAGGTGAAGATGTTGGAAACTCTGCCGTTTACTTGCTTAGCGATATGTCTTCTGGCGTGACGGGGCAAGTTTTGTATGTCGATTGTGGTTACTCGTCGGTTGGACTGTAACTGCCAGGGAAAAACCACGGCTTGTCGCTTTTAAGAACTTCCGGGGGAACAATTGCATCGCGAATTAGAAGCGCAAGGTCTTCCATGTTTTCGCCAGAATGCGCGCTGACGCAAAGGTCTGCATC
Source organism: uncultured Isosphaeraceae bacterium (assembly GCA_964483425.1). Taxonomy (GTDB): domain Bacteria; phylum Planctomycetota; class Phycisphaerae; order Phycisphaerales; family SM1A02. Next base: position 21,354 of record CAZABE010000013.1, on the reverse strand, counting down.
TGCTTTGTCTTTGATATCTGACTTTGTAGCAATGCGTAAAGCATGATTGTCTGTTTCAAGCCAATCGTGTTCGCCATCTGAAATGAGAATTGTAAGGACAGCTTCGTTTGCGATTTGTTTTGCTATTGAGATTGCCTCTTGTTCGATTGAGTCACTCGAGTAGCGAAAACCTGGAAGGTCATACAAGTCAAGGACAAGACCTCCACAATTTATGCGAGCGCCAACAGCATCGCGAGTTGCGCCCGGAAGGTCGTGCACAATGGAGGTATCTTGTTTTGTGAGCGCGTTCATCAATGTGCTTTTGCCAGTATTCGGGGCGCCTAGCAGTACCGCTTTTGGTGGATAGATGAGGTGATTCAATATTGCAGCACGATCTATGTCTTTTTTTGAGGGTACGTCTGCTTTTCGTAATTTTGGTGGCTGCGCAAGTAATAGACCCGCTGCAAGTGGGCTTTGGGCAATAGAAAGAGTCGCAAGCATTTTTGCTTCTATTTCGTCACTGGCTTCTTTGTACTTAACGGATTCAGATTGGATCACATCGAGTTCGGCAAAACGTAAAGCTATTTTTTTTAGAATTTGCATACCACCATGAGGCATTATGTAAGCGATATTGTCATCTACTTTAACTGCAACAACTTCGTCAATGTCTGGGATGGTAGCAAGATAGAGTTTTCCATCATCCCAATTTGTTCTTGTTGTAAGGTTGCTAAGTTCTGATGAAGGAAGTTGAATTACTGCTATTGCTCCAATGGATTTGGGAGTTAGAAGTGCCCAAGTTGGTTTAGACATCTTCTTCAGCCATAGCGAATCTAACCGAGACAGCGATGCCTTGCATTTGTAAATCGGGAATGATTTGTTCGATGAGGTCATCGTCTTTGAAAAGTGTCTTAGCGTCGCCACCAGTTGCGATTATCTGAGGGTATGCACCATAGCGCAGTGCGTACTGTTCGCTGAGAAGGCGTACCATTCCTTGAATACCGTGGAAGACGCCATGTAGCATTGCCTGTGCAGTATTTTTGCCAAACGCCTCTTTGAGTGGCGCTTCAAATTCAACTTCTGGAAGTGCTGATGTTCCAATGTTCATGGACTTAAGTTGCATTCTTGCTCCAGGTGCTATTGCGCCACCGTGGAAAGTCCCTTCACCATCAACAAAATCAACTGTTACACAAGTTCCAGCATCGATAACAATGCACGCTCGTTTACAAATGTCCCAAGCAGCTGCAGCATTGAGTAAGCGGTCTATTCCAGTAATTGTTTCTGGATCAAGGTGCTTGCCGATAGCGGTGGGGATGTCTTCGCCAATCTGCCAGATTTGACGTGAAGTTTGATCTGCAAGGGCTTCTGCTATTGCCTTCCCTGCATCTTCATTAGAGGAAGCCATGATGATTTGAGGACTTTCACTTTCCAATTCCTTCCATAATTTGATAGCGTGTTCGACGATATCACTTGAGCTATTTGTGAGAAAGGATGGACTACTGGTAACAACGTCGCCTTCAATCGTAGCAATTGAGGTGCGAGTATTTCCTACAGTAATTGCTAAGAATGGTTGATCTGCGCTCATCAAAGTATTGTAACGTTGGTATCCTGCTCTCTCATGGGAATAGCTACGATTATTGATGGAAGTGCTTTGGCAACGACAGTGAAGGATGAGCTTTCGATAAGAGTCGGTGCATTGCACTCGAAGGGTACTTCGGTTCGACTTGATGCAGTGCTCGTAGGTGGAGATCAAGGTGCCCAGTTATATGCAAAGAATCAAGCAAAAGCCTGTAGCACGGTCGGTATTGAGTATATGTTGCATGAATTGCCCGAGACAGCAAGCCAAGATGCTGTTGTCGAACTAATCTCTGGTTTAAATGCTAATCCAAGTGTTACTGCAATCATGGTCCATTTACCACTTCCACCACAAGTGGAGACAGATGCAATCCAATCAATGATTGCTGCTGAAAAAGATGTCGAAGGGGTTAACCCCGCAAACATCGGCAACATTGTTTTTGGTAGGCGAAGTTTGGTGCCTTGCACTGCACTTGCTGTGATGGAGATGATTGAATCAACTGGTGTCGAAATTCGCGCTAAACAAGCTGTATGTGTGGGAGCGAGCACTATCGTTGGCAAACCCGTTGCCGTCTTGTTAATGCAAGCAGAGGCAACAGTGATTTCGACTAATGAACATACTAAACACCAAGAAACCTTGACCAAGAACGCAGACATTCTCGTAACTGCTGCTGGGGTACCAAACTTAGTTACCGCAGATATCGTAAAAGAGGGTGCCGTTGTAATTGATGTTGGTATCAATCGTATCGTAGGCGAGGACGGGAAGAAACGAACTGTTGGTGATGTTGATTTTGAGGGCGTTAGTAAAGTTGCTAGCTACATCTCGCCAGTTCCAGGTGGCGTTGGTCCGATGACCGTTGCTATGTTGTTACGCAATACTGTGCAGGCGGCAGAGTAAATTAATTAACCGCGGGTTAATTAAATAGGCGTGAGGCGGCTTCGCGGTAACGGGCGACAGTACCATCTACTATTTCATCTGGAAGTTCAGGTCCGGGAGGAGTTTTGTCCCATTCACCTGAAGAGACGATTGTTTCCAGCCAATTACGGACATATTGTTTGTCGAAACTATCTTGTTCACGACCAACTTGGTACTCATCTGCTGGCCAGAACCGTGAACTGTCTGGAGTTAGAACTTCATCTATCAGTAATAATTCGTCTGTTGGGTTGCCACTTGCGTCTAGCGCGTATCCAAACTCGAACTTTGTATCCGCAAGGATGATGCCACGCTCAAGAGCATAGTCAGCGGCTTTAGTATAAATTTCAATAGCAACGTCTCGTAAGCGTTTCATGACATCGCGACCTGCAATCGAACATGCAGTTTCGAAATCAATGTTTTCATCGTGCCCTTCAACTGCTTTGGTCGCGGGGGTGAAAATTGGTTCTGGTAACTTGCTAGAAAGTTGTAAGCTCTCTGGAAGTGGAATTGAACATACCGTTCCGTTCTTTTGATATTCCTTCCATCCACTGCCTGCAAGGTAGCCACGAACGACAAACTCAACGGGAATAACTTCGCAAGCACGACCAAGCATCATTCGACCTTCGCACTGGTCATACAAGGATGGGTCAAGGTCTGGGACATCTTCTGGGTTTGTAGAAATAAGATGGTCTTCTATGATTCCATGCTTTCGAATGAAATCGAACCACTTTGTGCTGATTCTGGTGAGTTCCTGTCCTTTGCCAGAGACGGCGGTGGGCATAACAACATCAAATGCACTGATGCGATCGCTCGCTATGATAAGCACTATCCCAGCGTTTCCATCTTTAGGTGGGATTTGATAAATATCCCTGACTTTTCCTTGCCTGCGACCTGCAAAGGGAAGGTTGGTCTCATATACACTTGTCTCGGTTGTGTTCATGTTGGGATTGTAGCGAGTCAATGAAACACATGGTAACTTTGGCTGCGTACAATACAAAACTAAACTTATGCTTCGATTTACGACGTGCCAATCAAATCCAATCGCTGGTGAACTTATCAATGCACATCTTCTGTCCCGTGACAATCAAGTAATCCAAGGCACAATCACGATTGAGGACGGACTAATAACTGCAAATGCAGTAGGTCATACCAGTTTCGCATTATGTCTTCTTTATGATGCTGGCAAAGCGGGGCGGCTTATGTTGCAAACATCTGTCTTGCCACCACGTGAAAAGCCGTACATGCTTTCACTTGAACTTGCTAGGCACCGTATCAAGTCATTCCTCGATCTTAGTGAGAACTGGAGTTTGTTTTATCTTTCTGATGACAACCCAGCGGTCATGTGCTGGGAGGAATCCCGTATTATTTTTACAAAAGCGCTTGTTTCAGTAGATAAGGAGAAGGCAGGAACACTTGCAAGACGTGCCTTAGAACTGTCGGTGGATGCATCAGAGCGACTAACAATGGCTCACGCCCAATTATTTCTACACCATAGATATGCAAACAAGCCCGCCTCGGCATCTGCGCTTGGTGTACAAGTAGATACTTCTAGATTTGACGAACCAATTCGATCACTTTTAAATAAAAATTTTGGAATGGTGACAATTCCGATGGATTGGTCAAAGATTGAACCAACAGAAGGGAATTTCGAATGGGGACATCTCGATCGTTGGGTGAAATGGGCTAGAGACAACAAGAAACATATTGTTGCTGGCCCCTTGCTTGACTTCAGCACTGATGGTGCTATACCCGATTGGGTAGTCGCCCACGAACACGATTATCCTGTCTTTAGAGATAAGTGCTATGACCATATACAGAAAGTCATTCAAAGGTATGGAGGGGCGGTATCTTTTTGGAATGTTTGTTCTGGAATTAATATGAATAGACACGTTCGGTTGTCACTTGCGAATATGGTTGATCTCATACGCATGGCTCGTTTGAGTTTAAGACAGTCAAGAAAAGACGCTCGTGTCATGGTTGAACTTGTTGAACCATTTTCTGAGTTCGTTTCAGTTATTTCTGAGTCGTGTAGCGCTAAAGTGTTTTTAGCACGACTATTACAAGAGGGTGTACGGCTCGACGCTCTTGGGTTACAACTACTTGTTGGTGGACCATCGGGCAGGGTGACTCGCGATTTGACGCTTTTGAGTTCAAAACTCGACGAATTTCTACATGCAGATATTCCGCTAATTATTTCCGCTTTGGGCGCTCCATCGGTGATAATAAGCGAACGAAATGGTTGGTGGAAATCGCACTGGGACGATACTCGCCAAGAGCAATGGGCGAGTTCTATGTTTGCGATTTGTTTAAGTAAGCCATTCGTGAATTCAGTGATATGGACAGATTTATACGACCACAAAAAAATGACCTTGCCAACAGCGGCATTCATTTCAAGGAAAGGCAAGCCAAGAGCGGTACTCAACAAGCTACTATCAATGCGTCGCCGACTTCTGAAACCTCTGGGAGCGTTGGAACTTCCAAAGAAGGACTAACTAAAACCATCGATCAACCAGTCGGAATTGACTATGTGTTTATTATCTTAATTATTTTAAGTGTGATTATTTTACTAGTTCTGACAATGCCAAATAGAGATTATTTAGGAGCGCTGCCTCTTCGTGTGGATTTGCAGAAGGCAACAGCAGAAGAACTAGAGTTTTTACCTGGTATTGGACCAAAAATGGCACAGCGTATTATTGAGTATAGAAAGACACACGAATTAAATACACCAGAGGATCTGGATGGAGTGTACGGTATAGGCAAGAAAAAAATAAAATACTTGAGATGGTTAGTCGCAACGGAAGATGAGAAAGAATGACTCTAACTTCAGTAAATTCAAATATTGATGATGTAATTTCATTAATCGAAATAGAAGGAGTTACTTCTGTTGGACCAACTAGTGGATCGTTTGCATGTTTTTTAACAGCTAAACTTGCTCAAACGAAAGGGATTTTATTTGTAACAGCACACCACGATGATGCTGATGAGACAGTTGCGATGTTTAACGATATGGGCGTTCCAGTGGATCACTTTCCTGCACTTGAGTCCGAAGTTGCCAAGGAGTTAGTTGCAACTAGGTTTTCGGTTTTGGAACAACTAACACATTCGGAGTCTCCAAGAGTAATCGTTGCATGCATCTCTGCAGTAATGCAAATGACACCTGCACCAAAACTTGTCAAGGAAGCAGTGCTGCGATTAAAAGTTGGAGACAAATGTTCACTTGGCGGATTACAGCAATGGCTTATTGATGCAGGCTACGAACGTCGAGAATCAATCGAGGAGCCAGCACAATTTGCAACTCGCGGCGGTGTCCTTGACATTGCAACAGCAGCAGGAGAATTTATTCGTCTCGATTTTTTTGGTGACGTCATTGAGTCAATGAATGAAGTTGATCCTGTTTCCCTTGGCTCGGATTTAGCGATTGATGAAATTGTGATTGCGTCAGCAAAAAATGTAACAGTTCAGGGCACAATAGTTGAACACTTGCCAGCGACTTGGGGAGTTGTTCTTGATTGTGTAAACGAAATCACTCAACAAGCAAAGAGTTATTTTGACCGTGTTGTTGACGCCACTTTACTTGTGCACATAGATGATCTTCAGGCGGAAATGGCAAAGAACTTGTCTGGCGTTTTAGCCATTTTTGCGCCTCCCTCTGATGGTGTTGATATTGAGTTGCCTGTTCAATCATTACCTCTCTTTTCAACAGTTGTGTCTGAGGCGATGGAGGAACTTGTCCAACTTTCTAAGAGTAGGGAGGTACTGCTTACTTGTAGAACAAGCGGTGAGGCGCAAAGGATGCAAGAATTAATGCAAGATGGACAGCCACTTTCAGAAGCAGACCAATTGCACGTTCGGGAACAGTTTGTTCACAGGGGATTTTTAATCGGTGACCATTTAGCAGTAGTCCCCTCACACGAAGTATTTCATCGTTATGAGGTGCGTCGGGGTGTTCGTTCTAAACAGAAAACCATGCGACAGACGATTGCACATTTTGGCGTTGATGACATTGTTGTGCACCGTGATTTTGGGCTTGCTCGATACCTTGGTTTGAAATTGCTAGAGGGCAAAGGTGAGGTCGAATATTTAACTTTGGAGTTTGCTTCAAGTCGCCTTTTGCATGTGCCTGCGACCCACGCAAATTTAGTCCAAAGGTACGTAGGCGCATTTAAAGGTAAACCGGAGTTATCCGCGCTTGGAGGGACGAGATGGGCAAACCAAAAAAGCAAAGCAAAAGGCGCTGTAAAAGATTTAGCGAGCGAAATGATTCGTGTACAAGCAGTGAGAGAACATGCTCCTGGTATTGCTTTTCCACAAGATACAGGGTGGATGAGAGAATTTGAATCGAGTTTTCCTTGGGAAGAAACAGAAGATCAAGAGATTGCAATAACAGAAGTAAAGCGTGACATGGAGTCACCAAGACCAATGGATAGGTTAGTTTGCGGTGATGTTGGTTTTGGTAAAACCGAGATTGCAATCCGCGGTGCATTCAAATCGGTTGAGTCAGGAAGACAAGTTGCCATTCTTGTTCCTACAACTGTTCTTGCAGTTCAACATGAACGGACATTTCGAAAGCGGCTTGCGGATTATCCATTTGTTGTTGAATCACTCACGAGGTTTCATACTGCTTCAGAACAAAAAGAAATATTAGAACGTGTCAGTAAAGGTAAAGTAGATATTCTGATTGGGACACATCGAATACTTAGCAAGGATGTGTACTTTGATCGTCTTGGTCTAGTAGTAATCGATGAAGAGCAACGCTTTGGAGTTGAGCATAAACAGCGACTATTGGCATTTCGTACTGAAGCAGACGTATTGACATTAACCGCTACACCGATACCAAGAACTTTGCACATGGCACTTCTTGGGATTCGCGATATTAGTTCACTGCAAACTGCGCCTGTTGATCGAAGAGCAGTCGTGACTGAGATTAAAAGTTGGGATAAGGAATTAGTTCGACAAGGCATTAGGCGCGAACTTTCAAGAGAGGGTCAGGTTTTTTATGTCCATAATCGTGTCTACGATATAGAGAGTGTTGCTAGTGAAATTAGACAACTTGTTCCCGAAGCGAATGTCATCGTAGGACACGGACAAATGCCTCCAAAAGCGCTTGAAAAAGTGATGCTTGATTTTGTTCGTGGTGAAGCTGATATCCTCGTTTCTACGACCATAATTGAATCCGGTATTGACATTCCAAGTGCCAACACGATGTTTATTGACGACGCTGATCGTTTTGGCTTGTCTGATTTGCATCAACTTCGAGGGCGTGTTGGGCGTTATAAACACCGTGCATACTGTACGCTGTTGCTTCCAAGAAAACGATTTGTAAACAAGGTTGCAAGAAAACGATTACAAGCGATTGAGCAATTTTCGATGCTGGGTGCTGGTTTTCAGATTGCACTAAAGGATTTAGAAATACGAGGTGCGGGTAATTTACTTGGCGCAGAGCAGTCAGGCCATATCGCAGCAGTTGGATATGAAATGTACTGCCAACTTCTAGAGCAAGCGGTATTGGATTTGAAAACAGGGAAGAAACCTCCTGCCGTTGAAACGATGATCGATATTGGAGTGACAGGGAAAATACCAGTTCAGTACATTTCTTCTGCAACTAGGCGGCTTACGATGTATAGGCGGTTTGCTGAGTGCGATGTTTTGACCCAATTAGCAAGTGTTGTCGATGACCTTCGTTCAGGATATGGTGAGCTTCCAAAATCAGTTTGTAAACTGGTTCAATATCATGAGTTACGAATCGCAGCATCGGAGATGCTCATTGGGTCGATGACAATTGATGAAAGAGATGTTGTAATTCGCACAAAGGACTCTATTACTCTAAATAGACGAATGGAAGGTACAAAGGGAACGCTACGCCCAGTAGGTGTTCCTTCAAGTTCGGGATTTACTGTGGTCTATTACAGACCAGTTGTTCGGGGTGATTTAGAGCATGTCTTGCAACATTTGCATTCAAAACTGGTTCTATCAAGTTCTTTGTAGTGAACTACCGATAGCCATATCTGCAATGCATACAACTAATGATCAGAAGAGAAGAACATTAAAACCTACTCACGATTCAGTCACACATAAGTTTTCAGTGAATGGACATGAAGGTTATCTGACCATAGGTTTGTTTGAGGATGGTACGCCGGGTGAAATTTTTATCAAAATGAGCAAGGAGGGATCAACCCTTTCTGGTCTGATTCAGGGATTTTGTAGAGCATTTTCCCTTGCTATTCAGTACGGCTTACCATTGAATGAAGCAACCGATCGGTTTAGAAATATGCGGTTTGACCCGATGGGGCAAACATCGAATCCAAACATTCCTCAGGCGTCAAGTATTTTGGACTACGTCGCTCAATATCTTGATTCCGAATTTAACGAACTCTTTCTCTCTTCTCGGGAGGCATCAGCCGCTTAAGGCCGTTGATCCCAACCCAAGAATGAATCGCAAAGGGCTCGCCTATGGCGAGCCCTTTCTTTTCAGGTGCGTAATAAAAAAGGGCTCGCAGGTAGCGAGCCCTTTGAAGGTGTGCTTGTTTTAAATTATGCGTCCGCAGTTTCTTCAGCGACTGGATCGGTTTCCGGTGCATTTGATGTTTTTGTGGATTTAGATGTTTCTGTGGACTCAGATGTTTCTGTGGATTTAGATGTTTCTGTGAACTCAGATGTTTCTTGGGGTTCTGTTGGCTTCTCAACAATTATTAGATTGCCTTCATCATCAAATTCCATTTCTTCACGATCTTCAAGAGGTCTATCCGGATTAACAGTGATTTCAACATCTACTTTAAGGTCACTACCGAACTGGATTGTCACTGGATATTCACCAACCCGTCTAATCGCGGAGTGAAGCCGTACAGCACGCGTATCTACAGCAAAACCATTTTCTGCAAGAGCATCAGCGATATCACGCTGAGTCACTGAGCCGTATAGACCACCTTGGTCATTGGCACTTCGAGATAGGGTAAGAGTGACGCCTTCTAGTTTTTCGATAATAGATGCTTGCTCAGCACGATTTGCTTCGTACTCTTTCAAAGCAATTTCGCGTTTTTCAGCGAGTGCGTCCATTTTTTCTTGTGTAGGAATTTCAGCTACCCCCATTGGGAGTAGGTAGTTGCGAGCATAACCCATTCGTACGCGGACGACGTCGCCCACGATTCCTAGGTTTTCTACGTTTGAGGTGAGAAGCAATTCGATTCTTCTAGCGCTTGCCATAGTGATGTCCTTTCAGGGAAAGTTAGGAGCCGCCGGCACTGACCCCATCGTTTGTTTAAGACGCTTGCCGGAGCGTCAATGTATTTATAAGATTAATTCAGAATGGAATATCATCAGCAGGTGGTGCTGATTGTGGTGCCGCAGTTGCAGCAGCAGGAGGAGTGGAGGTCTGTCCGCCTTTTGAATCAATAAACTGGAAACTCTCAACGACTACCTTTAACTTTGAACGATTTCCACCGTCTTTGTCTTGCCATTGATCGAGTTTAAGTCGACCCTCTACAAAAACAGGTCTTCCCTTTGAGAGGTACTGTGACATAACCTCAGCAGTTCGACCCCACGCTTCGCAGTCGACAAATGTGACCTCTTCGCGCATATTACCTTCTTTGTCTTTAAACTTTCGATTCATAGCAATGCCAATTTGTGCAACGGATTGATTGCTGGGCGTTTGTTTGAGTTCGGGGTCTCGTGTGAGATTGCCCATAATTAGTACTTTGTTGTATGAAGCCATAATATTTTCTCCGATCTGTGATTCTACCAGAAGATTTGGCAATAACCGTGCACGTAGCGGTTTTTCGTTACGCTTCTGTTACTTCTTCTGGAACTTCTTCAGATTCTTTGGTTTGTTCATGTAATTCATTGGTTTCAGTTTCATCATTAGGAGATTCTTCGTCAGAGACCTCATTTTCTACGGCAGTAGTAGTATTACGGGCGTTTTCCTTGTGAGCAACCGCACTAGCAGACGAAGATCCAGATTCCGATTTTTGTTCACCACGGACTTTTATTTCATCGGCTAGGGCTTCTGCACCTTCGTTTGATTCGATTATTTCAGTTGGGAGATGATCTGCGCGAGTTACCATCATCCTAAGGATTTCTTCTGATTGATTGCACCTTCGTTCTAGGTCACTAATCATTGTTGTTGGTGCATTGAAGTACACCAAGAAATACACACCACGTTTGTTACCATCAATTTCGTATGCAAGACGCCTATCGTCCCACTTACTGAAGTTGATAATTGAAACATTGCACTTCTCAAGTATTTCTTTTAGGTGGTCAATCGCTACTTGTAAATTAGCAGTAGTTGACTGAGGGAAGAGGAACATGCCCTCATATAATCCTGTTCGTTCGTTGCTCATATTATTAATTCCTACTTTCTGATTTTCCTGTCTCGTTACATTTATTCATGGCCTCATCGATACCGCATTCAATCCATGTGATTGCTGCGTCGACTGCGCCTTTAATGGCTGGCTCTACCTGTTCTTGTTGTTCAGGAGTAAACCGCCCAAGTACATAGTCGGCTTGTGGGATGAGTTCTGGCTCATCGATTCCTATGCGAAGACGTGACCAGTTCAAATCACCGAAGTGATTTGAAATATCTACTAGCCCATTGTGTCCACCGTCGGATCCACTCGATCGAAGTCGGTATGTTCCGCATGGGAGGTGGATGTCATCGACAATAACCAAAAGGTCTTTCTCTGGGTCTGCCTTGTAAAAAGTCATTGCCTGTTTGATAGGCGAGCCACAGCGATTCATGAAGGTTTGTGGTTTCATGAGCAGTGTCTTTTCGCCATTGCATATTGTCTCAATAAGAACACCGTCAAACTTGGAAGTTGCTGGTTGTCCCGCAGCAATTCTAGTTGCGAGCAAATTGACAACTTCAAACCCGACATTGTGCCGAGTGGAGTTGTATTTTGATCCGGGATTTCCAAGGCCAACGATGAGTTTCATGTTTACTCGCTATCACCTTCTTCAGGGGCATCCTCTGTAGGTGCTTCGCTTATGACTTCAGGTGTTACTTCTTCACCATCAACATCTTCAACATCGGTTTCAACTTCTTCTATTTCTTCTTGGACGATTGTTACGTGTGCGATGTGACGTTCAGGGTCTAATATTGCCCTAACACCTTCTGGTAAGTCCAAATCACCAATCGTGAAGACACTTTCAACTGTTGTAAGGTCAACCTTTATGGAATCAGGAATATCTTTAACCATACATTCGACCTCAATCTGAGGTCGTGGAACTTCAAGAACTGCTCCTGTTTCAGAAGCGGCCGTTGGATGACCAGAAATATCGAGCGTCATCGTAATAGTTACAACTTGTTTGAGATTGACTCTAGCGAAGTCAACGTGAATGAGATTGTCGCCGAGGTAGCCAAACTGAAGATCTTTTACAAGTACAGTTGATGGGCTCCCATCCCCATTGTCAAGTTCCATGACGTGGTTTCCACCGTGAAGGTGGGTCAAGATTTCTCTTTCGTCAACACTGACTGAGATAGGGTCGGTGCCTTTACTATAAACTGTTGCAGGCATTCGTCCGCTTTTGCGGAGTCGCCTTGCATATCTCGTACCGAGTTTGTCTCGGAGTTCTACTTTTACTACAGGTGTATCGTGTGCCATTTTCTTTCCTATCGCTGAATTTATTTCTTCGGTCCCTCTCCACGATTGAAGAGTGATGAGATTGACATATGATGGTGAATTCTGTGCACGGCTTCTCCAAGAAAACGTGCAACACTTAAAACGTGTAATTTATCTCCAAGCTCGTCAAGGCGACCATCTGGGGCGATGGTGTCGGTGATTATGGCTTCGTCTATTGGAGATGAATTTATTCTTTTGATTGCAGGACCAACACAAACACCGTGTGTGGCAGCGGCAATAATTTTGTTTGCCCCATGCTCCTTGACAAGTTTTGCTGCTTCACAAATTGTTCCAGCCGTTGAAATCATGTCATCTACCATGAGGACATTTTTGTCTTCAACGTCACCTATAAGTCGTTTTGAAACAACTTCACTACCGGACTCACGTCGTTTATCGATAATTGCAAGTTTGGCATCAAGTAACCCAGCATACATGTTTGCAACTTTTACATTGCCAACGTCTGGAGAAACGATGACCATGTCGTCTCCCTGCATATCTGATCGAGTTGCAAAGTAATCACAGAAGACCTTAGTTGCGGTGAGGTGATCTACGGGAATATCAAAGAATCCCTGAATTTGAGCTGCGTGCAAATCCATACAAAGAACACGGTTTGCACCTGCAGCCGTAATGATGTTTGCTACGAGTTTTGCAGTAATAGGAACACGCCCCTCATCTTTTCGGTCTTGTCTTGCGTAGCCAAAGTAGGGGATAACAGCAGTAATTCGTCCAGCAGATGCTCTTCGTAGAGTGTCAATCCAGATGAGCAACTCCATCAAATTGTCATTTACAGGCATAGAGGTTGACTGAACTACAAAACAATCACGCCCACGAATATCTTCCTCAATTTTTACAATTATTTCGTTGTCAGGAAATTTTTCTACAGTTGCAGCAGCAATTGGCATCTCAAGGTGATTGCACATAGCTGTTGCTAAGTGTTCACCGCCAGTTGCAGCGAATATTTTCATACGCTTGTGGTCATCGTGACTCATGCTGATGGTTCCATTTCTTTATTGATTCTTGCATACAAGATTGATTCAACTTCTTGAAGTTGTTCAGGAGTGTTTATGGAAAGAATGTCTTCAGGTGCGACCGCATTAATAACTTCTACTTCTTCTCCGTTATCTTTAAGCATTCTTGGGATTTCGGTGAGGTAATACTCGTTCGTTAAAGGGTTTGGTTCGAGTTCATCTAAGCACCCCCAAAGTTTTACTGAATCAAAGATAGCATAACTTGGATAAACCTCATGGATTTCTAGTTGTTCTGGAGTTGCATTTTTATGTTCGATAATTGCTTCGAATTTATTTTTGCTATTCCTTACTATTCTTCCATAGCCGGTAGGGTCTGGGATGACGCTAGTTGCTAATGTTGCAGCAGCATTAGATTCTTGCTGCAACATGACCATCTCATATACGGTTGAGGAGCGAAGAAGAGGACCATCGCCACCTAGAATTAGTACGTTTCCTTGGAAGTTGGCTAACGTTTCTTTACAGGCAAGAACTGCGTGTCCGGTTCCAAGTTGCGGTTCTTGAATGACGTACTCACAACCTGAAATTTTCTCTTTTACGATATCTGATCCATGACCTACAACAAGGATGACACGGTCAGCCCCAGCTTCTATAACTGCATCGACGACCCATTGCACCATTGGTTTACCCGCTACTTCATGGATAACCTTTGGCAAGTCGCTTTCCATGCGCGTGCCTTTTCCTGCAGCAAGGATTACTGCTGCGAGTGGTTTGCTTTGATTTGACGAAGATGCGTTCATCTATTAATACAGTCCTCTTTTTGGAAGATAAACTTCTTGGGGACTGGCCCGCCAAGACTTGAACTTGGAATGCCTGGATCAAAACCAGGTGTGTTACCGATTACACCACGGGCCAAAATGTCTAGAGTGCGCTTTCAAGAGCAACTCTCGTTAACCTCCACCAAACACTTTGTGCTTGGTATGCTTGAATCGCGGAGGGGGAAAAAAGTAGCCCAACCGCGGCGAACTTCTCCTAGGACTTGGAGCACTAATCGCCGCGATTCGTGCCCCATGCAGCGCCAAGTACGACTTGTCACTGACGGTCCCGCTTTGGGGAAGGATGCGGATTATACACCCATAAAGAGGGCTTGCCAAGGGAATGAAAAATCAGTTTTTGTGGTTGTACGGTCGATGTTGTAATACCGTATGCTTTCAATGTGCACCTATGTTTAAGAGCATGATTCTCTTCCATCGACGTCTTCTTGTCCTCATCGCTGTTTTAATAGCAGTTTTGATAGTTCTCCTCGCTCAAGTTGGAAAACTCACTATTTTGCAGGGTGAAGAACGTTTTAATAAGGCAAGAGGGCGGTTGCACTCAACATCTTATTTGCCAACTTGGCGTGGGAGAATAATAGATCGTAAAAACCGAGTTGTTGCTCATGATGTTGCGTCCTATGACATTGCTGTTGATTGGGATTTAATTACAGGTGACCGTGCAATGCGCTTAGCAAGGAACGATGCAAAGGAATCTGTCGGTAACAAAGCATGGAAGTCCATGTCCCCAGAAAATCGCGATTTGGTTGTTGACAAGATGCTTCCACATCGGGAAACAGAACTCGAACATTTTTGGAATATTATCGCAGTTGAGGGAGGGATTTCTCAAGAGCAACTCGCTATCAGGATTGCCTTTATTAAGGAGGAAGTAGAAAAGACAGCAAAAGTTGTCTGGGCAAGGCAAGAAGAAGAGCATAAAAAAAGATACGGCGAGAACGTTCCATTTGTTGCAAGACCTATCAGGGAGCAAAGCGAACCGCATGTTGTGTTGCCTCGAGTAAGCGATGGAGTTGCTATGCAGTTTTCCTTATTGAGTGACGTTCTTGATGGTGCAATTAAGGTTGTGCATTCTCGCGAGCGTTCTTACCCTTTTAGAGCCCAAACTGTTTTTCTTGACAGATCAACAATCCCAAAGCCAATGATGCGGTTTGATGCGGCAGAGATTTCTCTTGAACATGTTGCCGAACTTACCATCGGCGACGTGCGTGAAGAAGTTTGGGCGGAGGATGTTAAACGCAAGCCATTTCGAACGGGAGAAGGTGTTGACCTGTATGGGTATAGGGCTGGTGATGAGGTTGGGAAGCGGGGGATTGAGTCATCGATGGAATCAACTTTGCGCGGTAAACGTGGCGAAGTAGTGAAACACCGAAATGGTGAGGAGTTGAAAAGGTCGATGCCGGTTGGTGGTAAGGATGTATCAGTCACATTAGACATGAAATTGCAAGCGAAAATAGAAGCAATCATGTCTTATGATTTTGGATTGATGCAGGTGCAACCTTGGCATGGAAATACTGTGTTGCCAGAAGGTACACCGCTGCGCGGTGCAGTTGTCGTACTCGACGCCTTAACAAGCGAGGTGCTTGCAATGGTTTCAACGCCAGCACTTCAAGACGAGCATGATGTTGAAGGATACCCTTGGTTAAATCGAGCAGCGCAAGGATTTTATCCCCCTGGGTCAATCATCAAGCCGCTCGTGCTTGTAAGTGCTATGACCGATGGCAAGTTGCAACAAGGCGAAGAAATAGAATGCGTTGGGCACTTCTTTAAACATGTGAAAGATGCAGCTCGTTGCTGGATTTACAGACCAAAATATAACAAACAAACTCACGGGAAACTTAAACCAGTTGAGGCGATTGCTCGGTCGTGTAATATCTTTTTCTATGAACTTGGATCCCGTTTGGGATTTGAGAGGTTGCTTGCGTGGTTGCAAAACTTTGGAATGTCTAAGCCACTATCAGCTGCATTAACAAATACTGAAGCAAGCGGTACTGAAGGGCATTTTCCAAGTAACCTTGATATAAGTTCTCTAAAAGATAGGGGTGCACTCGCTTTTGAAACCGTAAGTGTTTCAATTGGACAGGGCGCATTAACTTGGTCTCCACTACATGCTGCTGCCGCTTACGCAACCCTTGCTCGTGGTGGCGTTTGGAAAGCGCCAACGTTGATTGTAAACCAAGAACAAAATGCAATTGATTTGCAACTTGACCAAGAGTCAGTAAAACTTGCTCTTGAGGGGTTGAGGGATTCCGTTTCAAAAAACTACGGCACTGGTTCGCGGCTTCGTCTTGGTCATGATAATGAAGAACTTACTTTCAATGTTAGCGGTGTTCGCTTGTGGGGGAAAACGGGAACTGCCGAAGCTCCTCCGTATCGTTTATCAAAGGAATCTCCGCTAATCTCTGGTTTAGATCATTCTTGGTTTCTTGTGATGGCATCTCCAATGACATCAGATAAACCAACTTTAGTTGTAGCTGTACTCGTTGAACATGGTGGAAGTGGTGGACGAGTTGCTGGACCAATTGCAAATCAGGTTTTACTATCGCTCCAGTTAGAAGGGTATCTGGAGCCGAGTAAATGAGTTTGCGTACGAGAGTGACAAAACAACTTCACCAAAGAAGAATTCGCAGGATTCACGCTGGCTGGGTTGTAGTGATTGCAGCATTATTGCTCACTTTACTTGGAGTTGAGGCAATATCTACAACGAGAGAAAGTACAGCAATGCGCCAAATTGCTCTTGGGTTTGTTGGGTTTGTTTGTGCGTTTCTTGTTGCTTTTGTTCCTCAGCGAAGGTTAAGGCAGGCAAGTTGGTGGCTTTATCTTGGTGGAATGTTGTTATTGTTGTTTTTACTTATTCCTGGTGTTCCTGATTTTATTGTGCACCCTAGAAATGGTGCTCGTAGATGGATTAATCTTGGGGTAACAGATTTTCAACCATCGGAATTAGTAAAGATTGCATTTGTCTTGGCGCTTGCATCTCATTTGCGATTTAAAGAACATTACAGAAGATTTGGTGGTCTTCTTGTCGCCTTATGCGTTGCCTTGCCACCGATGTTTCTCATACTTGTGGAACCGGACTTGGGGACAGCGATGTTGTTTATCCCTTCACTAATAGCGATGTTGATTGCTGCAGGAGCAAGATATCGGCACCTTCTTTTCATTGCTCTCCTTGCCGTAGTTGCAGCAGGTTGTATGTATCCGCTTCTTAGACCTCATCAAAAGGATCGAATCCATGCATTAATTGCACAAGTACAGGGCGATGATAGATACGTACAGTCGATTGGATATCAGGGTGCTAGGGCAATGACCTTGATTGGAGCAGGGCAATCAGACGGAGTGGGTAAATCGGAATCCGCTGAGTTGCTTAGCGCAAATCACTTGCCTGAAGAACACAATGACATGATTTTTGCAGTTATCTGTTTACGTTGGGGATTTATTGGGGCAGTTGGCACTTGGTTTTTGTATATGATGCTTGGGGTAGGTGGTCTTGTAGCATCACTTGGTTGTAAAGATCCATTCCCTAGGTTAGTTGCAGTAGGTCTTACAACAATGCTACTTTCGCAAATGATTATCAATACTGCAATGACTATTGGTTTAGCACCAATCACTGGATTAACATTACCTTTTATTAGTGCAGGTGGCTCAAGTTTAGTTGTAGTGTGGCTGATGGCGGGTATCCTCTTTGGTATAGCGATGCGAAGAGACCCATTAATGACCCGAGAAGGCTTTTCATTTTCTAAAGAAGGAAATAATTAGTGCAATCAATTTCACAAATGCCACCAAATTTTGAAGAAGCAATAAGAGATCTTGGTATTGCTTTTGATTCTAGCGACGTTCCACAACTAGCTTCTTATCTTGATTTGTTACTTGAAACAAATAAACAATTTAATTTAACTGCAATAAGAAATCCTGAAGAAGCTTGGACGAAGCACATTTTAGATTCACTTTCTTTGATTCCTCCTCTTTCAATTGAGTCGGCAGCCCATGTTGTAGATGTCGGAAGCGGAGGAGGACTTCCGGGGATTCCTCTCGCAATTACTATGCCAGAAGTTACGTTTACACTAGTCGAAACAACACGAAAGAAAGCGTTATTTTTGTCGGATGTAGTTGAACAACTTTGCCTTGATAATGTGACTGTTGTTGCAGAACGTGCCGAAAAACTTGCTTCATACGATGGTGGGTTCAGGGATATTGCTGATGCAGTTATTGCAAGGGCAGTCGGTCCATTGAACGTACTTTTGGAATTAACTGTTCCTTTTGCAAAAGTTGGTGGTGTTGTACTTGCAATTAAGGGGGAACGAGCCCCAATAGAAATTGAAGAGGCACAAAAGGCGCTGCGAGTTTTAAAAGTAAAGGTTGAGTCATGTAAAAGAAGCACGACTGGGACTATCTTGACTATTCGAAAGCAAGAAGCGACACCGAAAAAGTACCCACGAGTGGCTGGAGAACCCAAGCGGCTTCCAATTGGGAAAGGTGATAGGACTTGATTACAACAGAACCAATGTTTATTGAGGGGGGGCCGCTAAGTTCGGTCTTGCATGAGTGGGAGCCAAGAGAACAGCAAGTTGATATGGCAAAGGCGGTCTCAAGAACCCTAGAAACTAGAGGGCTGTTGTTAGTTGAAGCCGGAACTGGGGTCGGAAAATCGTTTGGGTATCTTGTTCCTGCGATACGAAGAATTATTGAGTGCGGAGAGACGGTTGTCGTCTCAACTAATACGATTACATTACAAGAACAGATTGTGCATCAGGATGCACCAATTTTACATGATGCATTTGGTGGAGGATTTGATACGGTGCTCGTTAAGGGACGAGCAAATTATGTTTCTCTAAGAAGGTTAAATAGAGCCAAATCACAGCGAGCAACTTTATTACACGATCCTAAAGGGGCAGAGCATTTGGATGATATTGATGCATGGGCGAAAACGACTACTGATGGTTCAAAATCATCGTTCCCATTTTTGCCAAGAGGGGATGTTTGGGAACTTGTCAAAAGTGATGGCAGTCGATGTTTAGGTCGTAAATGCCCATCAAACGAGCAATGTTTTTACCAACAAGCAAGGCGTGGAATGGAGCAAGGAAATTTGTTAATTTGTAACCATGCTTTGTTTTTTTCTGACCTCTCTTTGCGTATGCGAGGGGCTGGCTTTTTACCTAGATACGATCATGTCATTTTTGATGAAGCGCATGCTATTGAAGATGTTGCAGCGGATCATTTCGGTGCTTCGATTTCTGAAAACCAAGTTGAATATTTTCTCCGCTCACTCGTGCCGGTCTCTAAAAAGCGAATAACTAAAGGTTTTTTACATTTGCTTGAACAAAGGGGAAATAAGAGCGAATTACTTTCACAGTGTGCTGATCTTGTGTTGCACTGCCGCGAGGAGTCACAGACATTTTTTGATGCACTAGTGCAATGGAAATTAGAGTGCGCTCCATCTAATGGCCGCGTCAAAAGTGCAGGAATTGTTGAAGATTGTTTGAGTGGTCCTATGCTTGAACTTGGAAAACATTTGTCATTACTCAAGGAAGTTTTAGATGATGATGCAGATGCTGCAGAAGCAAGCGGATTTTCTGTACGTGCGTATGACATGGCTGGGGCTTGTTCTTCTCTTATTGCTCAAGATCGAGCCGGTTGTGTTTATTCTGTTGAGCGTGTTTCGCAAAATGCGAACTCAACTAGGGCTTCAAATCCTACATTGAAGTGTATGGCTGTTGATGTATCTGATTTGCTTCAATCGAATTTGTTTGAAAGCGGGCAATCTGTTGTTTTAACTTCAGCGACTCTTACAACTGGTGGCAAAGATTTTTCTCTAGTAAAGTCTCGCCTTGGTTGTCAAGAGGCAGATGAGATGCATCTTGGGAGCCCGTTTGACTATCCTAGACAGATGCGTGCTTGGGTGGACTCTACTATGCCAGAGCCATCGAGCAATCAGTACACAGAACGTCTAGCATCACGAATCATAGATTTAGTTGGTAGAACCCGAGGTGGTGCTTTTGTTTTGTTTACTAGTTACCAGCTTCTTGAGCATGTTGCGATGCTTGCACGCGATGAAATAGAGGGGAAGGGGTTGACATTTTTGGAGCATGGTGCGAATGCTGCAAGAACTGCATTGCTTGAACAATTTCGGGAAGATGAAAGAGCGGTACTTTTTGGTACTGCAAGTTTTTGGCAGGGGGTGGACGTTCGAGGACATAATTTGCGCAACGTTATCATTACCCGTTTGCCATTTGATGTGCCAGACAAGCCGCTGGTTGAAGCAAGGCAAGAAAAAATACAGGAAGCGGGCGAAAATCCTTTTATGAAGGATCAGTTGCCAAG
The DNA here is from genome assembly GCA_964483425.1 of uncultured Isosphaeraceae bacterium. Classification (GTDB taxonomy): domain Bacteria; phylum Planctomycetota; class Phycisphaerae; order Phycisphaerales; family SM1A02. The sequence continues at coordinate 1,163 of CAZABE010000013.1, read as the reverse complement.
AGCGGTTATTCGTTTTAGACAAGGGATTGGTCGCTTGATTCGATCGGGCGATGATAAGGGAGATGTTTCTATTCTTGACTCTCGAGTTGTGCGTAAGTTTTATGGTCGTGCTTTTTTAGCGGCATTACCAGAAGGTGTTGAAGTCGTTGATCTTGCCACAGAGGATTGTTTTGATTTTTAACTTTCGGGTATCATGTAAATATGAGCGTATTCAAAGCTTATGATGTTCGGGCTGTGCATCCTGATCCCCTTAATGAAGAAACAGCACGAAAAATTGGATTAGCAACTGGGCGGTTACTTCTTGCTGAGTCGGATGAACAAGGTGCAATTGTTGTTGGTCACGATATGCGACCGAGTTCGCCAGCGCTTGTTGAAGCACTGAAAAATGGGATTCTCTCTTCAAGCGCAGACGTGATTGATGTTGGATTAGTGGACACGCCATTTATTGCTTTCGCGGTGAACCATTTAAACGCGATTGGTGGAATTCAAACGACGGCATCGCATAACCCGATTCAATATAACGGTTTTAAAATTTGTAGAGCCAAAGCAAAACCAGTTGGTATGGGGACGGGGTTAGAGCAAATTGAAGAGATGACAATCGAATTCGATGAACCAACGATTGATGCGGTGCGGGGAACCGAACGTTTTGAAGATTTGTGGGACGCATACAAGGAGCATGTATTTACGTATCTCGACCCTCGCATACAGTCAGGTGAAATTGTAATTCGTGCGGCTATTGATGCTTCAAATGGCATGGCTGGAACGATGGTTCCTAAGTTGTTTCGTGGTGTTAAGGGACTTGAGTTAATTGAGATTAATTTTGAAAATGACAAAGGCACTTTCGTGCACGAGCCGAATCCACTTGTCGATGCGAATCTGCGCCAGACAATCGATGCAGTAAAAGAGAATGGATGCCATCTCGGTATTTGTTTTGATGGAGACGCAGACAGGTGCATGGTCGTAGATGAACTTGGAAACATTGTCGGGTGCGATTTAATTACTGCTTGGCTTGCACCGAAATTTTTAGCGCATGAGGATAACGGTACGATTGTCTATGACTTGCGGTCAAGTCATGCTGTGGAGAAGGCGGTTGATGACGCAGGTGGAACCTCCGTACGAAGTCGCGTTGGTCATGTGTTTATGAAGCAAGCTATGGCTGAGCA
>CAZABE010000012.1:0-34208 GCA_964483425.1 uncultured Isosphaeraceae bacterium | reverse complement strand
CTGGCACGATGAGGCAATCAGAAAAACGGAGATTGATTGGTCAGTGACTACCGACTTGGCTGTGAGAGCTCACAGATCGCTTGAAGAAGCGGTTGGGTATTCTTTACCAGTGCAAATGAAACTTGAGAAACGCATTCCAGTAAATAGTGGCCTTGGAGGTGGCAGCACAGATGCCGCTGCTATGTTGAAGGCAACAAGTTCAATGTTTGATTTGGATGTTGATCTTCGTCAAATTGCACTAACCATTGGTTCAGATGTTCCATTCCTTTTACAAGGGGGTTTTGGAATGGTGTCAGGCGTAGGTGAATTGATTGAGCCCCTTGATTATGAAGAAATACACATGGTTGTAGTTGTTCCTGATTATGGATGTAAAACATCCGAGGTATACGCATCATTCGATACACTCAACCAGAACGAAACCGCAACTATTTTGAACGACCTTATGCCCGCAGCGTGTAAGGTTCAAGAGCAACTAGTAACTGATTTGGACACCCTTAGAACGATTTCAGAGCAAGAAGTTCATCTTTCTGGGAGCGGTTCAACGATGTTCATAATCTGCGATAATGCTCTTCACGCAACAACCCTGGCCGATGTGATTGAAAATAAAACAAAACATGTTGCAATAGCAACACAAACCTATTCGCCTCAAGAGGCAATGGAGAGAACTTGATGACTACTATGATGATAACTGATTTTGTTCCCGCAGATATTGATGCAACAACATGGGACAACTTGCAACCCTACTACCAACAACTTTTAGAACGTGAGTTCAAATGTTCTGGATGTTTGGAACAATTTTTGCTTGATCGAAGCGAACTAGACGCTGCTGCTTCCGAGTCGGGCTCCAATCTTTACATTGCGATGACTTGCGATACAGAGGACGAAAAGGCTAAGAAGGACTTTTTATCATTTGTTGAAAACGTGGAACCAGAATTAAAGAAAATTGGCTTTGAATTAAACAAAAAAGTTGTTCGCAGCAAATTTGTTGGTGACTTAGATCAAGAACGATTTGGTATTTTGCTTCGTGACTGGTTTGCAGATGTAGAAATATTTAGGGAAGAAAATGTTCCATTGCAAACTCAAGATACAAAACTAGGACAAGAGTATTCCGAAATTTGCGGTGCGATGATGGTTAACTTTGATGGCGAAGATAAAACAATGCCACAAATGGGTGTGTACCAACAAGACCAAGACCGTGGTGTACGCGAGTCAGCGTGGAGAGCAATTGCAAAACGCCGACTTAAAGACCGTGATGCAATTGACGGTATTTTTGACAAGATGGTAATTCACCGAAACCAAATTTCTCAAAACGCTGGCTTTGAGGACTATCGTGGATACATGTTCGCAGCCAAACACCGTTTCGATTACACACCAGACGATTGCATAGCATTTCATAATGCAATTGAGGAATCGTGTATGCCAATTGTCCGAAAACTTGCAAATGAACGCAAAGAAGCACTTGGTGTTGAAACGCTTAGACCGTGGGATCTTTCAGTTGATCCGCACGGAAACGCACCACTTAAACCATTTGAGACCGCTGATGAGTTAATCGAAAAAACATCCAAACTATTTCATCGAATGGACACAGAACTTGGCGATATGTTTGACACGATGCGTGATGGTGGTTATTCCCTAGATCTTGCTTCTCGCAAAGGTAAAGCACCCGGCGGGTATCAAGCAAGCAGGGACAGAAAGCGAAAACCGTTTATATTTATGAACGCAGCCGGATTGCCGCGAGATCTTGACACAATGGTTCACGAAGCGGGTCATGCTTTTCACTTTATGCTTTGTAGGCATGATGATTTGGTTTGGCATCGTAGTGCCCCACTTGAATTTGCAGAAGTCGCTTCGATGAGCATGGAATCTCTTGCCTATCCATTCTTAGATGAGTTTTATACTCCAGACGAAATAAAAAGAGCAATTCGTAAACATCTTGAGGGGATAGTAAGCGTATTACCATGGGTTGCTACAATCGATGCCTTCCAACACTGGATTTACTTAAACCCAGAACACACAAGACAAGAGAGAACCGACCAATGGCTTGAACTTGGCGAACGTTTTAGTAGTGGAGCAGATTGGTCTGGACTTGATGCAGAACAAGAATCGGTTTGGCATAGGCAGTTACATCCGTTTGAAGTCCCCTTCTATTACGTCGAATACGGAATTGCTCAACTTGGTGCGTTACAACTGTGGTTAAACTATCGTAGTAACCCTGAAGCTGCTATAGCGGCTTACAAAAAGGGTCTATCTTATGGTGCAAGTAAATCGCTACCAGCCCTTTTTGAAGCTACTGGTTTAAAGTTTGACTTTACAACGGAAATGGTCTCAACACTTATGAATACTGTTGAGGAAGAACTAGACAAACACGCTTAACCATTATGGCCTTAGGCGGTTTTCATTCCATTGCATACGTTCTAAAAAAAGCACGATTAGCGGGTGGTTTGTTTGCAATGAGAAAAGCAATGCGAACAAAAAATGCCTGTAAAACATGTGCATTTGGAATGGGAGGTCAAAAAGGAGGAATGGTTAACGAATTGGATTCGTTTCCAGAATTTTGCAAAAAATCAATACAAGCAATGGCTGCAGATATGCAAGGGGAGATAACCAAAGAATTTTTTGAAGACAATTCAATTGCAAGGTTATCTTCATTGTCATCAAGAGAATTGGAAAAATGTGGTCGGTTAACTTTTCCTGTCTTTGCTGGTCCACTCGATTTACACTACAAGCCAATCTCTTGGGACGAAGCTTTACGCAAAGTGTCAAAATCTATAAGAGAAACACAACCCAAACGTTCTTTTTATTATTGCAGTGGAAGGTCGAGCAATGAAGCGGGGTTTTTATTACAACTTGCAGCAAGAGTTCGTGGAACAAACAACGTTAATAACTGCTCCTATTATTGCCATCAAGCAAGCGGCGTCGGTTTGACGAGCGTTACTGGTTCTGGAACAGCTACAGTGCAACTATCAGATCTTAAAAAATGCGATCTTATGTTTTTAATTGGGTGCAATCCATCCTCAAACCACCCTCGCCTTCTAAAGTCGCTGGTCGATTTACGACGGCGAGGTGGTAAAGTGATAGTTATTAATCCGCTGCGCGAAGAAGGTCTTTGTAAATTTAAAGTCCCAAGTGATATTCGGAGTTTACTTTTTGGGTCAAAAATTTCTGATTTGTATGTTCAGCCAAACATAGGTGGCGATAGCGCGCTTCTTATTGGAATAATCAAACAACTCGACGAGAATGATTTAGTTGACAATTCTTTTGTAAGCAATCACGTTGATGGGTTTGAGGAAGTTCTACAGCAGGCGAGAGAGTTAACTTGGGAAACGATAGTAGAAAAAAGTGGTGTAGAGCAAACAGCAATTTGCGAAATTGCGAACATATATGCTTCTTCATCGAAGACCATTTTTTGTTGGGCGATGGGCATCACGCATGTACTTGGCGGAGTTGACGGTGTGAGAATGATTGCAAATTTAGCAATGGCTCGTGGCATGCTTGGGAAAGAAGGTGCAGGGCTACTTCCACTTCGTGGACATTCCAATGTACAAGGTATGGGCTCGGTAGGCGTTGTGCCTGTCTTGAATAAATCATTTGTTAGAGCTTTAGAGAGTAAATTAAATTTGAAACTTCCTTCTGAACGTGGTCTGGATACGATGGCAAGTATGGAAGCAGCAAGTCGCGGGGAAATAGATTACGCAATGTGTTTAGGAGGAAACTTAGTTGGATCAAATCCCGACACTCGGTTTGCAGTGGAATCAATGGCAAAGGTAAAACTGGTCTCGTATATGTCAACCACATTGAATCAAGGACATTTTGTGGGGCGAGGGCAAGAGACAATAATTTTGCCTGTTCTCGCTCGCGATGAAGAACAGGATTTAACAACACAGGAATCAATGTTTAATTACGTGCGCCACAGTTCTGGTGGGCAACTAAGGCATATTGGTCCAAGAAGCGAGGTGGACGTAGTAGTTGATATTGCAAGTAATGGCATCGGGGTCCTTGATTGGGAAATGTATAGAAACCACAAAACAATCAGAACACTACTTGCATCATGTTTGAAGGGTTTTGATGAGAATAAAGAGACACACATCAAAGGAAGAACGTTCCACAAACCAGAATTTGCAACCGACAATGGTAAGGCAAAAGCCCACAAAATCGTTTTGCATGAGCGAAAACAATTAAGAGATAATGAGTTGCGCTTGATGACAATTCGAAGTGAGGGACAATTTAACACAGTCGTATACGAAGAAGAAGATATATTTAGAGGGCAAACCAAAAGAGATATTGTGATGATGAGTGCCTTCGATATAAACAGATTGGGATTGCAAACAAATCAAAAAGTTGTTGTGCGCGGAACATCTGGTGAGTTAGAGGTTACAGTTCGTGAGGTCTTAATTGCAAGTGGGAACTGTGCCATGTATTTTCCAGAAGCGAACGTTCTATTATCCCATAATGTTGATAAAGAATCACGTACCCCGCTATTCAAGGGAGAGGTTGTCGAGATCATCGGGTGAATTAACACTTAATAACCTCGATGACTTACCTTCTTCAAGTTTAATTTCAACATGTGCAATTTCTGAAACAAAGCCACGAATAGAACGACCGCCCGAATCAAGATATGCAGTACACGAAGATTGCTCCTCGCTTTTGATTCGCAAGGGTAATCCAAGTAATTTGTTCCCATGAGAAAATACAGCGTTATCGTCGCTAGCAAGCAGCGGTTCAATATCGTGCTTATTTAGATTTGGCATATCACACCCAACGACAAGATAGTTTGAATCAATGTCCGAATTCAGCAATGCTTCAATTCCCGCAACGGGTCCCTGTTGTTTTCTTAGATCGTGGATACAGCGTTGACCCGTAACGTCTCCACCTAGTATTACTGTTTGTTTTCCAACAGACCAAGAAAACTCTAGCATCATGTCCAGCATTGTTTTTCCATTTGATAATTCCACCAAATGTTTTGGACTTCCCATTCTCTTGCTTTGGCCGCCAATTAAAATTGCAACGGTGTGTGGCCACATTGTTATGTGTTCGCTTTTTGCACGACGATTGATTCACCAGTTGTGATTGTGCCTTCAGTGACTACCCGCGCCATGTAGCCACACCTGCCAACGATATCTTTTTTTAGATCTATACCAAGTGGGTCAAGGACAAAGCAAGGTCTTCGACCTTCAACGAGCTCTATGACCACTCCACCTGAAAATACAAGGCGGTCGTCCGTTTCTAGAGATTGCACATCAAGGTTTTCAACAGTTAGATTTTCACCAACAGCGCCCCAAGGGACCTCGTACCCCTCCCTAGTGAGTTGGTCAAGAATTTCTCGGTCAATCAAACTTATCGCCCTGTCTCTTGTAACGTGTTTATCATGATCACGACCATCACCATCAAGACCATCGAAAGTAACAGTGCAAGATTTGACTGGAAGTTTTGGAATTCCTCCACTTGATACGTTTATAGATAATACTGTTGCCATGAAGTGGACTATACTTAAATTATCATGATTTTCCACTTGTCTACAGTTAGTTTCGTTGCTTATTTTATTTTGATTCTGCAACCGGTCAAGGAGGTAAAACTAATCCCCGTAGACCAAGGTGTACAAGACAGAGGCTCATTGAGTGAATCGTTCATGGTGGTGCCTGTTGATATGCGCCAGGATAATTCGTTTGAAAAGTTGTATAGGGTTGAGGGAAGTGACGGGGTTTATATACGTAAGGCAGGAGGATTGCGCGCAGTATTCAAGAACCCATCTTATTTAGACACAAAAGGAGGTTCGGTACCGCTAATTCCTGCTGGTACTGTGTATTCAATTGGAGAAATACGAAAAGAACTTTTGGGGCAAATCGAACAACTTTCAGACCCACCCGTACCCGACTCATTAATTGTTCCACAAGAGCATACATTTGCCAGCCAAGAATATCCAACAAGGGTAACAAATACTAAACGTCATTCAATGAGATTTATCAACGACGAATCGTACCGAAGAACAAGATTAGCTTCGCTCTTGTTGAACATAGTATTGGTTGAAAACTAGATTCCGAACAAAAAGCAGAAAACGCATTAACCCCAATTTTGGGGACAAATTTTTAGGTGGAACCGTCCACTAAGCAGCGCTAGGAAGATCGTCGTTGTTTGGGAGCATTCCCATGATAGATGCGAGTTCCCGTATTTTTAGGTCTGCATCTTCATGCACAAAAAACATTTCGTCATATCGGCTTGATCGTTGTTCGGCGAGACGAGACGCTGCTTTTGCTGGAAAAAGCAACGATTCCCTAGAGGAAAGGTGCAATGGGTCGGATAAAAAGGTGTATCCGCTATTAGTAGAAATGTTGTCTGAGTCGGATTGCATCACACTTCTTGCATCGGTGAGATATATACAAGGGTTTTCTCAGGCGCAACTATCCAATCACGTTTCGGTTGAACAAACCGTACAACCCCCCTATTTTGACACCGTCTATATTTACTCTAGAACTCGGGTAGGATGCGTTGTTCTATGGTTACTTCAGAAGTAATTAATCCAACCGATACCTCTTTAACGAAAATCGTAGAAAAGGCAGTTTGTAAAGACCGGCTAACCAAAGAAGATGGAATTGCTTTGTATGAAACTCCGGATCTTTGGACTGTGTGTGGGCTTGCCGATTTAGTGCGTCGCAACAAACATGGTGATGTTGCGTATTACAACATTAATAGACATATCAACTATACAAATGTGTGTGCATTGAGTTGTAAGTTTTGTGACTTCTATAGAAAAAAGGATCAACACGGTGCATACGAACATTCAGTTGATGACATAAGAAATGAAGCTCAACTTGCACTGCAGTCAGGTGCAACCGAAATCCACATCGTTGGTGGACTACATCCTTGGTTGCCTTTTTCATACTACACAGAAATGTTAGAAACAATTCGTGAAGTTGCTCCTTTAATACACATCAAAGCATTTACCGCCGTAGAAATTGTTCATCTTGCTAGGATTTCAAAACGTGGGCGTGATGGATTAGCAGGAATTACCTCGGTCTTAGAAGATTTGATTGAGTGTGGTCTTGGCTCTCTTCCGGGAGGTGGCGCTGAGGTTTTTGATGAACGAGTACACAACGAAGTATTCAGAAACAAAATCGGAGGTGAAGAGTGGATGGATGTGCACCGAGTTGCTCACGAACTCGGTTTAAATTCAAATGCAACTATGTTATATGGGCATGTTGAAACAATCAAAGACAGAATAAACCACATGCTCTTACTTAGAGAGGAGCAAGACCGCGCCTTGCAGAAATCGAACCAAGGTTCGTTTCAAACAATAATTCCATTGCCATTTATTCCTGGAGTAAGCGAACTATCTCAACTTCCAGGACCAAGTGGAGTTGAGAATCTTCGCACAATTGCAATTTCAAGATTAATGCTCGACAACATCCCGCATGTTAAAGCGTTTTGGATTATGCAAACTTTACAAATGGCGCAACACATGTTGCAATGTGGCGCGAACGATATCGATGGAACAGTAATGTGGTATGACATCACAAAAGTTGGGTCAGAGAACACACATCAGGAGTGTACCACCCAAGATTTACAAAGAGCAATCAGAGACGCCGGATTTGTGCCCGTTGAAAGAGACACTTTTTATAGGAAAGTAATTCGAGATGGTTTAGAGTGGCGAGTCGAAGACGTCCGATAACCTACGCAGCTCGATTATATCTAGACCCAATTTTATCATTTTGCAAATGTACAAGTAAGTCCTGCGCCCAGTTTGAAAGTACCCTCTTGAACATAAATTTGGATTTATCTTCTGCCGCTTTTGAAAATTTGATATTCGGCAACAGAAGAATTTGATGATTTGGCTGCATTTTATGCATGCATCATCATCGAATAATTTAGCTTCCGACTTTTGCTAAAGCTAAGATTTTGGCTTAAACTTCAGTTGTTCAAGGATGCCCTCAAATTGGTCATTTGAATAAAACTCAATGCTTAATTTGCCAGTTCCCTTTTTCTTACCAAGTGAGATATTGGCTTTGGTTCCAAGGTGGTCACTTAATTGCTGGGCAAGGTTGTCCATGTACATTGCAAGCGGATCGGGCTCTTCCGGTTTCGCTTCACCCCTTTTAGAGTGCAATAATTTAATCTGCCTCTCAAGTTCTCTGACCGACCATTGCTCCTTGGCGCAGCGACTGGCAATTGCCCTGCTCGTACTCATGTCAGGAATACCCAAAATAACTTTGGCGTGTCCCATAGAGAGCCGACCATCTCGAACAGCATCTTTAACGGAGGGCTCTAAGTCGTTAAGACGCAGGAAGTTAGAAACGCTCGAACGGTCAATGCCAAGCTGAGTTGCAATCTCCTTTTGGGTTGCCTGAAAGTCAACAACAAGTCGGTCAAATGCCTCGGCTCTATCGATTGGGTTTAAATCTTCTCGGTGGAGATTCTCAATAAGAGCACACTCAGCGGAGGACTTATCGTCCAAGTCGCGTATGATTGATGGCAGTTGATCGAGTCCAGCAATTTGAGCTGCTCTCCATCTTCGCTCCCCTGCAACTAATTCGAAGTTGTCGCCTTCACCCCTTCTAACAACAACCGGCTGCATTAGCCCAGCATTTTTAATCGACTCAGCCAAGGCCGTCAGACCATCATCATCAAAAATCTGTCTTGGCTGTCTTGGGTTTGGCGTTATTCGATCTACGGAAAGATAGACAAGGGCGTCTGTCTCAAGGGAAGTTTGAGTTTCAGGCGGCGACGGCTTTGCTTCAACCGACGAGGATCCAGAAACCTCAGCAACAGGCGGTACGACTTCAACTGGCTTTGCCAACAAACTTTCCAATCCCTTACCTAGACGACGCTTTTTTTTATTTTTTGCTGGCACAGCCACTGTGGTTACTCCTTCAACCATTTGAAATACATTCAGCCCGTTCCACGTGGAACACACTATTTGAACCCATGAGTGTTATCGCATGTTCTACGTGGAACGTCAACCCCAAGAGTACACGAATCTACAAGTAAACAGTGGGTCCGATAACCCCACCCCTTTGGGTGACTTATTCTGCTCTAGCACACACTTGCTGTGCGTTCCAATACTTGGCAGAACACGGAGTACGCAGCAGATGGCAACACAATCGCGGCAAATAGCGTAAATTAATGTAAGTTTTACTATTTTGAGAGTGGGACAACATCTTCGGGGCTAATAGAGAGGTGCATGGCATCACCGATTTTTCCAACGTGGCTTGGATTTACTTCAGTCACGCGCAGGATGAGATTATCCGAAACCTGTACTTGGTGCTGGGCAACTTCTCCAAGATAAATTGTTTCAACACACGTACCAGAAAACCCATTGATTGAAGCGGGGGTTTCGTGAACTGCAATTGATTCAGGCCGTAGCGAGCAAACAATAGTTTCGCTTGGTATTTCACTTGAACAACCGAGTACTCCAAGAACCGATTCAAGTCCCTCATTGACTGGTTTTGCCTTAACAAAGTTGGTCTCCCCGATGAACTCGGCGACAAACTTTGAATTTGGGTTTCTATAGATTTCGCTCGGTGAACCAACTTGGTGCACTTCCCCGTCTTTCAAAATCGCCATTTTGTCTGCAATTGAGAGGGCTTCCTTTTGATCGTGAGTAACATAAACAGTTGTAATACCAAGAGTTGTACAGATGCGCCGAATTTCACAACGCATTTCTAGGCGCAATTTAGCATCTAAGTTAGAGAGTGGCTCGTCAAGCAATAGAACATCTGGTTCAACGACAATTGCTCTTGCAAGTGCTACCCGTTGCTGCTGCCCGCCAGAGAGTTCATTTGGTTTTCGGCTTGCTAAATGCCCCATTTGAACGACTTCAAGGGCTTTTTGTGCTTGTTTCTGGCGTTCTTCGGATTCAATTTTGCGGATTTTGAGACCGTAAGCAACATTTTCGAGCACACTCATATGGGGCCAGAGGGCGTAACTTTGGAAAACCATCCCAGTATTTCGTTTGTTCGGAGGTGTATGTGTTACGTTATTTTCTCCAAAACAAACAGTGCCAGCGGTAGGATCAATAAAACCAGCGAGCATACGAAGTAGGGTGGTTTTACCACACCCAGATGGTCCTAGCAAAAAGAAAAGATCGCCCGCGTTGATATCAAGGTCGATGCCATTCACAGCAGTTGTTTCACCAAACTTTTTAGTCAATCCATTTAAATGTATAGCCGTCATAAGTAGAAACAATAACATCCCTAGCGAAATGATGTTGGCGGCTTTTTGAAAGATTGTCTTTGAGCCACGCAACTTCATAGTAGGATATGCTTGATGGCAAAATTGCATCTACAGGTAGAACAGTTGCGTAAATGGCGCAAACGTAAGGTACGAGATACAAGCATCGAATCAACGATAATTGCATTTAGAAAATCACTTAAGAAAGGGAACAAACAACTTACGCAATTATTAGAGGTGTGGGACGAATTGGTGCCGAGTAATTTAACCAAGAACGCGATTCCAACATCATTGCGCTCTGGAATTCTTGAGGTCTCAGTAACTGACTCTTCAACCTCTTATAAGATTAACCAACTTATCCGCTCTGGACTTTTGCAAAAACTACAACGGCGTTGCAGGGGCACCCTTAAGCAAATTCGTATTCGTATTGCTACATAACGAAAAACAAACTAGAAATTATTTTCCTACACAGAACGTAGAAAAAACTTCACCTATAATTTCGTCTGGGGTTACTTGACCTGTTATTGCGCCAATGGAATTAAGAGATTCACGTAATGAAGTTGCAACTAGTTCGGGAGTTTGCAAATGATTCTTCGCTTCGTAAAGTGATTGCAATGTTTTTTGAAGGAAGAGTTCGTGCCTTGCAAGCAGGGCAAGAGTGTCTGGTTTTAGAGAAGGAGATTGTGCAAGAAGAGAGTGTATCTTTTCTTTTAATTCTTGTATTCCAGCACCCGTAGTTGCGGAAATCGCCTCTTTTTTTGCACCTTTCATATCTCCCTTTGTGAAGACAACTAGAGAGTTTTTGGGTTTTTCCGAAACATCATCGTAAGGAGCAACACACCAAAGCAAAAGATCAGCGTTATTTATCGCGTTGTTTGCTGCTTTTTGCATGGAGATTCCAAGTTCAGTATCAAGGGTTTCGTGACCAGCAACATCAACAAGCAGTGCTTCTTTGGAACCAAAGTGTACTTGCTCAACAATCGCATCTCTTGTTGTTCCAGACACGCTAGATGTTACAGAACGCTCTTTTTCAAGTAGAGCATTAAATAGAGTCGACTTGCCTGCGTTTGGTTTTCCCGCAAGAACAACGTTTGGCAAGTCGCGCAATTGAACCATAGATATTTTATTTTGCAGAATATTATTCACGGTTTGAATGTTTTGCTCGAGAGCACTCAGCAGGGCTTTGTCTGTGATTGCTACCACATCTTCTTCGTCAGTAAAATCTATACCTGCCTCAACAAGCGAAAGTGTTCTTGTTAATTCCAAAGTGATTTGCTCAACAAGTTTTGCAAGAGCTCCATCGCGAAGTAACGCTGCGCCCTGCAATTCTCGGTCATTGCTCGCAGAGATGCTTGCACAAACACCTTCGGCTGCAGAAAGTGAAATGTTTCCATTCATAAACGATCGAGCAGTAAATTCACCTGCTTCTGCTAGTCGTCCCTGTGTCTTTTTTACAAGTGTTTTTATAACTTCATCAACGAGTGATTTATTATTTACCATTAGAATTTCAACAGTATCCTGACCCGTATAAGAGTTGCTTGCATTGAACGTACCTACGAATACTGGAAGTTCGCACTCCATGATTTGTAACTTTCCTGAAACAAAATTACGAAACTGTGGACAAAGACCCAATGCCTTGGCGCCATCCAAAGCACGGGCACCGCTTGCTCTAACTAACGCATGCGAAGAAGTCCCGCTTGCTGAACTTACCGCAACGATGGTTGTTTCAAGATCCATCGGTGTTTAGTTTAGCCGCGTTTTTTAAAGTTGCGTTTCTTCGCTTTGTTTTGAACTTTTTTTCTTCGAGCTTCCATAGCATCAGACCACGCTCGACCTTGTTTGTCTTTGGGTTTTTTACCTTTTCCTACTGTAGCTCCAGTTGGTTTTGGTTCAATTGGAATTTCGTCTATGTGTTTTCGAATGCGACGACTTTCAAGGATTCCAACTGTACTTGACGTAAGGATGTACAAAGTTAATCCAGACGGTGCTGAATAAAGCATAAGAGGGAATAAAACTACCATCATCACGCGCATGATTTTTTGTTGTGATGCCTGCTCAGGAGTAGTAGCCATTGATTGGGGAGACATATATTTCTGTTGGATAAAGAAAATTATGCCCATTAAAATTGGTAAAAAGTTAATTCCGGTGATGTTCCAAAGAAGGAAGTGTTTTGGCTCCGCGAACTGCCCGAAGAAGTGATCCGCTGAACTCAAGTCGGCAAGGAAAGGCCATTCCCAAAAGAGTTGGAAGAAACCCAAAAACGCTGGTTCTTGACGTATGTCAAACATAAAGTAAAGCAAGGCATACAAAGCAACCCAAATCGGCATTTGTAAAAACATTGGCAAACATCCAAGCATTTGGAATGGGTTTACACCGTATTTTTGCATTAGTGCCATCTGTTCAGTTTGCACGCGTTTGGGGTCGTTAGGATATTTTTGTTTAAGTTTGTCAATCTCTGGCTTTAGTTTTTGCATTACTTTGCCAAAGCGCTGCATATTGATTTGCGACTTCTTAGTAATTGGGTGCAAAATACTTCTAACGATGAGAACGAGAAGAATAATTGCAAGCCCCCAATCAAATACAACGTAATTGTCAAGCGTTGTTAAGACAACAGCAAGAAAATCAGCAAGCCATTGAAAGGTACAAATTGCGCACATAGATGACATTTGATAAAGCACCAAGTCGCGCATGTTGAGTGCTATGTATGGTTGTTGTTCATCAAGAACAGAACGCTGGAGTGGTCCTGCATACACATCCATGGAAACGTCATAAGAACTTCCACCGGCAACTGTAGTAAGAGGGCTCCATAAACCCGTAAGTACAAACTCCGAATCCTTGAATCCCTTTACAGTAGAAGTAATCGAAGTAATTTTGTCAGTGATTATTCGGTTTCCCTCACCCTTATCATTAATAGTTGGCATAACCGCAACAGAGAAATAACGGTTCGTCGAAGCAAACCAAGAAAGTTTGTATCCCTCTTCCTGTGTTTCTTGAGTCGGCCAAAGAGTTATGTCTTGTTCTTTTGTTGTATCCGCAAACTCGTAAAGGAAGTCGTTAGATTGTATTGGAGCAGCGTGGTCTGGATCAAACTCATTACTGAGTTCCCAACCAAAACGAAAACGGCGGCGGTCCATGTATCTCGAGCGGTCAACAGTTAAACTAGGTGGTCCGTACTGTAACCATTGCACTTCAAAATCCTGTCCTGTGAGGTTTTTGACGGACTGTTGCAAGTGCAAGTCGTAACCAGTGCCGAGAGTCCAAGATCTATAAATAGTTGCAATATTGTTTCCATTGGCGTCAACTACATTTGCTTCGTAAGAGACAGAGTTAGATGTTGAGCCAACTTGCTTCCAAACGTTTCCTTTTGAGAGCGATAATTTCTGGTTATTAATGACAACTTGGTAAGCGCCAAGAACCGAAGCAGAAAAACCACTTTGTTTGTAAGTGGTGGTTAGGAGATACAGTTCATCAATCGAGGGCTGCTTACCACCATCTTTACGGTATTTGTTCCAAGCTAATTTACCGTTAACAGTTTCGTAAATATCCGAGAACCGCATGGAAGAAATAGCAGCACCGCTGTTTGTAAACTCGACTTCCATTTTCCAATTTTCATAGTCGCTTAGTGAACCGAGCAGCGCTGGGGAGGATGTTGTGTCTTGCGTAACTAAACTTAAAACATCAAATGGTTTTAAGTTTTTGTTTACAACCTCAGTTGTTTCAGAAGTCGTATTTTCAGTTAAGTTTTCTTGTGGCTGTTCTGGAGTCCTTTCAGTAACAACCTCTTTCGGGGTTTCTGGAATCGGTTTATTAATAGGGTCGTTAGGTTTTTTGGGACCAAAGATAAGAACAGCCAAAATACTGCCAGCCAAAAAAACAACTATTACTGGAATCAACCGCCGGCGTGCCTGAGGTGTCATATAGTCCTACTTTCCATATGCGCCTTAGCGACCTTCGCGAAGCCGATCTCCAAGCCAATTGCTAAGATCGGGAATTGCATAAATCTTGTCGCGAACTGCGTCGATGTCGTAATCAAGTCGAAAGAAATCGACTTTCTTTTCTTCGTCGTCAAGAATCGCATAACTTGCTCTTGGGTCAAGATCCCGAGGTTGTCCAACGGATCCTGGGTTAACAATAATGTGTTCTTCGCTCTCATAATTGAACGTGTCGTCAATGTCGTCTGGAGGGTAAAAATCTGGTTCGCTGGTAAAAATTCCCGGCACATGTGTGTGTCCAGACATTGAGTGTTTGGGAATTCGGTCAAAAATCTGTTTCATTTTTACTGGTGAGTTAATCGCATCGTCCGGAAATAGATACTCATTGATTGGGCGACGTGGAGTACCGTGAACAGCAAGAAAATCATCCATTTGCGTTCGTACACGCAGTCCACCAAGGAATTCCCAACGTTTTGCTGCTACTTCCTTATTGCCCTCAGCATCAAATTGTGCGCGGGTCCAATATGCGGCTTGTTCAGCGGCCGCATTAAAGTTAGTTGGCTCGTAAAGGGCACCATAGTCGTGGTTACCAAGCAGGCACCACATACAAATATCAGCGATTTTGTCGACACATTCAGCTGGATTCGGACCGTATCCAAGAGTGTCCCCAAGGCAGACAATTCGGCCGACGTTTCGGTCGCCGATATCCTCTAATACTGTTGTAAGCGCCTCAAGGTTGCCATGAATATCACTAATTAACGCGGTTCGCATAACTTGGTCCATTTCCTTTTGAACCGCGAATGATACCCTAGACAACGTAAGTTCGGCGGAGGATTGAGAGTAGCACCAATGGACGACTCGGCTCTTGAGCATAACACCCTTGTAATAAACAGGTTACGCTTCGATGTTCAAGAGTAATTTTCCACGATAAAATACCGTTTTTCGTACTTATTTTTACTCCTAAAGGAAGGTTTGTATTTTGACGACGCAGCGGCATTTTGATTTGATTGTAATTGGTTCTGGTCCTGGTGGTTATGTTGGTGCTATCCGCGCTGCTCAACTTGGGTTCAAGGTCGCTTGCGTTGATCGCGACAAGCTTGGTGGCGTCTGTTTGAATTGGGGCTGCATCCCTTCAAAGGCGTTGCTCCATGGTGCAGAGATGTACGACGAAGCAGTAAATCATGGAAAAGAGTGGGGTATTAATGTTGGGGATGTCTCTATTGACTGGGGAGCATTTATCGGGAGAAGTAGAAAAATTACCGAACAACTTAATGGGGGCGTTGGGTTTTTATTTAAGAAAAACGGCGTCGAACATATACATGGACATGCACACATTGTCTCAGGCAACGATGGTGTAACTCCATGTACAGTTGAGGTGAGAACACCAACTGGTGAGTATTACAACGGTAGCGGTAGCGAAGTTCTTGAGACAATAACAGCAACGAGAGTGCTAATTGCAACTGGTGCAAAGCCAAGAGAATTTCCATTCGCTCCTTGTGATGGCAAGAAAATTTTACACTCATCACACGCAATGACTCTTGAGGAAAGACCCGACTCACTTGTCATTATTGGCTCTGGAGCAATTGGGATGGAGTTTGCTTACGTTTATAACTCCTTTGGCACAGAAGTCACTATTGTTGAAATGCTTGATCGAATTGTACCACTTGAAGATGAAGATATAAGCAAACTTGCTGCTCGAGAATTTAAAAAGCAGGGCATGAACATCCATACCAGCGCTTTTGTAAACGCAATCAAAGCAAACGACAAAAGCGCAACAGTTACTTTTACAAAAGGTGATAAAGAGACATCCATCGATGCTCAGAAAGTGCTTGTAGCAATTGGCGTTGGACCACGCTGCGATGGTCTTTTTGATGATTCACTTGGCATGGAGTTACAACGCGGCTATATAAAAACAGATGCAAAAGAGGTTGAATCGCCAACCTATAAAACTAGTGTGTCTGGTGTTTATGCAATCGGAGACATCATCGGTCCTCCGCTCCTTGCCCATGTTGCTTCTGAAGAAGCAGTGACTTGTGTTGAGCGCATGGCTGGCCACCATACCTTTGGTGTTGATTACAAATCAATTCCAGCATGTACCTATACCAACCCGCAAATTGCTTCGATTGGGATGACTGAAAGGCAAGTTAAAGATTCGGACATTGAATACATAAAAGGGGAGTACTCACTAAAAGCGCACGGTAAGGCAATTGCAGTTGGTGCTGCTCAGGGAGTCGTAAAAATACTCGCAAGTAAACCATACGGTGAAATTTTAGGTGCTCATATTATTGGTCATGATGCAAGTGAACTCATTGCTGAGATTGGTTTAGCAATACGTTTAGAAGCAACAGTTGAAGACATCATCTCAACAATACACGCACATCCAACAATGTCTGAATCCATTCACGAAGCAGCCCTTGGCACAGAAAACAGAATGATTCACAATTGAGTTATAAATTTTCTGAAACAACTTTAGACAACGGTTTGCATATATGTGCTGAGTATACGGATTCGGCAATGAGTGCATCAATGGGCTTTTTTGTAAAGACGGGCGCCCGAGACGAATCGTCTGAACTTATGGGAGTAAGCCATTTTCTTGAACACATGATGTTTAAAGGAACAAAAACATTAAGTGCGGAAGAAGTTGACCGTGCTTTTGATAATTTGGGTGCAGAACACAATGCATTTACTTCTGGAGAAATGACGGCCTTTTGGGGCGCAGGACTACCAGAAGTAATCGGAGACATTCACGATATTCTTGCGGATATTTTAAGACCCTCACTTCGACAAAAAGATTTTGATGATGAGAAAAAAGTCATTATCGAAGAAATTGCTATGTACGACGACCAACCATTTTGGGTGTTGTATGAAAATGCAATGGAGAAGTATTATGGTGAAAGCGCGCTTGGCTACCGAGTTCTTGGTACTCCCGAGACAATAAGCAACATGAAACGAGACGCTCTTGCTGAATATTTTACCCAGCGCTACAGCGCAGACAATACAACCGTTGTTCTTGCGGGTAATCTTGATTTTGATGGGATGGTCGAACGCATTGAATCGGTTTGTGGATCATGGGAAAAAACAGAGGCGAAGCGTAACTATGACAATGTGTTTCGCAACGGTGGGAAGTTTGAAAAACATATTCCCGATTTACAACAACACTACCACTTGATGATAATGCCAAGCGCAGCGTTTCAAGATGAACACAAACACGCAGCAATTGCACTTGCTGCAATATTGGGTGGTGGAGATGGATCACGTTTACATTGGGCACTAGTTGACACTGGACTAGCGGAAGCAGCGGCAACAAGCATAGATACTAACGATGGGTATGGTGAACAACTTGCTTATGCAGTTTGTGATCCACGCAATGCAGAGCAGGTTTCTTCAATTATGCGAACTGAATTAGCAAATGTTGCAGACCTAATCACTGAAAAGGATGTTGCTCGTGTTGTAGCAAAAGCAGCTACAGGTGCTGCAATTGCGAGTGAACGACCAGTGGGAAGAATGCAACGGTTAGGAAGCATGTTGACAACAAGCGGTGAATATATTTCTCTTGAGGATGAGCTACAACAAATTGAATCATTAACTATTAACGACTTACAAGAAGTTGCAGAATTGTATCCTTGGGTTCCAGTTTTTGAAGCTTCAACAAAACACGAATAACATGGCACTTCTTTCCGACACAGGTATTTGTTTGCGGTGCTGGGATTTTTCCGAAACGAGCCAAACGGTCAGTTTACTTACGAAAGAGCATGGCATGATTCGCGGGTTAGCAAAGGGATCAAAAAGGGATAACGGCGCTTTCTCAGGAGGTTTCGATCCAATTACACGAGGTAACATCGTTGCGAAAATAAAAACAACCACCGACCTTGCAACCTTAGTCGAGTGGCAACTAGAACGTGTCTGGTGGACGACGCGAAGCAATCTTGCTGTTAATCGTGCATCAATTTATATGGTTGATTTGATTTGCAGAATGCTTACGGATCAAGATCCACACACGAATGTTTACGATACCCTACTTGAAACATTGAACCGACTAGATGCTGGACACGATGTTGATTGGCCACTACTTCGCTTTCAATGGGCATTGCTGGTTGAGACGGGGTATAAACCAACTCTTGAAACTGTTTGCGAGAACGAATCAGTCGTTGCTTTTAGTTCACGCACAGGTGGAGTTGTACAAGACACCGGCGAAATAGATCGTGTTCGAGTTCGCAAGGATACAATAGAGGTGTTGCGACTTCTTGACGAGGACAAGCCCATGCAGCCGATTGAACCAGATACGCTTAATCGAGCTAATCGACTTCTTGCTCACTACCTTCGCGACATCATCGGAAAAGACACCGCTGCTATGCGCTGGATGTGGGATAATTAACCCGCGGTTAATAAAAACCGACAAAGTTGCCCATGGACTCGCGGTTAATTAATCAGCATCTGTGACAGTCACTTTTCTGATTTGGGTATACTTTCCTTTGTGACGCGAATTATTTCATTGCTAAATCAAAAGGGCGGGGTCGGAAAAACGACGACAACAGTAAATCTTGCTGCTGCTATTTCGGCTTTTGACAAGAAGGTCTTGGTAATCGATCTTGACCCCCAAACACACCTTGGATTGCATTTTGGAATTGAAGAAACGGCGACTTCTGTTTATGACTTACTAATGGACGACAGGGTGGAGGCGAAAAACGCAGTTGTCAATGCACGAAAAAATATTGACCTGATTACGAGTGAGGTTGACCTTGCTGCTGCAGAATCAGAACTTGCGCCCAAAACAGACCGCCATGATTTACTCGCAAAGAAATTGGAACCAATTCAAAATTCTTACGATTATATTTTGATTGACTGTCCACCAAGTTTAGGGCTGTTAACTATTAATGCTCTTGCAGCATCAACGGAATTGATTGTACCCATGCAAACACACTTCCTTGCTCTTCAAGGAGTAAGCCGATTGTTTGAAACAGTTCAAATGCTTGTTGGTGGGTTAAATCCAAAACTCGCCGTGACCGGTATCGTGCTTTGTATGCACGAAAAAAACACAAAACTTGCACGTGAGGTGGTTGATGACTTGCAGGAGTTTTTTGAAACATCAAGAAAGAGCGAAGTCCCATGGAAAAACTGTGTCATCTTTGACCCACCGATTCGGAGGTGCGTCAAACTTGCGGAGGCACCAAGTTTTGGTAAAACAATTTTTGATTATGAGCCCAATTGCGCAGGGGCAAAAGATTACGCGAATCTAGCAGAGAGTGTTACTGGAATTAATCAATCGGTTGAAATCGAAGTACTTCCCATTAAAGAAGAATTGACAAGCGAAGTAATCAATGACCCAACATAATCAAACAGTTCGTCATTGGCGAATTGTATTTGTACTGTGGTTTGTTGTTCTGACAATTGCAACTCATTTGCCACAAGCAACCCCAAGCGACAATCCTTTCTTTGAATCGCCAGATAAACTTATCCATTTCATGTTTTTTGGGATGCTCGCGTTCTTTTTTATGTGTTCAGAACTAGTAAAGCCCACGTGGGCTAACTGGCTTCTTGTCGCCCTATGGGCATTTGTTGATGAACTTACCCAAGATTTACTGCCAATCAACCGGGAGTTTAGTGCCCTTGATTTGATTGCCAGTGAACTTGGTGTCGCATCGTTTATGCTTTGGCATGGAGCGCTTTCAAAGGATTCTGTTTCACACATCCGTGAGACCATTGATTCAATTCTTTCAAAATCAAGGAATTGGTTTGCTTTAGCCACTATTTCGATTAGCACTGGGCTTATAAGCATGGCATTATTTTGGTTTTGCTTTAGAGCAATTACTGGAAAGCAATATTCGACTTTTGCATTTTTAGATGCATCGCTTATTAGCGTTGGTTTTACACTTTGTTTTTTCGTCCGAAAAGGAAAATTACAAAACGAGGCGAAACGATTAATAAAAATTATGCTTCCAAGCATTTTTGTGACGATTGTTCTTTCAGCGATGATTGGAGTAGCCGTTTCCTTTTCAACATTTGACCCATTGGTGGCATCGCTCTTTATTTTAGTTGTTGGCTTGCGACTTGCTTGGAAGTTTGCAACATGAACCCAAGTGAACGAACAGATAACCTAGAAAGAAACACCAGAACCAATAGCGCACTTACTTTGGTTAGCCGCTGCATGGGACTAATTCGCGATGGTGCAATTTCACGTTTGTTTGGTGCCGGAGAATTTGCATCAGCGTTTTATTTTGCTTTTTTGATTCCAAATTTGTTCCGTCGCCTCTTTGGTGAAGGTGCCCTTGCTGCTGCGTTTCTTCCAAGTTATACAAAGTTGCAACTACAAGACCCACAACTTGCTAGGGCATTCGCGACTCTTACGATTGCAAAATTATTAACATTGCTTGGCGCGATTACAATTATTGGTGAACTTGTTTTATTA
Organism: uncultured Isosphaeraceae bacterium; assembly: GCA_964483425.1. Taxonomy (GTDB): domain Bacteria; phylum Planctomycetota; class Phycisphaerae; order Phycisphaerales; family SM1A02. The sequence continues at coordinate 13,709 of CAZABE010000012.1, read as the reverse complement.
GCAATAACTGCATCTCAGGAATCGCCAAGTAATTCGCTGCAATTAACTATGGTGATGTTGCCATACATGCCCCTAGTTTGCCTTGTTGCAATTTTTGGAGCAATGTTGCACGTTCACGACAAGTTTGGACCTACGGCTGCTGCGCCCATTATTTTGAATGGATTTATGATTGGTGCTGCATATGGTTTTATTGGATTGTTTAGTAACCAACTCTTTCATTTGGTTTGGATTGGTATAGCCGTAGTGTTAGCAGGGGTGGTACAGGTTGGATGGTCGCTCGTTGCGTTAAGAAGATTTGGTTGGTTTACGAAAAAAACTAAACCCGCAGAAACAGAACTCAAAACCATGATGAGAAGGATGCTTCCGATGATAGTTGGCCTAGGAACTCTTCAACTAAATACTCTCATTGATGGTCTCGTAGCAAATTGGACAAACATTTTTGGAAAATCCTTTTTCTTTGGTTTGGAATATCCACTTGGAGAAGGTGCGATGGCATCTGTGACGTGGGCTCAGCGCCTATATCAATTTCCTCTTGGAGTGTTTGGCATTGCGGTTGCAACCGCAATCTATCCACTTCTTGCGAAGCAGTCGAACGATAACGATACGTTTAGTTCAACAATCAAGCGTGGCTTGCGGCTTGTTATATTCATTGGATTACCGGCAAGTGCTGGTTTACTAATTGTCGGAGAACCACTTGCAGCAGTTGTGTTTCAGGGCAACAACTTTACTAGTGCAAATGCTGCTGAAGTTGGAACAATATTGCTTGGGTATGCGACTGCGGTTTGGGCATATTCAATGACACAGATATTAACAAAAGGTTTTTACGCCAAAGATGATGCGATGATCCCAGTAAAAATAGCACTGTTCTGTGTAGGTCTCAATTTTGTCTTGAATGCACTTTTAATCTGGACACCACTAAATACTTCAGGGCTAGCATGGTCTACCGCCATTTGCGGTGTTATCCAAGCAGGAATCTTACTTTGCCTTATTCGCAAATATGTATCAAGTCCCTTGGACTCAAGCGTTCTTCAATCTTGGAGAGCAACAACTATTCTTACAATTGCTATGAGCGTTGTTGTGTGGTTGATTATTGAATACACATGGCAGACAGGCGGAGCATGGCTACAAGCGTTTATCTCACTTATAGCCGGAGTTGTTGGGGGACTTGTGGTATTTGGTTTTGGAAGCGTTCTTCTAAGAAGACCCGAATTGCACTGGGCGCTCGGTAGAACCAAATAAACAATCCCGCGGATTGTTTATTGCCTTTGATAATTAGGATATGATTCAAGTCGGGGCTTTAAATGACCGTAATTGAAGTTTCTGGAAATAAGTTATGACTCAAAAAAACCAAAAAATTGCTGTTACAGGTGGCTCAGGCTTTATAGGAGCGTATTTTTGTCGAATTCTTAAGAATCGCGGAGATGAGGTGGTCATTCTTGACCTCATCGAGCCAACTGAGTTGAGTCCGTACGATTTATTCGTTGAAGGGGATATCCGAGACGAAGCCGCAGTTCGAAAGGCATTTGATGGTTGTGATAGCGTAATTCACCTTGCAGCAGCGCACCATGATTTTGGAATAGATGAAGAAACTTACTACTCAGTCAATGAGGGTGCGCTCGAAGTGATGACTTCAGTGATGGACGAACTTGGTATCAAGGATATCGTTTTTTATTCGACGGTTGCTGTTTATGGGAGTGCGCCACTACCACTCACGGAAGAAACAATCCCCGAGCCGGAATCGTTTTACGGAAAATCAAAACTCAAGGGCGAAGAGGCGCTTAAGAAATGGATAGAAAAAGGCGATGGGCGAAATTGTTTAGTCATTAGACCAACGGTTACGTACGGTCCAGATAACTTTGCAAACATGTACACGTTACTAAGGCAAATTGATAACGGTAAGTTCTTTTTCGCAAACGGTTCGTCTAATATTAAAAGCTTGTCATATATCGAAAACATTGTGGATGCGACATTGTTTTTGATGGACAAGAAAGACCTTTCACCATTTGAAATTTTTAATTACATCGATAAGCCGGACCTAACAAGTGTAGAAATAGCAGAAACTTGTTATGCCTCGCTCGGGAAAACACTGCCAAACTGGCGACCACCCACTTGGCTGTTGTTGCTCTGTGCAAAACCTTTTGATGTTATTATCAAATTGACTGGTAAGAATCTTCCAGTTTCAACAGCTAGGGTAAAAAAACTTTTTGTCGACCAAACACAATTTGAAGCACAAAAAGTTATTGATGCTGGTTTTGAAGCAGAAGCAAGTGTTCGTGAGGGCATTGATCGGTCTGCTAAGTGGTACATGGAAGAGGGCAAGGATAAATCAGCCCAATGGCATCAACCACCAAGAGATATTGTACGTTCGACAAACAATTAATTAACCGCGAGGTCATTGGTTATTTGTGAGCGTTTTATTAACCGCGGGTTAATTTATTTGTTGGTGGAGGAGGTCAGCAACGGTTGTCCAGTTGAAATCACCAAGCAAGCGGGACCAGCGGCGATCGCACTTTTTAAGATTGAGGTAATGACGGAACGTGTGTTGTTTACTGATACCTTTTACTTTGGGTTGATCTCCATCTATTTCCCAAGGATGAATATAAAACACGTATGGCTGATTCTTTTTAAGTATTCGTCTGACTCCAGCACGAAAAATCCAATACGGAAGCAGCCGAAAATAACCACCACCTGCCCAAGGTAAATGTTTACCTAGAACGTCCAAACAAGACACACACACTTCGTGAAAGCCATCGCGAATTTCTTGAACAACAATACCCTCTTTCATACCAGTTAAACTTCCATAGCGGTCGTGCGCTATGGTTGGGAACGATGAAGAGTCGTATGTATACCCTTCCTCTTGAAGAATATCTATTGTCCAATCAGTTATTGAAAAACATGGAGCTCGGTATCCAACCACTTTCTTGCTTGTTAAGTCCTCGAGTATTTTTTTGGAATCACTAATATCTTTTCTAAATTGCTCATGGCTTAAATCGTATGCGAGTTGGTGGTTGTATCCGTGACTAGCAATTTCATGCCCCGACTCAGCTATTTTCTTTATTGTTTCAGGATGTCTTTCTGCAATCCAACCAAGAATAAAGCACGTACACGAAACGTTGTTTTGATCAAGTAGTTCAAGCATACGGTCTACGTTTTGTTCTACACGTCGTTCGTTTGATTCCCATTGGCTTGATTCGATACCAAGATTTTGTACTTGGAACCAGTCCTCAACATCGATCGACATTGCAGCGAGCGCTGTTTGTTTGTCTTTCCAACTCAAAGCATTTTATGTCCGCGTTTACGAAGTGCGCGAACGTCCTTTGGTTGTGGGAATGAGAAGTAGGACGCATCTTTCATATCAAGTTGAGTTGCATCAAGTTTACCACTTTGGATATCGCAAAGTACTTCAATCATTAACCGAGCACCATCTTGTTTAGTACCAACAATGACTCTATCTAGAGAATCACGATCTTTGAGTGGAAAATCTTTTGTCTTGATGACGCCGCCCGCGTCAAGTTTCTTTGCCATCTCGTGCACAGTAATTGTTGCGTGCGACTCTCCATTAAGCAGTTGCCAGAAGTTTGGCATCATTCCTCGATAAATTGGGAGCCGCCCACTATGGATATTGATGCATTTAATGCGCGGAACTCCAAGTATCTCATCCCTAAATATCTCAGGAGCAGCAACTGAGACAACAACGTCAGGAACAAGCGACTCTGCAGTTTTGATGTATTCCAAGGAGTTGACCGAATTTGCCGGTACTACTTCGATACCGTTTTTTTTGGCAAGGTTGGCGATGGATTCACCCCTTAGTTTTACTCCAACAAATCGCAAACTCAATCGAATAAAATCAACAAGTCCGTAGAAACGAAACATTCTCCAAGCGGTTTTCCAAATTGGCTCATGAAAGGCCTCAACTACGGTAGTTCCGATAATATCAAGTTTGTTTCTTGGATATTCGGCAAAAAACACTTTGAAGAACTGTATTACGTAAAGCGGATCGTCCTCAGTTACGAATAACACACGGAGTTTATCCGCTTGGGGCTGGCTAGTTTTACTGTTTTCTGAACTCATGTAGTGGTTTCTTGGTAGTAAGTGCTTAGATGCTAATTCATCGACCCGTTGCGGGTCTGGCATCATAGGAATGATAAGGTGAATGTGTGTTTATTCGCACCAATTATTCCGATAGAAATACCCTGAGACGCTATGGAAACAGAGACAGAAAAAAAAATCGATGAGCATTCACTGCAGCAAAAATCTGCCATGGAAGAAGCTCCTCCTCGAAGGAGGACTGTATGGACTCCAAAGCAGAAACTAGTTCGTCTTGTTTGGGGAACTTTTGGAAAACTGTTTTGGATTTGTTTGCCTTGTGCTCGTTCTTTTATTCTTCGAACCTTCGGTGCCAAAATTGGTCGGCATTGCACCTTCGCTAGAACTGTTGAGATAATTGTTCCTTGGAATCTAAAGATTGGGGATAACTGCCATATATCTGAACGAGCTATTCTTTATACCCTTGGAACTATTACCCTAGGTAATAATGTTCGGGTTGACACTAGGGCTCATCTTTGTGCAGGTAGTCACGATATGAGAGATACGACATTTCCGCTGACCAAACCACCGATTTCAATCGGCGCCGATTCTTTTATTGGAGTTGATGCCTATATCGCTCCAAACGTAACACTTGGATCAAACACAGTGGTTCACCCACGCGCAAGCGTCTATCGAAATTTTGAAGGTAACTGTGAACTTCAAGGCAATCCTGCGAGAGTAGTCGAGTGAGTTCGTTAAGGCAAATTTTATGGACGTTCCTTGGCGCACCACTTTTTCGCATGACACCGCACATAGCTCACCCCGTTCGAACAAAGTTATTGCAGTTATTTGGTATGCGCTGTGGGCGAAGAGTAAGAACCCGAAAAGGCGTCACTATTGATAAGCCCTGGAACGTGTCAGCGGACGACTTAGTTGTATTTGGAGATGGCGCAACTGTTCGTGCGAGCGAACCAATTAGCATAGGAAAACGCTGTGTTATTAGCCAGTATGCCATGTTGCTAACTCAAGTTGGCGATGTTACATCGAAGGGAAAAACAAAGAAACGCGCTCCAATTACAATTGAAGATGATGTTTGGGTAGCAACAGATGCAGTAGTTTTACCCGGTTCCTATATTGAATCGGGGGTAGTGGTTGGGGCAAGGGGAATGGTTGATGGCAAACTTCCTAAATGGACAATTTGTACTGGAGAACCAGCAACACCACGAACAACTCGCGTGTTGTATGGACAACCATAATGTCAAACATAGAAGTCATAATCCCTGTAAAAAACGAAGAGATAAATCTACCTTTTGCTCTTAAGAGTGTTATGGACTGGGCAGACAAAGTTTGGGTTGTGGATAGTGAATCAACAGATAAAACCTGCGAAATTTCAAAAGAAGCAGGTGCAAATGTGGTCGTGCAACCGTGGCTTGGTTATGCAAAACAAAAAAACTGGGCTCTTGATAATTTGGCTCTGGAGGCGGATTGGATTTTCTTTTTAGATGCGGACGAAGCAATTCTTCCCGAACTAAGAGATGAGTTGTTAAGCATTTCAGGGCAGAGCGTATCCGGCGTGAAAGAGTCGGCGTTTAATATAAATCGTTACTTTATGTTTCTTGGTAAACGTATTCGTCACTGTGGGTACTATCCAAGTTGGAACGTGCGATTTTTTAAACGTGGAAAGGCAAGGTACGAGGAGCGCGAAGTACACGAACATATGGTTGTTGAAGGAATTACAGGTAAACTTAAGGGACACATGGAGCACTGGGATCGTCGTGGACTAGAGCCATATATGGCAAAGCATAATCACTACTCAACTCTAGAAGCAAAAGAAATATTGCAACAGTCAAAAACCAAAGATGACACCATCGACGCGAATCTTTTTGGTAATGCACAGCAACGTCGTAGGTGGATTAAACGCCACGTTTATCCACACCTGCCTGCTCGTTGGCTCTTTCGTTTCTTCTGGATGTACTTGTTGCGATTTGGATTCCTCGATGGAATCACCGGCTTGAGATTTTGTTTGTTTATTTCATCATATGAATTACTTATATCCCTAAAAACTGTTGAGTTAAGATTAGAGGAACAATCCAATGGCAAGTGAAGATAGACATATCAGTCCCTACACCTTCCAAGAAAAGGTTTGGCGCATGCTTTGGGCAATAGTACAAGCGACACTATTTAGATTTTCATTTCATACCTGGAACGGATGGAGAATCTTCTTACTCAAGTCATATGGAGCAGAAGTAGACCCAACATGCATAATCAGGCGAACAGCAACAATAGAATGCCCATGGAATCTAACAATGGGACGCAATAGTTGCCTTGGCGATGGTGCAATTGTCTATTGCCTTGGAAAAGTGAAAATTGGTAATCGCGTCTCAATTTCACAGTACGTACATATTTGTGCGGGAACCCACGATTACAACCAAAGAGAAATGCCGCTACTTCGTCCACCTATCGTAATTGAGGATGATGTTTGGCTTGCTGCTGATTCGTTCGTAGGTCCAAACGTAACCATTGGCGAGGGTGCAGTTCTAGGTGCGCGTTCGGTAGCAATGAAAAACTTGGATCCTTGGACTATTTATTCAGGTAATCCTGCGGTAATTATCCGAACTAGAGATAAATTAAAGTAAGCCACTATGCCTATTTGTAACTTTGGCGTATCCTTTAGGGCTATGAAGATTTTAAAACAAAAGCAATCTTGCAATAGTTTCGGTTTTACCATCGTAGAATTACTTGTAGTCATTGCAATAATTGTGGTAATTGTTTCGATGTTGACGCCATCCCTCGGAAGAGCGTTCCGGTCGGCGAAAACAACTGAAGATAAAACACAAGCAAAGGGAATATATTCCGCAATGCTTTTGTATGCAACAAATAATGAGGGGAAACTGCCAATGCCAAGTGACATTGGTAAACGGCGTTCGCCTGATATCAGTTTTGATTTTTCAGATACAACTAGTAATTTAATGTCCTTTATGATTGGAAATAACTACTTCAATCCTGAATACGTAATTAGCCCAACCGAAACAAATCCAAATGTTAGAAGCATTAACGAGTATGAATTGGCATACGATTATGATTCGATTGATGGTGAAGATGTGTTTTGGGATATTGATTTTAATGCAGACATTTCAACTGCTTCTGCAACTACACCAGTACACAACTCTTATGCACATCAAGCACTTTGCGGCGAACGGGTTCGATTAAAGTGGAACTCTTCGGCGAAACCATCTGACATCATTGTTGCAAACAGAGGTCCAGAAGTCCAAATCAATAACGGTGATATGGCTGTTAATCAAGACAGTTTTACTCTAAAGTTTCACGGTAGCGAAGATACATGGCTTGGCGTAATTGTTGGCGGGGACGGTTCTTCTCGTCTGGCTAAATCACTTTATCCAGAGGGTGTTTCATACAAACCGCTCAACGGACTTCCACTAGGACCTGACAATATTTTTTATCCGGACTGGAATGATATTAATGATCCTTCAGTCCCACTTGGCATGGCTTCAGGTGATAACTGGATAGTTATATGTAATGAGGTTTTAAGTGAAAACGAGATTACCGCCGTCTGGGATTAAACAGTTCAAATAGGGATTGTTCTGTGCTTTTGATTGTCTTATAACCAAGAATTTCTTTGATTTTGTCGATGTTTGCACAAGAGTTAAGAACATCACCAATTCGCTTTTCAAGATGTTTGACTGCGAGTTTTTTGTTTGGTGATAGTGCTTGTAACATTTCAAGAATGGTTAATTTGCTTCCTGTTCCTACGTTAAAAACATTTCCTCGTAATTGAGATTTGTGTGATGCTGCAAGCAAGTTTGCGTGGACGACATTTTCAACACATACAAAATCTCGTGACTGGTTACCATCTCCGTAAACAACGGGCATTCTTCCCTTTGACAATGAGTCCAAAAAAGCAGAGACGACAGCGGCATATTGTGAGTTTGGGTCTTGCCTCTCTCCGAAAACATTGAAATAACGAAGCGAAACAGCATCAATCCCAAGCGCCTCTTTCATCAACTTCTCTCCAACAAGTTTGCTCTCTGCGTATGGTGACTCCCCAAACGTTTGATCTTCTTCTGAACTTGGAAGATTTGGTGTTCTTCCGTAACAGGCTGCTGATGAAGCGAATACAACCCTGTCGCATTGATTTTCAACGGCACAGGAAAGAACATTTTTTGTACCCTGTATGTTTATTTCAAAACATTTATTCTGGTTTTCAAAACTCTCAGGAACAGAAACAAAAGCTGCTTGATGAAAAACAATCGAGCACTCCGAAGTTGCTTGTTTTAAAATGCCTGCATCTAAAATAGTACCCTTAATAACTGAGGCGTTCATGCCATCCAAATTTGATAGAAAACCAGTACTAAAATCGTCGAGTACTTGCACACGAGCACCGAGGAGGTCCAGATGTTGTGTAAGATGTGACCCAATAAACCCAGCCCCGCCAGTTATTAGTACTTTGCGACCTTCAAAAAAGTTGTTGTATTTTTTGGAAATCATAGAAGAACCATATCCTACCAACCATGCCACTTAACTTATATAACTCACTAACATGCAAGACAGAAGAATTTGTTCCAATAGATAAAGAGAACAAGGTGGTCACTTTTTATTCTTGCGGACCAACTGTCTATGACTTTGCACATATCGGAAATTTTAGGGCATTTTTGAACGCGGATATTTTGCGAAGAACACTAGAGGCGATTGGCTATCAGGTGAAACAGGTGATGAACATTACAGATGTTGGTCACATGACCGAGGACAATCTTGCTGATGGTGGTGGCGAAGACAAGATGGAAGTGGCCAGTGCTCGCTTGCTAGAGCAAAAGAAAGCGGGGACTCTTCCTTGCGGTATAGAAATAGATCCAAACGATCCTCTAGCAGTAGCAGAGTTTTACGCTTGTGCTTTTATGGAAGATGCAAAAGCACTTGGGTTAGAAATAGTTGAAGATGCAGGTGTTGACGCGACCCTTATGCCAAGGCCAACTCAATTTATTGAACAGATGATAGAAATGGTTCAGTGTTTAATTGAATCGAACCACGCGTACGTTGCACAAGATGGCGTTGTGTATTTTGATGTTCAATCATTTCCAAATTACGGGCTACTGTCTGGCAACACAGTTGACGCGCTCCGAAGCGGAGAGGGAGGTCGCGTTGATATGGAGACACAAGCGGTTAAAAAATGTCCAGCTGACTTTATGCTGTGGAAACCAGATAAAACACATGCGATGCGTTGGCAAAGCCCTTGGGGCGAAGGATATCCCGGGTGGCATCTTGAGTGCTCTGTAATGGCTAACCAACTACTTGGTGAAGTTATTGATATTCACAGTGGAGGGGAAGACAACATTTTTCCACACCATGAATGTGAAATAGCACAGTCATGTTGTGCAACTGGCAATAAGTCATTTGCAAATTATTGGTTTCATACTCGGTTTTTAATAGTAGACGGAAGCAAGATGAGCAAGAGCAAGGGTAACTTTTATACGCTTCGTGATCTTGTCCAGAAAGGTGCAGCTCCAGCAGCAATTCGACTTGAACTTATAAAAACTCATTACCGCTCAAACGCCAACTTCACTTTGCAAGGGCTGAAGGACTCGCAGAGGCAAATTGATAGGTGGCGACGACTTGCTAATTGGCTTTGCGAACACAATACAACTTCGATTGACAAAGGTCATCTTCAAGAAGCAAGAGATAAGTTTATTGAAGCGATGAGTGATGACTTAAATGTAGCGGGTGCAATTGGAGCTCTTAGTGAAGCGTGTTCTTGTTACGCAGTGGATACAAAACCTGTAGCAGGTAGTGGGACTCAAACTTTACAGGATGAATTTGATGCACTGCAAGAAATGGATTCAATCTTGGGTGTTCTTGCACTAGATGACAAAGCGTGTACCGATAATCTTGATGTCTCAAAAATTGATTCACTAATTGAAGCCCGTCTTGCTGCTAGGACAAACAAGGACTGGTCACGTGCTGATGAAATCAGAGACGAATTGTTGGGACTCGGTATTGCTATTAAAGATGGACCAAACGGTACAACTTGGACAAGAGTTGTGAAATGAACGATTCGATTCCAATAATCGGTTTGGTTGGTGGTATTGGATCTGGGAAAAGTACCGTTGCCAAGGTAATGCAGGAACACGGCTGTGTAGTTGCTGACGCTGACGAAAACGCAAAAACTGTACTTTGCGATTCCGAGGTTAGAGAACAACTTGTGACTTGGTGGGGGACAGATATTCTTAATGTTGACGGGTTAATTGATAGAACAGCGGTCTCCAATATCGTTTTTCAAGACCCAGAGGCACTAAAAAAATTAGAAGAGTTAATTCATCCTAGAGTGAAAATGATGCAAGAAGCACAGTTTTTATCCGCACAGGAAGGGACCAGAGCGCTCGTTATAGACGCACCACTAATACTAGAAACAGGTCTAGATAAAGAGTGTGACGTTGTTATCTTCGTTGAAGCCACAATAGAAAAACGCCTAGAAAGAGTTATAAATACAAGAGGATGGGACGCAAAAGAACTAGCAAGAAGAGAAGATATGCAAATACCACTTGACACGAAGAGAAATAAAGCCGATTATGTACTTATCAACGAGGGCGAACTGGACTCGATTCACAATCAGGTCAAACAAATTCTCGAAGATATTGATAACAAGCGACTACATTAGATTGTTGGTTTGAAACGTCGCTAACAAAACCCCTTTTACAAAGTAGAAAAAACAAGTTTGTCTCATCATGGTTGATGGTTCAAAAAAAACAATACCCCTTTTCGGGGTGAGGAGAACTAAAAAGTAATGGCAAAAAAACGAAGACGACGAAAAAGCAGCAGGAGCGCAGAGGGTGGTCTAGCCACTATGACGCTCAAACCTGGAGAAGTTCCATCTGATGAGGAGCTAGAAGCAGAAGCAGCGTCGCTTGATATAAAACTTACAGCAGCAGCCCAGAAGAAATACGATAGGGCGAAGAAGGAAGGATACGACCTTACTGCTCTTCAGCACATGAAGAGTAAAGATCTTGGTGAAGTTGCAAAGAAAGAAAAAGTTGAGAACTGGGCGGAGATGCCCAAACAGAAATTAGTTTTTGAAATTCTTAAAGCACAAGCAACTCGCCAAGGTTTAATGATTGGAGAAGGCACTTTAGAGGTTCTTGCAGATGGATATGGATTCCTTCGCAGCCCAGAATATTCTTACGTTGCTTCACCGGACGACGTTTACGTTAGTCCATCCCAAATAAGAAGGTTTGGTTTGCGAAAAGGTCAGGAAATTCGTGGTCTTATTCGTCCTCCAAAAGAAACTGAAACGTATTTTGCAATGCTTCGAGTTGAAGCAATAAATGGGCGTGACCCAAAAGACATCCACGACATCGCTACTTTCGAAAACCTAACGCCGTTACATCCTGACTCAAGAATTCACCTTGAAACAGAAAGTGAAATTATTGAAACACGAGTAATCGACTTGGTTGCACCAATGGGATTTGGACAACGTGCATTAGTCGTCGCTCCACCTAGAACTGGCAAGACGGTTATTCTGCAACGACTTACAAACGCAATTGCTGTAAACCATCCTGAAGTTCACGTCATTGTTTTGCTCGTTGACGAACGTCCAGAAGAAGTAACTGATTTCAGACGCTCGACCCCAGATTCGGTTGAAGTTGTCGCAAGTACTTTTGACGAAGAAGCAAGCAGACACATACAAGTTGCAGAGATGGTGATGGAAAAAGCACGACGGATGGTCGAATTCGGCGATCACGTTGTGATTCTGATGGACTCAATTACACGTCTTGCTCGTGGCTACAATAATGGTTTGCCGTCTACTGGGAAAATTGGTACCGGTGGCGTTGACTCAAAAGCCCTAATTCGACCAAAGAAATTCTTTGGTTCTGCAAGAAATATTGAAGACGGTGGTTCGCTTACGATTATTGGCACAGCGCTTGTTGACACTGGTTCAAAAGCAGACGAGGTAATTTTTGAAGAATTTAAAGGAACTGGTAATTCGGAGTTGCACCTCACTAGAAAACTTGTAGAGAAACGAATTTGGCCCGCCATTGATATTGCTGCATCAGGTACAAGACGCGAGGAACTCCTTCTAGATCCAAAAGAACACGAACTTGTTGGTCGGCTGCGTAAAGTTGTAAGCGACATGAGCCCAGTAGAGGCAATGGAAATGTTGAGAACACGAATGGTCAAGACAAATTCAAACGCTGAATTCTTAATGACTATGAATTTGGGATAATTTAAGACGAATCCACTGTGTTTGCGTACAGTGTGGAGATGAACATGATGCGAAAACATCAAAAGAGAGGGTTTACGATTGTTGAAATCTTAGTTGTGGTTTCAATTATTGCGATACTAGCAGGGATTCTTATGGTGGCAGTTCAGGGGGCGAGGGGATCAGCAAACACGGCAAAAGTAAGAATTAAATTGAAACAAATTTCAGAATGGATGACTATTTGGTCTGGTGACAACGATGATCGTGTCTTGCCAAGCCAATTCGACTTTATTGATGAAGTTGCAGCAGGCACAGCGGTATTTGCTCGGAACAATCCTGGGTTAAATGACTATCCCGTTGATGACGACGACAATCCTTACGATGACCTTGATCGTGGTCAATACCAAGGAACTTGGGCAGATATTCTGTGGACTGATCATGGGCTAGCAGAGGTCTACGGGACAATGCGTCTTATGGATTTTGATCAATCTGATCTTGACGCTGAATATGGTGGCGGTGTTTATCCAACAGGACTTTGGGAAACGGACTCACCAGATATATATCCTACTGAGTTACCAATCTTCACAGTTTATGAGGACTTTGATCATCCCTTTCGATCCACGTTTGAAAACACATTCGGGCCAGCAAAGGGTTTACCAGGATTTTTTGCAGCAAACGATTTTTTTGATGCAAGAAGTTTAGTTGACCGAGATCCATTTGGAGAGGAAGACTCGGAAGTGGATTGGTATTACACAAACTCGATGATTCATGCTCCCGCTCGTTCTGTCTATCTTGTTGATTCTGTTGCTGGAGAAACCATAGCAACAACTCCTGAGGTTTGGGAAAGCAATGTTGTAATGAGTGGTGATTTGCAAGTGATTAGCCAAACTGATGGTGTTGGCGAAGTTGACTTCCGCTACAATGGCAAAACTATGATGCTCATGCTCGATGGTTCAACAAATGTTGAGGAGCAGTGGGTTGAACTTGGTTCTGACACAAATAGCACAAACCAAACCCTCTATGGCCGCGGCTATCGTGTTGACGATTTAACGAATAGATAGACGCCTCGATTTATTTCCTAACCGTTGTTTTTAACTCAATAATTGTGTTTTACGAATAAATCCAATGCTTTGGGGTTGCGAAAATGGGTGGTTTTGTTACACTTCCCTTCCGTCTTTTTGGACGGCTTTTTACATAGGGGGGGCGTGTACACAGTACATGTCTAGCGGCCACGGACGGTCGGTTGCATGAGCGTTCCCTGTTGCCACCGTAGCTCAGTGGTAGAGCGCATCCTTGGTAAGGATGAGGTCACGGGTTCAAATCCCGTCGGCGGCTTGAGTAATGATGCGTTGTTGTAGGCGGTCTACAGCAATTAGATACTAGGTCGGTTTTTTGAAACCGACGACTAAAAAGGTTGGTTGGTAGTACTTGGTATAGTTCCTACCACCTATTGAAACGGAGAACTCACGATGGC
>CAZABE010000011.1:0-2037 GCA_964483425.1 uncultured Isosphaeraceae bacterium | reverse complement strand
AGAAAAATCGCGATCAAAGGTATCAATCAGCTGCTGCGTTCTCTGAGGATGTTAATCACTACCTCAATGAAGAACCAATCGCCGCAAGAGGACCAACAATTGGATATTTGCTACAAAAGCACTTGGTACAGCACAGAATTGTTTTTGGCATGCTTGTCATTCTACTTGCAATCCTCTTAGGCTCTTATGCATGGCTTACCAACATGACACAAGTCGCTTCACTTTCAAAACTTGGTGCTAGTGACTCTGAAATTAGATGGATCACCATTATCGCTCGGCAAGTTCAACTTGAGCGACTAGTTAGCGAACGAACTGCGCCACTACTAAACTTGCCCCATGATCTTGAGGCAATAAGAAGTAATGCCGATGTTCTAGCTGCATATAAAACAGAAAAAAGGCTGCGTGCAATAACAGAGTCCAAGGTAATACCAACTGGGCTCCATGATCTTAACAACCTCTCAGCATTCCAAGTTTTCTCGTTTATGTTTCCAAAGGAAGCATCTGATCCAGCGAGCAGACTCAGTGAACAAGAGTATGTTGATAAATTCAATAAATTTGACGAGTCGCAGTGGATACAGGGAATCCAAAACATGCATAGGGTGCTTAATATAAACCTAGCATGGTCTCCAAGAGTCAGTATTGAAGCTAGCATGTATCAAATTGATCTAGACCCAACATTCACAACAACTACTTATGGTCTAGAGAACCAAGGTCAAACTGGAAAAGTCGACTCACTGAATTCAACTGCGTCAACACAGGAAGATTTTTGGATTGACATCTTAGACGCCAACGAAGCAGCAGTATCGTCATGGACCGCTCTACATGATTTAGGCGTGCCAATCTTCTACAAGGGAATGGAAAAGTGGAATTCGAAAGTAACCTTCGGCAAGCAAGGTGGCGAACTACCCGATAGCCTAAAAGACCTACTGGAAGTGAGAGGATTAACTGACTTTGACGAGTTCAGGACCTCATGGGATCCAGAAACACCGGGCTCCAATGAATGGGGGAACAGAGCCTATAACTCGACAATTGTTTCTTTTACAGGACTCTTTATGGGAATTATTGGCATCCTATTCGGGCTCTACATGGGACTTGGCATTAAGGCTGCTAAACCTGTACTACAGGTGTTATGCGTACCACTAACATTTGCCCTGCCCTTATATTTGTTATTTGCGGCTTTTAACATCTTTGGCATAGGTCCTATTGCAGGAATTTATCCTGTTACCTTCAGCTTTCTTCTTTTTATAGCATGCGTACTGTTTCTTCGAGCGACATCACAAACACCCTATACGATCAGTTTATTCCGGTGCCTGTATTGGAGCATCCTGCTTTCATTTGGAGTTACCTTCCTCGTCCCTTCCTCTATATCAAATAATATTCAATGGAAAATCATTAGTTTAACTACAATAGCACTAAGCATTGCAGCGGTCGTGTGGGATTACCGCACTACTTCTGAAAGAAGAGTTGCAGGGATTGGATTCGTTTTTTGGCCAATCATAGCTATATTGGGCGTCGCGTTTGTAACCGCTTTCTGCATAAGCTTCCTCAAATCCATTGAAGCTAGTGAACTATTGCAATTGGCTTTTGCAGAAACATTAATAGGAATTCTCCCATTTGGTTATGTAATACTACTTATAGAAAAACACCGATTGGCACAGGCATTGCCATGGGGTATCACTACCAAACAATTAACTCCGCGACTTATTGTGCTAAAGTTTTTGCTTGTTGTATGTATTGTTGCGCCACTGATCTCTGGTGATTGGGGCAGCAACCGATCAGAATTATGGCTGAATGGACTTTTTACGACTCTGGTCATATTCCTGATCTGTCAAATCGTAAGTATTCGCCGTTTCCTTGATACTGAACAAAGACAACCTAGCAATAGCAAGGTCATCACAGATGGCCCCGCTTTTGATGTTTTTCTTGAGTCCGTTGGAGAAAAGAAAGTCCGCGTCATCAAAGCAATCCGTAAACTTTCTGGCTTTGGAATCAGAAAGACGAAAGACCTTGTAGATAAAGCACCTGTCCTTCTCAAGG
>CAZABE010000010.1:0-3303 GCA_964483425.1 uncultured Isosphaeraceae bacterium | reverse complement strand
CAACCAAGTCAAGTGACGATTACCCTTAGTGATGGCACAAGCCATACTGCAAGAGTGGATGTACCAAAGGGTGATCCTCGCGATCCAATGACCGAAGACGAAATTGCAGTCAAGTTCAACGCTCTTGGCGAATCCGTTATTGGGCTTGACGCATGCAACGAACTTCGTTCGCTTGTCATGAACATAGAAAACGAGGGATCACTTGTTCGCATGTTTGAATTGATGACTGCTAAGGAAACAGCATCTTGTTAATTGCTAGCATGATTACTCTTTCAATTTTGGGTAGCGATCGTTTAGAAATTGCTTTAGAAAAAGCAGGCGATAACAAAGTAGAATTACAAGCCGTCTTAGATCATTACACAAAGACAGGGGATTCACAAAAGCACGCAGCTGCGTGCTTTTTGATTAAAAATATGACTGGGCACAATTTTACTGAACTCATCTTCTTTGACCCAGAAGATGAAAGAGTGGAATTTGATGCACTGTCCTATGAAAATTACGATGCGGCCTCAAAGGCGATGTCTGCCATTGAAAAGGAACGCGGCGAGGTTCATTATGCAAAGGGTGAAGTAGTAGAAGATACAGAGTTCATTACTTCTGAATATCTAATTGAAAATATCGACCTTGCATTTCGTGCTTGGAAAACAAATCCATGGTCTAAGGGCTTGTCTTTTGAGGACTTTTGCGAGTATGTTTTGCCATATCGTGGGAGCAACGAACCTATAGAGTCATGGCGCGGTGAATTGATGGAGCAGTTTGCTGACCTTGAAAATGAAATGGAAGATCCTAAAGATCCAAAAGAAGCGGGGAGGTTACTTGAACAAAAAGCAAATGAAATAATTGGGTTTGATCCAATTTTTTACTTGCATCCAACGGATCAAGGCTTTGCAGAAATGAAACGGCGCGGCTTGGGGCGTTGTGAAGATATGACTAACATGCAAATTTATGCAAGGCGGGCTGGCGGGGTTGCCGTTGCAAGTGATTACACGCCTGCTTGGGCGAAGTCGGGTAACAATCATGCTTGGAGTGTTGTGATTGGTGCCGATGGAAGGGGGTACGCACCCATTTCGGGGGTAGCTGCAAAGGTCTACCGAAAGACGTTTTCAGAACAACTTGACTCTCTTGGAGCAAAGTTAGATGAGGGTGAAAAAGCTCCACGCTGGCTTAAAGGAAAATATTACAAGGATGTCACGGATAGTTACGTGACGACTTCGGATGTTGAACTTGCAGTGTATCCATCAGGCGAAAAATACGCCTATCTTTGTGTCTTTAATTCGGGCAATTGGAAGGCGATACAGTGGAGTGAGATTAAAACCACTGTTGCTTCTTTTCGTGGGATGGGGAGAGATATTATGTATTTGCCAGCGTTTTATATCGATGAAGAATTGGTTCCTGCGGGGTTACCGTTTATCTTGCACAAAGATGGTTCGATCAGAACGCTTACAAATGACGGTGAAATGGTTTCTGTCTCTACTAACGAATCAACGAGCGATAGGGTGACGTACGAAGGAAGGACAGATGAATCGTTTTTGGTTCCGTTGAAGGAAGGCGCAAGTTACAAATTGCATAAATGGTTGGAAGATGATTGGAAAGAAATTTCAACTGCAATTGGTACTGAACAGCCCATGCAATTCAGTGAATTAACTTCAGGGAGTTTGTTCTGGCTCACCGAAGTCGATGGGAATAGAGAAGAACGCCCATTCACAATCGGAAAAGGAGAAATCGTCAGGTGGTAAAAACAATCCCGCGGGTCGTTTAATCGGTTGCGTTGACACTCAGAGTTGCGGTTGCGCTTATGTGATCTTGGCAAAGTGAACTTCCATCTGCACTATCTATAACATCTTGCAAGGTCATGCTTGACAAACTGGTTTCTAGTGCTTCGATAGCTAAATCAATTTGTTGATGCAACGGGCAAAGAGCGTGCTGGTGGTCTGCTCTTCCTAGCGGACATTCTTTAATGCGTTCAAGTGGATCAATTACAGTTACAACTTGAAGAAGGTTAACCTTAGTTGGGTCGCAAGCTAGGATAAAACCACCGTTTCTACCACGTTGACCTTTTGAAAGTTTCGCACGCCCAAGTTGTTGAAGGACCTTAACGGTGTACCCAGATGGTACTAGTGTGGCAGAAGCAATCTCGTTAGCAGTCATAGATTTATTCTTGTGCTCTGTTAGAAGAATCATGATTCGAAGAGCGTATTCAGCAGTACGTGATAGCATAGGAATATCCTTAGGAATAAAGTAGTTTCATGATAATTATATCAGATTTATAGTTTTAATCTTTCTGGTAAATAAAACCGTCCCCCAGGCACTCCGCCGGTTGTTTCCGCCGAGGTGAGGCAGAGGGAGGGAGGGTGGCGGAAACGGCGGAGTGCCTGAGGGACCATTAAGAGAAGATGAAAATAAGAGAGTTCAACTTCATAGTGGACTACTTAATCCACTTATCGAATAATACACTGCGATTTCGCAGTGTCAAGAGGAATCGTCCACAAATTGTGAGAAATTTCACAAAATCAGAAGAAATATTGAAATACTGGCTACTTGCCTCTTAAAGCACGGTTTTTGGCGTCAATTAATGCATCTCTTCGCTTAATATCATCTGGCCAAATTTCAACCAAACGCTCCAGATGAGGGATTGCGAGTTGATATTCATGTAAGCCGAGATACAACTCGCTGAGTGTTCGGTCTGCATATGGGGGACGCCAAAGCCCGTAAGCAATGACAGTTTGAAGGTGGTATTCGACTTCGTCGATTGAAGTAAAATCGCCAGATTGCACAAGAGCCCATTGTTTTTGCCCATTGTGCTCGTGCCAACGAATCCAACCGCTGTGCAGGATTAAACAAAAAGCTACACTGACCACAAATACCCAACCAATTGATTCGGGGTTGAATTGACCATGAAATTTAAGTTTGAAGCGGCCGACTCGCAAATTAGCGTCTGTGCATAACTTGAGAGTAGTAACTGCACCCCAAGCAGCAATAACACCAAGTGTGATGGCTAGTAAAAATGGTATTTCACCGTAGAGTTGCCTTGTAGCAAGCAAAGTTCCAAGGCAAACGAAGACGCCAAGTATTTCTTGTGACCAAGTCCAAGCCCATGAAACATCGGGTTTGGTAAAGTTATCGAAAGATGATAAAAGTGGTGGCTTGCTGTAACCGAATTTCAGAGCATCTCTTGGACAGGACATTACGCAATCCAAATCCTTCATGCATCCTGGTGTTACTACTCTTCCGTGGACTTGTATTTCGTGATGGACTCTAATATGTGATGTACACGCTGGGGTACACTTTCCACAGCCATCGCAG
>CAZABE010000009.1:0-2848 GCA_964483425.1 uncultured Isosphaeraceae bacterium | reverse complement strand
ATTGTGCTGGGTTTGAAAACGGCTTGCGCTTTGCCGGCGTCACGGCATCATACCGCCCTTCACGGCGCGGATCTGGTGCGTCGTCGCGAGTGGGGTCATAGCTCAGTTGGTAGAGCGTCGCGTTCGCAATGCGAAGGTCTGGAGTTCGATTCTCCATGGCTCCACCATTCTTTTTAACCCTAATTTTAAAGGGTTAAATGTACTTCAACCAGATTCCATTTTTTTGGTTATTCACTGAAAAATTGCCCAATTGTGGATAAATAATCCGTTTTGTCCCACTTTTGTCCCACTTT
Source organism: uncultured Isosphaeraceae bacterium (assembly GCA_964483425.1). GTDB lineage: Bacteria > Planctomycetota > Phycisphaerae > Phycisphaerales > SM1A02. The sequence continues at coordinate 2,555 of CAZABE010000009.1, read as the reverse complement.
GGGGTGTTAAAAACATCTGTAAACTGCTATGTTCGAGACAGAACGAGGTAGTTAATGAAGTTCACATTAATCCAAAGAAAAGAGAGCGGGCCCTGGTACTTGAGGGTTCGATTGAACGGTCTAGACCAGAAGATTAATCTTGGGACAGACAGCAAACAAAAGGCGAACAAACTCGCCCCGGCCAAGTATGATGAGATTGTTCGAACCGCAACTGTTGACGGGGCATTTAATGAGCTAACGGCGCTCTTAGATCGCCTTCCAAAAGAGGAGGCAAAGAGGAAACGTGCCGAGTTCCGTGCCAAGCTGAATGTTGCCAAGTCGGGCGATTTGCCGACGATGTCTGATTTCTGGAAGCGGTGGGAGAAACTTCCATCAACTCAAAGGAGAGTTTCACACATTGACGACGTGGCTCGTTGGGAGCGCTGGATCCAATTCCTATCCGAAAAGGACCTTAAAGATTGTCGCCTAGATGAGATTGACGAGCACGTAGCGAACCAGTTTGCACTTCATTTGGATGAACAACAATTGACCCGCCACTCGAAACTTCGAATCCTCGCTCTATTGAAAAATGTTTTTGGCGAGTTTGCCGACGAGTTTGGATTTACTGTAAACCCGTTCGGTGCTGCTTCGTCAAAGTTGTCGAACCATCATGTGGATGCAACCGAGGGGTTGCCAGATAAGCGTGAGCCATTTTCAGCAGAGGATGTTGCGTCGATTGTCGGCGTGCTCAACCCAACTGTTGTCAAACCCGATGTGGTTTTGCCTCCGATAATCCGACGAAATCGACGACAGTATTATGCACTCGTGATGATCATGATGGGAACCGGTTTGCGGTTGAAGGATGCGGTCTATCTGCAATCCAAACAAATCAAAGGGAGTGTGCTGGAAATGTCTCCGTTCAAGACTCGCTGGAGGGGTGACAAAATTGTCCAAGTACCCATGCCTCGGTGGGTGGTATCTGTGATTAACGAGTACTGCCGTCCCGATAAAGAGGGTAGGTTGATGCCCGGATTGAAGGAAGAGTACGATAAATCGCGGCAGGACTTTTCTAAAAGCCTGGTCACATTGTTGAAGCGGTTGGGTATAAAAACCACAGGGAAACGTGTTCCAGGGCGAGCACGGGCCGCTGCTATCAAAGGTTGGCACTCTTTTCGGCACACCTACGATTCTGCGATGCAGCAAGTGGTGGCAAATCCTGTACTGGTACAGAAGGCGATGGGTCATGCTTCGTTGTCACAGACGTTCGATTACACGCATGCGGATATCGCTCAGTTGGCACAATCCGCTGAATTGCTCAACCCGAACAAAAAATGATGAAGCGTGAGTTTGAAATAGATTTCCCAGGGCTACCGAAAAGTTGGAAGCACGTGGACTGTGTTCCTGCCAAAACGGTGGACTGTGCGGTTGACTTAATTTCGGACGATGGGGTGTTGCGGATTATTTTCAACACTGAGCAAGCTAAATTACTGGCCGAGGAGAGGGCCATTGTGAGTTTACTTGAACCCAGGCGATTTCTAACCGGAGATATATCTCCGACGCAGCGTGTTAGGTTGATCACAGAGGGTGTTGGTAGAGATGAAAAAGTTGCTTACAACATTTGGACCGATATTCAACGGGACAAAGTAACTTTAGTTCCAAAAGAAGTTCAACTGAGCATCTGGCTCCCCCCAGTGAAGGAGGTATCAGATTTGGCCGGCTGGTGGTTGGAGCAGGGGCAAGTAGGAACAGAAGAATTTTCAGTGGGATATGCCTTATCGTCATTCAAAGCGTATTTAATGGGAATTGGGGTTGATGAGAAAAAGGCAAGTGGTCGAAAGGGAGTTGACGGTATGTGCCGAGATTTTTTGGCTAAATACTACTGGTTTGAGTGGTGTGAAATACCCGAGCATTTATTTTCAGTTAGAGGATTAGTTAAACTTGAGGGGGGCGAGGTTGTCGGTGTCTCGGATGTCAAGCGGTTACCGCTATATCAGGTACACCGTGACCGACTAATTGAAAAAGGGGTAGCATTCAAGAGTCAGTCCCTTCCAACACATGAATGGTTTGGTGATCTCAAGTCAAAAGTCGAAGCTAGTTTAGAACACCAACTATCTATGAAAGAACAATTTGCGCCTTTACGTGAACATCTAAAAGCAACGTTTGAAATATGGAAGCAGCAGGTTCAAAAACAATCCCGGCGCAAAGGAGGATTGGCGAAGGAGGTACACAAAAAAATAAGGTTATTAGCAAAAGAATTGGCAGATAATGGCCCGCCCGAATTGAGAGAACCGAATAGGCGTTCCCTGTGTGCCGTTCCCGATGAGCTTTTGATGGAGTTATTACTCGGGCGGATCTGGGGACTCGATAATGGTGTCGAATATGTCATAAAAAAAATAAACAGCGAAGAGATTTCCGGGCAAACAGCAAGAAGGTGGTCAGATTTGCTGCAAAATCATTCCTTGGTGATAAGCGCCATAACCCCGATACAACATCAATTAGCAGAAACTGAGTGTGATGCAGAAGGGGAATAGTAGAATGGTCGGGTAACCGAGCAACATTGATAAAGTCTTTTTACG
>CAZABE010000008.1:0-3306 GCA_964483425.1 uncultured Isosphaeraceae bacterium | reverse complement strand
ACAATCCCGCGGGAAAGTTTATCCAGCTTCGACATCCGGTGCAATTTGAGTAATAATTTTTGCGCCAACCGCATCACCCCAAACATTAACGGCAGTGCGGCACATGTCGAGGATTCGGTCAACACCAATGATGATGCCAATTGCGGCAACGGGAAGTGGACCGTTTGCTGACCCAGTCAAGTTCATATTGACAGCTGAAATGACGATGACCATAGTTACCAACCCAGCCGATGGGATTCCTGCTGCACCAATTGCAGCAAGGGTTGCTGTGATAACAACAACTAACAATTGTCCGAACTCCAATTGAATACCAAAGAGTTGAAAGAGAAAGACAACTGCTACTGCTTCATACAACGCAGTACCATCCATATTGATTGTCGCGCCAAGGGGAAGAACAAAATTAGCAGCGCGCTTTGAACACTTACCTTCGCCTTCTGCCTCATCAATTGTTACAGGCAAGGTTGCAGAACTTGAATCAGTGCCAACAGCGGTCATAAGTGCACGTTTCATCCGCCACATAAATTGATATGGTTGATGTTTCATTCCGGTACAAATCCAAAGTACAAGAGGTAGTACAAGAAAACCGTGAATTGCAAGACCAATCAAAACAGTTGTCATGTACAAACCCAGCGGACTACTAATTGATTCGAACCCTATTTTTCCAACTGTCCATGCGACGAGGAAAAAAACACCTATTGGAGTAAGCCAAATTACCCACCGAACCAAAATCATCAAACCCTCAAAACAAGCGTTGCAAATCTCTCTTGCTGGTTTTGTTTTATCGCCGCCTGCTGCAAGTGCAAGCCCAAAGGCAATTGCAAAAACGATGACACCAAGTGGCCTTACTTTGACCATGTCTTCAAAGATATTTACCGGAATAAGTTGGTACAAAATATTCATCCAAGCAGAGCCAAGAGATCTCGTTGCTGTTTCTCCTGCAGCAAAATTACCCGCTGTATCACGTAGCGATTCCTGAATTTCTGGCGCAAGCACACCCGGCGCAATCCAAGTTACAAGAACAGTACCAAGCGTTACAGCCATAAACATCGTTGCGAGGTAATAGATAAGTGTTGCACCGCCAACAACACCGAGTTTTGACGGATCACCAATTCGGGTGATACCTGAAATAACACTGAAGAAAATCAGTGGAATGATGAGGAGTTTTAATGGTCGAATTAGAACAAGGTCTCCTGTCGCTTTAAGCCAGTGATCTCCATCTACAGTTGCACCAGAGGCGTGAAATCCATATTCACCAACTAGGGCACCGGCAACGAGTCCAATTAGGATGAGTATTGTCAAAATGTTTGTGCTTCGATGTGTCATGCGATGTACCCTATCCGAAATGCAAGGTATTGCAGGAATTTTAAGGCGAGATGGGCGTGAAGTTTCGGAAAAATGGGTGCAATTACTTGAAGGCGCTCTTGGAGGTGTAACTTGGCGTTTTGAAGACAAGGTTCCAGTTGCCTTAGGTAATCTTGTAGTACTACTCCTGTCTACTGAAAAAGGAAATACCGAAACCACTATTGGGTGTGAGGGAGCGAATGCAACTTGGAATCCAGATTTATTGGAGTTAACTCTATCTCGAAAAGGGATTGGTGTTGATCAACTCTATACTCTAAATTTAGGTGAAGCAGGGGACGGTATGCTTTTTTCTTCCAATCCATTACCACTCTTACAAATTTCAAACATGTTGAAACTCACAAACAACGATGTGTTGTGCGCAACCCAACAGTACTTGCAACTTGGTTTTGTGACTAGCTCAACTTCTTTATTATATCCGGTGCAATCAATTCAACTAGAGTTTCTTGACATAAAAACAAGTTGCAGCAAGATGCGATACAAAAGCAATTGTTCAGGATCTCCAGCAGAGGACTTGATTTCACTTATCAAACAATTAGGAGTTCCATTTTCTGATTGGACATTGCTTTCACGGCTGTGGAGTTATAGGTCTGCTCGTGAACAAACGAAGCAACTGTGTGACGGGCTACCAGAAGTGAGCGAGCGAACTCAAAAAGCAGAAAAACTTTCAAGATGGCAGGGGGTGTTATCACAATTACCAAGACAACAAAATGCAAAAGATTGGTCGAAATTTGGCATTACATCTATGGATGTTGTGTTTGATTCGAAGTCCATAGAGCGAATCACGGGTCAGAATTTTGTGGAACCATTTTGTCCTATCTATTCGGGCACAGCGGAAAAACAATTACAGAAATACAACAACGAAATTTATTATCCGGATTGCATTTTCCGTCAGAGAAATGCCGCTGCAACCATTGCAAAAATCGATTTAAAGATTTGTAATGGTGAATCGATTCGATTAGAACCTTACCCACTATCATCATGGTTCAAAAGTCCCCAAAGTAGTTTGGGCGAACTTGCTGGTGACACATTTACTTCAGAAGACGCATTTTGTGGTCTTCCAATTGATAGGGAATATGTGTTGAAACTTTATGATGATCATCTAAAAGAAATTAACGATAACCAATTATCAATATTTGCGTTACTTACGCTTGCCCTGTGGTCTGAACTGGTTCACGCATAGTGATTCCAAGTTCCTCAAGTTGAGTAGGATCAGCAATTCCGGGGGCTTCGCACATAAGGTCTGCGCCTGTTTGTGTTTTTGGAAACGCAATAACGTCGCGAATGTTGTCAGTACCAATCATCATCATGACAAGTCGGTCAAGTCCAAACGCTACGCCACCGTGAGGTGGTGCACCAAACTTGAGCGCGTTAAGCAAGAAACCGAATTTATCTTCCGCTTCTTCTTGTGACAAGCCAAGCAAACCAAAAACTTTGGATTGAACTTCGGGTGTGTGGATACGAATTGAACCACCACCAACTTCAGCACCATTGATAACAAGGTCGTACCCAGAAGATAAACAATTTCCGGGATCACTTTCCAAAATATCTATGTGAGAATCTAGAGGTGCCGTAAATGGATGGTGCTCGCTTACCCAGCGCTCTCCATCTTCGTTCCAATCAAACAGCGGAAAATCAATTACCCATAGTCCTCTGAATAGTCCTTTTGGAATTAAGTCCAACTCTTTTGCAACCGCCAAGCGAACCTCGCCAAGAGACGTGCATGCGACGCGGTAAGCTCCAACCCCAAACATCACGATATCACCATCTTCAAGGTCAAGCGCTTTGATAAGGTCATCTTTTATCGGTTCGACAAACTTTGCAACACCAGTTACAAACTCGCCACCTTGATATTTCACAACTGGAAGGCCGCCAGCGCCATACGTTTTCGCTACTTCAGCGAACGCATCAGTTTTTTTTCTGGAAAGTTGTTGTGCACCACTAGGA
>CAZABE010000007.1:0-2640 GCA_964483425.1 uncultured Isosphaeraceae bacterium | reverse complement strand
ATAGTATGGAAATTCAAATTTCTATTGATGGTGGAATGACCTTTAGCGAATTGGAAACAGTGGGCCCTGATGGTATCGAAGCAGAAGGAGAATGGTTTTTTGTGGAATTTAATTTAGTGGATGTATTGGACTCAACTGGGACCGTTGACCTTCAGTTGCTTGTAACCGCTGGCGATGAGGGTATGAGCTCTATTGTTGAGGCAGGCTTTGATGGGGTTGGGATTTCAATTGCATATTGCGACGACCCTTTGCCGTGTATTGCTGCAGATATCAATAATGACGGAACAGTAGGAGTTGGCGACTTGCTCTCTATTGTTGATCACTGGGGTGAAACGGATGTGCCAGCGGATGTTAATGCTGATGGAATAGTTGGAGTAGGCGACCTACTTGCTGTTGTTGATTCTTGGGGTCCTTGCGAATAATGATTAGAATATAATTATGGAAACAGAATCTCGTTTTGGTTTTTCTCTTTTAGGTATCTTGATATCGCTTGCCTGCGTTGTTGTTTTGATGTCAATTTACATGACATCGGTTGATAAGGCGGTTACTGGCGGCAAAGGAAACTCGGTACAAGAGTCCGTATGGGGGATGCAAGACCAAATACAACTACACCTAATTGGTCAAGGACTTACCATCCATGCTATGACCAACGGAGACAACTATTTAACTCCAAGTACGCTTTCAAAGTCAGGTGATGTTTCAGAGAACACCTCAGCTAATTTTTGGTCAGCCGTTCTCTCACAAAACATTGTTGGGGCAAAACAACTTGTTTCTCCAACTGACCGTGGCTGGGTTGAAGAAGCTAAATACAGTACAAGCAGAGGACACTTTGACCCGAATTTTTCTGTGGACTTGAATGAAACATCGAATGTTTCCTATGCACACATGCCCCTCTACGGAGAACGTTTGAAAAAACGATGGAATCCTCGCTCGGGAAATTTCCCTATTATTGGAAACCGTGGTCCTCAAGATGGAGTTGAAAACTCAACTTCATATACACTTGACGACGATGGAATTTGGCGAGGATGGATTTTGAACGCAGACAGTTCAACTGACTGGGTTGTGGGAACATCTAAGGTACCAAAGTGGCGAAGGGGTGATGGTGTGTCAATTGACAACCTCTTCTTACTTGAAGGTGATTCAGGGGACGATGCAATCCTAGGTCTTACACTTGAAATGTATGATGACGGTCCGATTCTAGTTTGGGATTAATTAACCCAGGGTTAATTAATCTACACTTGTGAATTAACAATCAAATGTAACCCAGTGGTTGCGTCTTCTATAAGTTGAGACGCTGAAATTCCGCTTCCAACAGCATTTTTCATCCATTGATCGGGTGTTAGACGCCCAATCGAACAAATGCGTTTTGTTTCTAAAGCCAAGTCCTTACCACGCATGTGCGATTTGATTTGATGGCTGATTACGTGTCCGATTGTGTAGTCAGGTAAGTAGAGCGGGTATGCAATCATGTGTTGGTAGGCCGCAAGGATGTGATACGGGTCTTCGCCGAAATACTCTTTGAAGTACTTGTTCCAAACTTCTTTTGCAATGTTCAACATCTCATCCCGCAACATTTCTGAGGTTGCTTCAGGGTTTTTATATAACCAGTGCCAAGTATAAAGTTCAACGAGAGATGGACCTGCAATTTGGCAAGCTGCAAGTAACCCCTCAACGGAGGCAAGAGCAAATGCTTTTGCTTCGTCTTCTTCAGGCAAACCAACAACTTCTCTTGCTTTATTTTGATACAAGAAAGCAAACGCCTCGGTGCATGCAGTATTCGGCACATTGCGAAGCAAAGGTCTTGGCACAAAATGTGTTGAGATAAGTTGTTCAAGGTTGTGTCCAAGTTCGTGCATGGCGATATCAAAACCGTCCCACCCAAGACAATCGTCAAGTCGATTAGTGCGAAGCCATGCGCTGTATTCTGGAATGCCAGGCCTCACTGCGTGTCCTGCACCGCGTGCAATTTCAACATTCACTCGTGATCCAAGAAAGTCCGCATCTTCGTTGTTGTATCCAAGACCTTTTAGCACTTTAGGAATGTTGTTTTGGAATTCAATTTCGTCCTTGAACATAGATGTTACTCGTTCTTCGAGTTCTGCAGAACTTGCATTCTCGCTGATATCTTCAAGATAAATGTCAAACGCCTCAAGTGGGCGGTCGAGTTTTTTGGACAAGAATTTAGCAATCTCATCTCGAACAGGCGCCTCTAAAAGTTCGATCATTAATTGTTCGACGGCATCTTCAGGGATTTCCCGTTCTAAATCGAATTTCCGAGCGATAGCTGTTGGGTGCTCGTCGTAATATTTATCGTAATCGACAGCGACCGAACGTTGAGTATTTAATTGTTCATAGCGTGCAGGACCAACTAGTTCGCCAGGATCTTTATCATCAATTGTATTTGTTTTTGGATTCCATTTTCCCTCACAAGTGCTATTCATAACCTGTTTCGGAATGGTGCCATCGATGTGTCGTCTCATAACCCACGAAAGCGCACGCTGTTTATCTATTCCGGTGTCCTGAGTGTATCCAGCTTTTATTTCTTCACGAATTAACCAATGCGCAATTAGTTTCCGGTCTTTGTCGAACCATGACTTGCCATTTGCATCAATCATACATCCAACAGGAACATGAAATTCA
>CAZABE010000006.1:0-13394 GCA_964483425.1 uncultured Isosphaeraceae bacterium | reverse complement strand
CTATGTTGCAAGAAGACATAACAAAGTAGCTGCAAATTGCCAATACGCTAATTATTATTTTCATTGCTCTCACTTTGTTTCTAACTCCGGACGGTAACGATCTGGGTGCTTGGGTTCAACGTGGAAGTAGAATAGCCAAGCTGTTTGTTTAATAAATTCAGTGAGCAAACCACGCTCTATGTCTGCTTCTTTGGCCTCTTCATGGCTCAGTACACTTGGTCTTCTCGGGAAAATGGCTTCAATTTCAAACGATTCTGAATACCCATCCTGTTCATAACTGCCCGCTTCGATAATCCCAATGGTTGCAGAGCAAAACCCCTCCCAAAGCCATTGATTGCCAGGTGGTGTAAGTCGATACTCCAGAAGATCAATATAAATAACAGTATCAACACCAAGGGCTTTAACAATTTCAGCGGTCGGCATGGCTGTCCATTGAGGCGTTTCGAATTGCCACTGTGCAACTGAACCGGGGTGTACAACCTTTACATCTTCTGCAAATTTGGCAATTCTTCCCGCTACTGCTTCTGCAATAAGGTTAGAAATTCCTGGGTGTTCGTAGTGCACTGCTAAGTCAGTATCAATAACCACAGCAATCTTTTTACCCTTTACATCGTACTCTGCGTATTTCTCAATTAGCATTTGGTCTTCATGTGCTTGTGCCATCGAACCACCAAAAGCAAACACTGAACAGCCAGCACTAAACAATAAAACCAAACTTACAACTATCGAAAAAATAACTCGAATCATATTAGACCTTTGTGAACAAGTATTTTAAACAACCAAGACAAAATAGACATTGATGCTACGACAATAATTATTTTTGTTGGTGAGTATTTGTAGAGAAGAGATTGGAAAGAGTATCCCGTAATTGCTGTGATAAGTCCTCCAATTGCAAGTGATAACGCAGCAACGGCTAATATCAAACCAAGTGGCTGCGCAATAAACGCTAAGTGTATTTGACCACGAACCGCATGGCTCCAAGCCGTAGTCATACCGCAAGTTGGGCATGGTAAGTCCACAGCAAGAATCCAACCACAAATCGGTAATCCAAGTTGTTGATGGGTACCTACTCCATCTGGCGATGGGTTCATTACAACAGCCAAGCACAATAATGTAATTGCAACCAACGAAACACCAAATGCATACAACCTTCGTGATCGTTCTGACTTTACCTGTACCTGAATATCTAGATTTTTCTCTTCACATAACACAATAGGTACAGGATACCCGACAACCAGAAAAGTATGCGAACATCCCCTTTGGTAAGATTTAGTGATGTATTGGATTGATGGCCATATTGACGTAGCGTACGTCGCTCTACTAGGGCGCAATATCCTTGAACCGTGCATAGAATCGTGCAACGAGTGTATATCCATCCCTGATTTAGTGGCTAGCCCAATCAGCACTTTTTTTGGAACAATATATACCGCTCCTAACGATGGTGTCTGTGGCTATGGATTATCTGACAATAGAGATGCTGCATTCGCAATAGGCAAAAAACAACTTGACATTTACGAAAATTTGGAACAACAAGGATATTTGCATATACAACGAGATGGGTGCAAGTACACAGATACTCTATCAATGTTACTCCTAATGGAAGGCGCAGATCCGATTCGATCGCCCGAAGAGGTATCTTGGTGGAGAGACCAAGGGCTCCGTATTGTTGGGTTAACTTGGGCAGCAGGAACAAGATACGCAGGAGGGAACGATAACGGTGGTCGCCTAACCGAAGAGGGAAAGGAACTTGTCGCTGCATTCGATGACTATGGAATTGTCCATGACGCATCTCACTTATCTGACGAAGCACTTGATGACTTACTTGATTGCTCCAATGGCATGATTGTCGCAAGTCACTCAAACAGTAGAACAGTTTTGAACAACAATTCAGAAAGGCACTTGCGCGACGATCACGCTAAAGAAATTTTCAAAAGAGGTGGAGTCATTGGGCTGAACCTCTGTAACCAGTTTCTTTCCAAAGAATTTTGCCTCGACAATACTGGAGCAACTTTAGATGACTGTGTTACCCACGTCTTACATTTCTGTAATATTGCGGGCAATCGACGTCAAGTTTGCTTGGGAAGTGATTTTGATGGTGGCTTTTCGACTGTATACCTACCAACTGGTCTCAAACATCCGAAATTTTTAGGGAACTTATCAAAAGAACTGCAAGGAGCAGGATTTTCCGAAGATGACATTCATTCTTTTGCACACGGTGCTTGGGAAAACATCTTTAGTTAAGCGGCGTACAGTACAGTCCTACTTTTCCACCAACTTCAACACTTGTAAGTAAATGCAATCGAACTCCCGTGCCATGTAAGTCCGCTACTGAAACAGCGTCGTTTGCAAACAAATGCGATACAGGTGAGGACGATTTGTTTATCTCTAAACCACCACAAGCCATCGCTAGCAAATCGCGGTGACGAACTGCCCATGCACAAACAATTGATGCATCACGCAAATCGCCTGCGTCGGCTAATACGTGCAAACATCCGTCGGTGTCCAGAGCCAATTCGATGTGGTCGTGCTCTGGGCAACGAGGAGTGATAGCAAGTAACCCATCAACATAGGAAGCGTAGGAAACACTTGGTTCTCGATTACTTGAAGGAGTACCTGTAACTTGGGTTTTCTCTTGTTCAAAATCCATCGGCTCTTCTTGCACAGTTGGTGTCTTTGGTACGGGTTCCAAAGTGGCTGCTTCTTGCTCGACAAAACGAGGTGTTGTTGGCATTTCTTCCTGCGCCACCTCGCCAGCCCTAATCCTACTTAATAAATCAACAACGTTACTGCTTCTTGGAAACGACACTTGTGATACGACTTTTGTTGAACTATTCATAGCTGGAAGCGCGGGACCAACTTCAATATGTACATCCAATTGGTGGTGTGCTGTTTGAATAATTCTGCTAGCAGCATCGGTAGCCGCTCGCTCTTCTGCTCCAACAATTACAAGTTGGATGTTTGGGAGTTCTGAAGTACCACCAGAGGTAGAAATCAATCCTTTTAATAAACGGTACGCGCCGACAACCGCTGCTTGGTCAGCACCTGAAAGCAAGGTCACCCTATCTGCATCGCAATGAAGAAGAGATGCTGGGTCTGCGTCTGTTGGAGGTTGAACAATCCAGTGTACATTTGGAATTGTGATTCTCTCTAATGCCTCTTCCATCGATGTGCAACCATCTAACGTGACATCACCTTTACCAAGTACTGCAACATCAACGGTCTCTTCGTGCATCCGTATGAGAACCACTACCCCGTCCGCCGCTTCTCTCCCTGCGTATGGGACTAGCCAAAGCCCACCCTGCACAGGTAGATGCGCTGGCAACAACAATTCTATCGATGTAGAAATTCCATCATGCTCGCTTGTTGTAAACATAGCGGCGAGTTGTGCGTATTGTTCAGAACTTGGTGGCATCTCGATTCTCAAATGGTGTTATTCGCCCGACAACTGGGGAATCATCTTTTGCTTCAGTATGAGTACCAACTCTTCTTGCAAGTTCAGCCGCACGTCCACCGCAACTGGTTGCAACCTCAACAAGTGGTGTTGGAGGTACATAGATTTCTTCTAACCAAGACACAAGCCTCTCAAAATCACGCTCCGCTTCGCTGCATGGAGCAAAATTAATAACTGGTTGCCCGAAACTTGCTGCTTCACGTAGAGTTTCGTGATCTCGAATTACGGTTGGAGCAACTTCAGGAGCAAATGACTCTTGAAGTGAGTGAAGTAATTTTCTAGCAAGGGGAGATGGGCGGTGAATTGATGGGATAATTCTACAGGGGAGCGGCTTGCCAATTCTTGCGATTAGTGCGTCGATTGTTTTTCTCTGTCGCCTTGCACCTCTAAGTGAAAAATAACCTGTCTCAACAGGTATCAATGCCTCAGTAGCCGCCCGAAGAGAGTTGTACGTTAATAGACCAATATTTGGCGGACAATCAATGATGCATCTGTCAAAGTCATTGCGCCAAAGGTGCAACAAACTTTCCAATCGCCTATCTCTATCTGGCATTGTTTGCAAACCTCCACCTGGAGCTTCAAGGGCAGACAACATCATTGTGCTAGGAACTAAAATAAGGTTTCTAGTTATTTCCCAGAGATATGATTGCTTATCTAATGTTTCGTTATGTGGTGAAATCATTGCATCACCGATATGTTTTTCTATTTGCTCTTCAGGAACGCCAAGCCCAGCAGCGCAATGCGCTTGTGGATCCATATCGATTAACAGGGTTTTAAATCCTCTGCGAGCATAAACTGCTGCAACATTGATTGATGTTGTTGTCTTCCCACAGCCCCCCTTTTGGTTAACAATTGCAAATGTACGCACAATATTCCTCTCTGGCTTCAAAAAAGAAGCAACAACCCTTTATCGGAACCAGAACCTCGTTCCCTTGAGATAATACCCCCTTATGAGTTTGTTACGTACCCCCAATCGATGTCCATGCCAGAACGATTGCTCCTTTATCAACACCATCAACCACGCTTGCTCCATCCTTAGAAGGCAAAACCAATCTCAACTGAGCATCTAGCGTTTTCTTGTCTTTTTGCATCAGGTGCATTCCATCGTCAATCCTAATTGGCATCGGTAACCTCGTTGGTAGACCTAGCGTTGTAAGCAATTCTCTAACTTCGTCTACATAATCTGACTCAACCATTCCGATTGCTTCGCTACAAGAGCAAGCAGCACACAATCCAATTGACACCGCTTCGCCATGGAACAAACCTAATTCAGTCATCGGTTCAATAGCGTGAGCAAAGGTATGTCCTAAATTTAGTAATGCTCTACATCCTATTTCTCGTTCATCTTTAGCAACAATGTCAGCTTTAATTCCAACGCTTTTAGTCACTAAAGTAATAAGCACACTTTCATCCCGTGCAATAATTTCTGCGGAATTGTTTTTAAGATATGCCAAAAAATCATCGTGCCCAAGCATGGCGTGCTTCACACATTCTGCAAGACCACAACGAAGTTGCCTCTCATCAAGCGTAGTTAGTGTTGAAATATCCGCGACAACTAACTTTGGTTGCCAAAAGGCACCTGCTAAGTTTTTTCCAAGAATTTCTGAACCATTTTCTCTCATGATGGGAAGATTTACTCCCGTCTTCCCGCCAATAGAAGCATCGACCATGGCAAGCAGTGTTGTAGGAACTTGAATGAGTGAAATTCCACGCAAGAAAGTTGCTGCAGCAAACCCACCAATATCTCCTGTCAATCCTCCACCTATCGAAATTAGGCACGACTTTCGGTCAAATCCATGTTCAAGTAAAGTTGACCAGATACGTTCAACAGTTGCCATCGTTTTATTTTTTTCTAAAGCCCTTAAAGAACTATGCTTCAAGTCGCTTCCAAACGACTGCATGGCAGCATCAGCGTGTGTTGACTGAATATTCTCATCAAGAACAAAGAATACGTTTGAATCAAGTTGTACTTCTTGCACATACGTTTGTAGTTTGTGTAGTAAATTGCAACCGATTAACACATCGTAAGAATTCTCATGAAGAGGAACTTGGATTCTGTTCATCTCTCACCTTCTGACTTTTCGTACATGGCAGCTAGTGCTTGCGATGCATCCTCAGGCAATTCGCCAACATGTTCATCGACTGCATCCAACACTTCGTCTGTTGCAATTTGTACCCTTGGATGCTTAACTTTTTTTTGTCCAGTTTTTGTAAGTATGAAAACCAACAATGCACCAATTATAATCATCGGCAACAAGAGAAACAAATATGATGTTTCTGAAGATTTCGCTAGGGTGGAAACAACAATTGGCGACGTCACGAAGGTAGGGTAACGCCTAAGTTGCCCGTCGCGACCTTCCATCTCAATCGATTTGTAAAACCTTGCGGCTGCTTCCATCGGAATACCTGAATAAAGTTCACTATTTCCAACAACATAGAGAACAAATATCGATCCGTTTTCATCCCTGATAAACCACTCTTTCACTTGATTCCAAGGTGGAGAGAGGGTATTGCCTTGTTCTGGAATACCTTGAAGAGCAAAAAGTTCACCTCTTACCTCAACTGATTTCTCCAAGAACCAACTTACATTCCTGACATTATCAACTGAAAAGTCGTTTGTCCAAGTACTAACATCCTCTACCAACGCTGCAAAACCCTCACAAAGAGTATCGGAACCGTCCACCACTGTTTGCAAGCGCTCCCTAGTACTTGGTGTGAGTTGTGGAATCATTTCTTGTGGAAAAGTTAGTGCTAAAAAGAGGGTTGTGAGTACGAGCATTTTCTAAGCATACACGCAGCAGCAATTGCGTGAGTAAGGTATCATTCCCCGCCTAAGGTCCCATCGTCTAGTCAGGTCAGGACACCAGGTTTTCATCCTGGGAACAGGGGTTCGAATCCCCTTGGGATCATTAAAAAGGGAGTATCCCCAATGTTGCAAGCACTTACCCTCACCTTGGCAGTTACCACAGCTGAATATCAGCCGATTGACATTGTAGCTGCCTCAACCCTCTCATTTGAGAGCATCTCTGATGAGATGTACGTAAATCAACCCGAGGACAATTCAGAAAAATCCGAATTGTCGGTTTCCTCTTCGCTTTGGGGATCACAGGGAACTTGGCGCTTTGGATTAGTTGGAGGATATGCAAAGGACGTAAAACATTCTGAAAACACCCTCGTTGATTTCGGTGTCGAATTCGAATACTTCGTCGAAGACAACTTAAGTATCGACCTTGGTTTCCTAGGAGCGGATTTTGACCAAAATGGTGGAACAACAAAGGGCTTCAACTTTTCGTTACAACTTCGATGGCATGCGATTGCCAAAGAGAATTGGTCATTTTTCTTAGAGGGTGGAGCAGGTCTCCTTAGAACAAGTGACAAAGTTCCATCCGATGGTTCAAGGTTTAATTTTACTCCTCAAGCAGGAATCGGATTTACGTTCGACATAGGCAATAACGCACGTTGGATGATTGGAGCAAAGTGGCACCATATTTCAAATGCAAATACTTATAGTTCAAACCCAGGACGTGATTCCATAATGTACTGGACAGGTATTTCCTTCCCGTTCTAAAACAATCCCGCGGGTCGTTTATTAATTTCCCGAAACTGTTAATTTGTTGTTAGCCGTCAAACGCTGCTATAGCAAGCGATACATTATGACCACCAAAACCAAACGAATTGTTTAAGGCTAATTTGATTTTGCGTTCTTGTGAAGTATTCGCTACGAAATTCAAATCAAAACCATCATCTGGGTTGTCAAGGTTAATTGTTGGTGGCATTACTCCATCTGTTATAGCTTTTACAACTGCAACTGATTCGATGCCACCTGCAGCGCCAAGAGTATGACCTGTACAGGACTTAGTGGAACTCACTGCTAGGTTGTACGCATGGTCGCCAAAAAGCGTTTTGACAGCATTAACTTCGGCGGTATCACCAAGTGGTGTAGAAGTACCGTGTGCGTTGATGTAATCAACTTGTTCTGGAGAAACTTTCGCATGCCGAAGGGCTGTTCCCATAGCAGCTTTTGCTCCTGCGCCCATTACATCTGGGGCAGCAATGTGCCCTGCGTCGCCTGTAATCCCAAAGCCAACTATTTCAGCAAGAATATTTGCGCCGCGAGCTTTTGCGTGCTCAAGTTCTTCTACTGCTAAAACAGCTGCACCCTCTGAGAGAACAAAACCATCCCTATCGATATCAAATGGTCTCGACGCTTTCGTTGGTTCATCATTTCTTGTCGAAAGCGCTTTCATTGCTGAAAACGAACTAACACAGACAGGTGAAACAGCACCTTCTGCTCCGCCAGCCAGAATGAAGTCCGCATGGTCTGATGCAATGAACATAAACGCTTCAGCAAGTGCATGTCCTCCCGTTGCACATGCCGTTGCTGGGGCGCTGTTCACACCTCGTAAATTAAATCTAATCGATACGTTGCCAGCACCAGCATTCACCATTAGTTTAGGCACTGTGAATGGGCTTAATCTTCGAGGTCCTTTTTCAATAAGAACCCCAGCAAAATGCTCGATGGTTTGAATTCCTCCAACACCTGAGCCAAGCACAACTCCGCGCCGGTAAGCGTCACCTTGTTCCCAATCAAGCCCACAGTTATCCATTGCCTCTATTGCTGCAAAGAGACCAAGTTGCGCAAATCGGTCGGTCTTTTTGATTTCCCCTCTATCAAGTTTGTCAGATGGATCCCAATCACGTACTTCACCAGCAATCGTTGTAATCCACCTATCATCCTGCTCAAACGTAGTGATTGGTCCTATCCCCGAGCGTCCTTCTTTCAGACCAGACCAAGTCGACTCGACATCGTGACCTAAATTGGAAATCGCACCAAGACCAGTAATAACGACACGGCGGTTGGACATTAATGTCATTAACTTTCCCGAACTTACTCAGTTCCAGATGCACTTGCGATGAAATCGACAGCGCTTCCTACCGTCTGGATTTGTTCTGCTTTGTCGTCAGGAATTGATGTTGAAAAAGCATCTTCAAGTTCCATCACCAATTCAACTGTATCTAAACTATCTGCATTCAAGTCATTTGCAAAACTAGACTCAAGTTTTACTTCTTGTTTATCCACACCTAGTTGAGTTGAAACGATATCAATTACTTTTGCTTCAATTTCTGCTCGGGTCATAGTTGCTGTCTCCTTAAAGTACCGCTAATTCGCGGGAAAATTCATTGGTTTCATGAAATCTGGGGTTCAGGTCCTTTGAGGGCGGCATTATATCACGGAGTTGATTTAGGGTACCGCTGGTAAAGATGCTTTGTTAACAGGTAAGACCCCCATCAACTACAAGGACTTGACCTGTAACGTATCCACCGCCATCTGAGGCAAGGAACGAGGCGGCTGCTGCAATTTCATTTGGTTGACCATACCTACGAAGTGGTACAGAACTCTCAACACTTTTTTTAATATCTTCTCCAAGTACAGCGGTCATATCGGTTTCTATAAAACCGGGCGCAATAGCATTTGCTGTTATGCCTTTTGCTCCAAGTTCTTTTGCTATCGTTTTGGTTAAACCAATAAGCCCTGCCTTAGATGATGCGTAGTTTGCTTGCCCCGCATTTCCGCTTACGCCCGCTACTGAGGAAATATTGATAATTCTTCCCCACCTACCTCGCATCATCTGCCTAGCAGCAGCTCTGCACCCAACAAATGCTGCCTTAAGATTTACGGTTAAAACATCATCAAAATCATCATCAGACATGCGAAGCAATAAACCATCACGTGTCATTCCAGCATTGTTTACAAGTACATCTAGTCGTCCCTGCTCTTGGATAATCTGCTCAATCACCTCTGCGTAGGAATCCGTCTTAGACAAATCACAAACGTAGGAACATGCTTGCCCACCAGAAGTTTCTATTTCACTTTGTACTTCTAAAAGAGTATCTTCGTTTCGTGCAATCATCGCTATCCTGAAACCATCGCTCGCCAACTGTAAAGCAATTGCGCGACCAATACCACGATTTGCTCCTGTGACAATTGCTACTCTAGATTCTTGTTCTAAACTCATTATGTTTTTGGTCCGCCGGGACTTCCACCAGGTTTTCTAGGACCTGGGCTTGGTGATGGTCCTGGTCGGCCAGAGCCAGACGAACTACCATCTCCCTCATTTGAACCACCAAATATCGTATAAGATGAATCGTCATCTGGTTGATTTGCTATTTCAAACATCTCATCTTTAAGTTCAAAGAAGTGATCAATCCAGTTACCACGAAGGGTGTTAGCAAGGTCTGGGGGTGTACCAGCAGATACAAACGTAAACTCATCTCCGCTCTTTGTGAAATACCAAACTTGTACTTGGTAATCCAAACCAATTTCATAGACACCCATAAGACATTGACGCCCATCAGGAGAAGAACCAACCTTTACATCAAGGAATGAAACACTATCCATTAGTTCCGATAGACCATTTCCTACCATTGTATCAAGGGTGCCTTGGTCTCCAATTTCTAACATATTTTTCAACGCATTTGTATCTACTTTTAACATCGCATCGAAGAAATGTAATATCGCAACTCTTGATTGTTCGTCTTTTGGTGCTTCTTCTTCATTAATATAAATACGTGGATCAATTGAATATTCGGTCACCAATTCGTTGACCGCTCTTGCTTTTGGTTTTGGTTTTCTCTTTGGTTTCTTAACAACTGGTTTAGGTGCTTCATCACCATCTCCACCACAACCAACTCCAAACACAAAAATCCCTGACAGAAGAGTTGATACCAATGCAATTTTAAGTAGGTTCATCATGGGGTTGTACCTTCACATCTCGGGTAATACGTCGCATGAGTCCACGGAGTACACCGCTTGGTGCAAGCTCATGCCATTGGCACCTATCATACAAAGTTGCCATTTCGCTGCATGACTGAGACCATCGAACTGAGTCAGTTATTTGGTCGATAAGTCGGTCAACTATGGTAGTTTGTTCGTGTAATCCAGCGGTGACGTTGGACCAAACATCGATTTTGGGAGCATGTAGCGTGGCTTCACCAAGTGCTTCTCGCATTCCATCTGCTGCAGATGCCATAAATGGCGAGTGAAATGCGCCCGCAACAGAAAGAGCAGTTGCTCGAACACCTTTTGCCTCTGCCATACTTGCAACACGTTCACATGCAGAAACAGAACCGCTTAAAACCGTCTGCCCAGGAGCGTTAAAGTTTGCAGCGACGAGTATTTCGTCCCCTTCTTTTGCTTCATCACAAAGAGCGAGCACTGCTTCTTCGTCACCCATCACAGCAACCATAGTGCTTGGCTTATTTTCTGCTGCATTCTGCATAAGCTGCCCACGTTTAGCAACAAGGCGTAAGCCATCTGCAAAAGAAAAGACACCTGCAAGATGTAGCGCTGTGTATTCTCCTAAGGATAGACCAGCCGTTGCAACCACATCCCCATCAATCCCCTGTTCTTGAAGTCCGTGCCAAGATGCAACCGAGCAAGTGTAAATTGCTGGTTGGCTAATGTTTGTTTTATTTATTTCACCGTTTGGGTCATTGAAACATATTTCAGAGAGTGGTAAACCAAGACCATCTCCAAGGACAGAATCGGCTTCTTCAAAGATAGATTTAGCTGCAGATGAAGCATCAAACCATGCTTTACCCATTCCTGCTTTTTGTGCGCCCTGACCCGGGCAAAGAACCACGAGTTTAGACATTTTTACATTCTCCAAGCACTACTTGTCCAAGTCAGCCCACCGCCAAAAGCGAGGAATACAATGGTATCGCCACTATTAATTTTCCCTCCACGCCAAAGTTGGTCAAAACAAAGTGCGGCTGCGCCAGCTGAACTATTTCCATAATGACTTATATTTTTGTATACCTTATCGTCCGGAAGACCAAGTTTTTTCTGCGCTGACTCGATTATGCGCATATTCGACTGGTGACAAATAAATTGGCTAACATCATCAGGAGTTAGACCCACTTCTTTAAGTAAGTTCTCAGTAATTTCTTGGAACTTTGAGACGGCGAATTTATAGACCTCTTTTCCTCGCATGCGAAGCATACCGATTTCAGATGTAGCAGTATCCCCTTCTACGATATCTTCTTCGCGAGTCGGAATATACAATGCTTGCCACGTCTCTGCATCTGCATTCATTGTTTGATAGAAGCAACCTAGTTCAGGGTCATTGCACCGTTGTAAAATAACTGCGCCAGCAGCATCACCAAATAAAATTGAAGTTCCTCTATCCGTCTGGTCGGTCAACTTACTCATTGCGTCGCTACCAACAACTGCGATTGTTTCGTATGCACCACTTTTAATCAGAGCATCAGCAATATTTATTCCGTATACGAATCCCGAACAAGCTGCCACCAAATCAAATGCACCTGCGGGGACTGCACCAACCGCATGAGCCAAACGACAAGCGTTAGATGGGCAAGTCATCCTTGCACTTACGGTTGCTGAAATAACCAAGGAGATATCTTTTGGATTCATACCAGAGTTTTCGATAGCATTGTTTAGGGCTTCAATTTGCAAATCGAGTGTGTCTTGGTCATCATCGCAGTAATGGCGTTCTATTATGCCTGTTCTTTGCTCAATCCATTCAACATCAACGTCAAAGCGTTTTGCAAGTTCTTCATTACCAAGGATGTTGTCTGGTACTGCAGAGCCCGTGCCTAAAACACGAACACCACAAGGTTCAAAAGTTGTCATGCAACGCTCACTTCTTCTTCGATGGTTGCGAGTTGCTCAACGATGTGTTGGTTCACGCCTGCTGTTGCAAATTGTTTCACTCGCATGATTGCATTAGTAATCGTCCTTGCTTCTGAACTACCATGGCAAATCATGCTAATCCCATTAACTCCAAGAAGCGGTGCGCCACCATATTCGTGGTAGTCGTAGTCTGCATAAAACTTTTTCATAATTGGCTTAAATGCTTCTGCAAGTTTCGGATCCGCTGCCGCAACATCGCGAGCAATTTTGGTGAGTAGACCTGTTGCTAGCCCTTCCGCAAGTTTAATACTCACGTTGCCAACGATTCCGTCGGTAATCACAACGTCAGCACCACCATCAAAGAGCGTCCGCCCTTCTATATAGCCAGCAAAGTTAATATCGGGAGCAGCGCGAAGTATGTCGCGAACTTGTTTTAAGCCCTCTGTTCCTTTTTGCTCCTCTCCGCCGACGTTCATCAATGCAACTCTAGGATTATCGATTCCTAAAATACGCTTGGCATAGACCTTTCCCATCACGCCATACTGCGCAAGGTGAATTGGTTTTGGCTCAATATTTGCGCCAACATCGATGAATGCAACTGTTCCAGCAAACGTTGGAACAGCTGCTGCAATGCCGGGTCGATGCACCCCCGAAAGGCGTCGCAGATACATTTGACTTCCAGCGACAAATGCTCCGGTGTTTCCTGCAGAGATAACTGCGTCAAGCGGATTCTCTGCTTTCTGAGAACCATTTTTGCACATCACAACGAGCGAACTATCTTGTTTGCTTCGAACAGCGTCGACTGGGCTTTCGTCCATTGAAATTGTTTGGGTTGTTCCCACGACTTCGACTTGGGCTTCGCCAAGTGTTGTGTTTGCAATACCCTCACGAATAACCGATTCATCGCCGTAAAGGACAACAACATCGTCTGAGTCAAGTTGTTTGGTTGCTGCGAGTGCACCCTCAAGGATAGGGTCTGGAGCGAGATCGCCCCCCATCACATCAATGCCAATTCGCATTAATGGTTACGCCTTTGTGGCTTTGACTTGAAGACCTGGGCGAACATAGCCGCAACTTGGACATGAACGGTGTGGCTGACGATTGCTTCCACAATTTGGACATAGTGCTAAATTAGCATTGTTCAATGCGTGATGGGAGCGACGCTTTCGCTTTCTTGCAGGGGATGTTCGTAATTTTGGGAGCATCGTTACTTACCTTCTTCAAAAATGGCTCAGATGAGCCGTATTGAGCCAATTGACTGAACGCGGAATTGTAGCAAAAATGGGCTCC
>CAZABE010000005.1:0-43179 GCA_964483425.1 uncultured Isosphaeraceae bacterium | reverse complement strand
GACTGCCCTGCTGATGTTGATGGTGACTCTATGGTTGCGGTTGGGGATATCCTCGCAATTATTAGTGCATGGGGTACAGCGAATGATGATTATGATCTTGATGATAGTGGTCTCGTAGATGTCGGGGATATTCTGCTCGTTGTGAGTAACTGGGGTCCTTGTTAAATCAAAGTCCGATAATTTTACATTTACAACCACTTTTAAACTTTTGTCTTGACATGCAATTAGATATCTGTATCTATTAGTGGATACGTGAATCTCCTCATTGGAGATAACGAATCTACTACTAGTTTTGCAAATAATACACTCGAAAACTCTGGCTCAATCAAAGCGACTTCTCTTTTATTCAACACTATTTATATGTTGCCTTGTAACTTGCAGTACATTCTCGAAACCCAGTTCTAAGCAAAGAGGAACTCCGGTTGTCTGGTACGTTAATGAATTGCAAACAACCTTCGGTGACGGTACCACTTGGGGCACTGCATTTAATGATTTGCAAGACGCACTTGACGCCGCTTCAAGTGGCGAAGAAATATGGGTTGCTGCAGGTACTTATTTGCCATCCGAACTTGGCGGTTCCACTGATCCACGCGACGCAAGTTTCAATCTTATTGATGGCGTTATTCTCTACGGTGGATTTGACGGGACCGAGATATCTAGTGATGAACGAAACCCTGAACTCAACGTCACTATTTTAAGTGGCGACTTATTTGGAAACGATTCAACAGGTGGAGATAATTCTGAGAATGCGAAACATGTTGTAACAGGAACCACAATTGATCTTCTCACAACGCTTGATGGTTTTACAATTAGCGGTGGTAATGCGGATGGCGCTACTGGCGGTGGCGGGCTATTGATTAGAAATGCCTACAGCCCAACAATCAATCGCTGTTTATTTATTAACAACAACGCAACAGAATATGGTGGTGCTATCTATGTTGAAAATTCAACAGACGTAATAATCTCTTCGTGTTGGGTTAGGTCAAATGTGTCTGGAACAAGTGGTGGCGCAATTGCAATAAGTGAAAATTCAATTGTGCTGATTAACACTAGCCAATTTCGAGAAAATCAAAGTGAAATTGGTGGTTGCATTCTTAATCTTGGTGACCTTTCCATCTCAAACTCCCTCATAACAGCAAACTTGGCTACCGATACTGGTGGTGCATTTTCCTCAAGGGACTCCGCAACATTCCTTCAAGTTAGCAACTGCACGATAATCCAGAACCTTGCTGCAAACTCAGGCGGCGGAATAGTGATTGATTCGGGCTCATTGCTTGTTGCAAACTCCATTGTCTGGGGAAATGCTGACCTCTCTGGAGAAGATGAATTTGCACAGATATGGCTTAGAAACAACACCTCCCCAATTCAAATCACCCATTCCTGCATTCAAAATATGAATGATGATTTAATCGGGGCGAGTAACACTACCTCTAACCCTCGGTTTTCAGATCAACTCGGTCCAGACGGCGAACGCGCAACGGGCGACGAGGACTTTAGTCTACTTGCTACTTCACCTTGTATCGATGCCGGTGACAATCTGGAAGCAGTCGGAGAATATGATGTACTTGGTAGCACGAGATTTATTGACGACCCATTTACTGATGATACAAATGGGTCGGGCACACCACCTATCGTTGACATGGGTGCTTTTGAGTATAGACCAACTGGTTTAATTGATGTTGGTGGGATTGTCATCTGGAACGCAGGTGACGGTTCATTTCATAATGCATTCAATTGGTTCCCACAACGAGTTCCCAGCAACGATGATATTGCACTGTTTAATGGTGATGCAGTAATCGACGTTACATCTAACATCGAAGTACATACATTAGTTGTTACCAATGGAGAAATCGAATTTCAAATACCAAATATTGATATTACTGTTGGATCTTATGTAAATCCAGTTCGCATCCTCGCATATGGTGAAGATGATGCTTCGTTTAAATTCGACGGAGAATTTGGTCGCATCATTATTCCAAATGGAGAAATTCTAATTGGTGGTGATGAGGACGATGATGATTTTGAAGATTTCTTTGAATTAGAAAATGGTGCTGAATTAGTCGTTGGAATGATGCGTATTCTTGATGGTGGCAGATATAGCGGTGGCATGGGTGATTCAAGCATATCTGCAGAAGTCAGAAATACTGGCGGAATCATTGACCCAAGTGGTTTAGATCCAGGACTATTGGAAATTAATGGTAATTACAGTTCGGTTCCACAAGATGAGACCGATGCATCAGCGAAGGGGTCTTTGTTTTTTACTTTTAATGACACAACAAGTTCTGGGCACCTACACGACAAGATGAACATTTTAGGGGCAGCAAAATTGGGAGGTGTCCTAGGTCTGCAATTCCAAAATAATTACCAAACAAAAGTAGGTGATATATTTCCTATCATTACTTCTGGTTCGCTAGAGGGAACATTTGAGACAGTGTGGTCCACTGGTTTGCCTGCAAGCCAATACGGTTACTGGATAACGACTGCGGGTATAAGGGGTACAGGAGGAGGAGGAATTGGGAGTGGTAATCCAATCACATTTGATACACCAACTTCAACAACAATTTCAGGAGACCCAACTGGCATGGTCGTTGCTGACTTTGATGGATTAAATGGAGTAGATGTTGCGGTTGTTATTCCAGATCCAGACCCTGCAACCGCAGGAAGCGTCTTGGTTTTATTGAATGACGGTATGAGTGGAGGAGTTTGGCAGGGTTTCACCACTTCTTCTCCTGTAACTGTTGGGGTAAACCCAATTGACATTGACATTGCTGATTTTGATTCGGATGGGGATACCGATATCGTTGTAGCAAACTTTGAAGATGACACTATCTCAACTTTGTTCAATGATGGGGCTGGCTCTTTTACAGTTTCAACGTTCTCAGTTGCGGATGGACCAACTACGCTCGCTATTGCAAATTACATTGAGGATGGTTCACTATTAGATGAAATTGCAGTTGGATGTACATTGTCGGGCACGCCATCTATAAGCGTTATGCATAACGAATCTACTCCGGGAATTCGCGGTGCATCATTTAATTGGACTAACTCTATCAACATCCCAATGCCAAACGACATCGACCCGGGAGATATAAATACAGACAAAGATATTGACTTCGTTATATTGGGTGCAACTGACAACAACGTAACGGTTTACAAAGGTAACGGAAATGGTGGGATTTACTTTGCAACATCAATAATCACAAACTTGCCATCAGGAAGTTCGGCTATAACTTGCGAATTTTCTGATCTCAACAATGATAACTTTGATGATCTGGTTACTGTGAATAACGGCGGTGGAACTATCAGTATTCTTAAAGCTGATGGTAGTACATTCGAGTCGCCTAGTACCATTCCAGTTGGCACTTCTCCAGAGGCAATTGTTATGAATGATCTAGATAATGATGGAGATGATGACATAGTTCTTTCTGTAATAGGCACTACTTCATTACAAAGAGAATTGTTAATAGCACGAAACGATACTTCTGATCCTGCGACAATTGTATTGACTGACATAGGAACCCCTCAGGTTTCAGGTTATGTCCCCACGTACGTATCAACTGGCGATTTTGATGCGAATGGATACGAAGATCTTGTTTCGATTACAGAGGTTGTACCTCTCACTGGACATGTTTCACCCGCTGTAACCGTTATGCTCAATACTACATCAACAATTTGTCCTGCTGACTTTGATGATGATGGTTCGGTTGCAGTTAGCGACCTACTTCAACTAATTGCTGCATGGGGTGCAACTGGCGGGCAAGAAGATCTCGATGGAAATGGTACTGTCAATGTTGCAGACCTCCTAGTCCTAATCGCTTCTTGGGGTCCTTGTTAACGCTATGGTTCCGCTTTCAAAGTGATAGAAACAATCCGGCGGGTCTTTTATTACCATTGGTGATAGAAACAATCCCGCGGGTCGTTTATTGCCATTGGGTATCATGCACAATGCATGTTGCAGCGAATTCCTCAAGAAACTAAGACATCGAAAGAAGTAGGCAGGTTTCTCTTAGATTTACAAGCGGTGGGTTTTGATGGAGAAATTGCAACTGATACGTGTTCACGAACAGTTGCATCAACAGATAATTCAATTTGGCAAGTAATGCCTCAAGTTATCATTTCACCAAAATCACGAACTGGAGTTGAACAAGTTCTAAAAATACTTGCGTCCCCTTCCCATCGCTCTGTTTCTGTAACCGCAAGAGGTGGCGGGACAAGTACAGCAGGCCAATCACTGACCAATTCAATAGTTCTTGACTGCAAACGATACATGCACCGCATTTTGGAATTCGATCCTGAGACAAATCAAATCCACGTGGAGTGTGGTGCTGTACTGCAACAAGTCAATGATGAACTTTGCAAGTATGGTGTCATGCTTGGACCAACCGTTGCTACTTCCTCAAGAGCAACAATTGGCGGAATGATTGGGAATGATTCCGCTGGCAAGGGTTCTCAAATATACGGTAAAATGAGTGATTGTGTTGTATCGCTTGAAACGATAATTCGTGGCGGGAATGTATATTGCGAAAATCCTGAGCTTGTTAATGCAATTAAACATGCTTGCGATACAGCACGACCAAACTTTCATAAGCAATGGCCACTGCTTCCAAGGTTTCTAAGTGGTTATAACCTCCCGATGGCTTGGGACGGTGTTTCGTTCAACAGCAACAGAATTTTTTGTGGATCAGAAGGCACTCTTGGAATCACAACTTCGGCAGTATTACAGTGCGTTCCAATCCCAACCGACCAAATTGTCTTGTTAATTTGCTTCAACACTTTCGACAGGGCACTTAGGTGCGGTGCTGCACTCGCAAAACATAAACCACTAGCAATTGAGACGGTGGACGAGATGGTTCTTGAAACCGCACGCAATGATGCGAGTTGGGAAAATGTTTCAGCCCTACTTGATGGTGCAAAAGATGAAACGAATGCTCTACTTTTTGTTGAATGTCGGAATGTAAATGTAAATTCACTAATGCAAACCATAAACTCCTTCGACCCATTGCATATAAACGTGTTGAATAATCGAAATGAACAAAAAATTGCTTGGTCATTTCGGTCAAGGAGTGTTGGGTTACTCTCATCGCTTCATGGAATGACTAGACCAATCCCCTTCGTTGAAGATTGTGCAGTACCTCCAGAAAAACTTCCTGATTTCATCGACTCATTCAAAGCACTTTTAGCAAAACACGATATGCGAGCAGGTATGTTTGGACATGTTGATGGTGGAGTCATTCATGTTCGACCTGCGCTTAACATGCAAAACAAAGAGGACCGAGATAAGGTACGAGCCGTAAGTCAAGAAGTTGTTTCTCTAGTACATTCCTTTGGTGGAGTCCTTTGGGGGGAGCATGGAAAAGGATTTAGAAGTGAATTTGGTCCTACTGTTTTTGGAGATGTCATTTGGGAACAGATGTGTAACATCAAGAGTGCTTTTGACCCACACAATCAATTCAATCCAGGAAAAGTCGCAGTTCCTAACACCACATTCGAAATAGCAAACATTTCAACAACAACTCGTGGCGAGAACGACGAAACCGCTGCATCAATTCCTGTTGTCTCAAACGCACTCCATTGTGATGGAAATAGTGAATGCCAGTCAGTTGTACTTACAAGTGAAATGTGCCCAACATATAGAGCAACGGACGATCCAACCCAAAGTCCTCGAGGCAGATCAGAGGTTATCCGTTATTGGCTTGCAAGAATAGGTAAATCCACAACAAAGAAGAAACAATCATTCATTCGACGTTTTCTTAATACTGGAACTAATGATGATTTCAACCACGAAGTAAAACATGTTCTTGATACTTGTGTTTCATGTAAAGCGTGCGCTACCAAATGCCCTATGCAAGTTGATGTCCCATCGATGCGAAGCGTGTTCTACAACATATATTTCAACCGTTATCTACGACCACTTAGAGATATTATCTGGTTAAATATGGAACGCGGACTTAAAGTACAGCGATACTTCCCTGCGCGTACACTAGCATCAGTCCTTGGTATCTGTGACCCGCCCACACCAAGTTACACTTTGCGTAAACAAATCAAAACAGAAACACCAGAAGAAATCGTTAAGCAAAAACCAGATTTAGTGCTTCTTCAGGATTCCTTTACAACTTATTTTCGTCCTGAGGTATTTATAGCAATGTTAAAGATTGCAGAACATCTTGGGGAGAGAGTTAGTGTACTTCCCCTAAAACAAAACGGAAAAGCTCTTCATACTAGAGGGTCGCTAGAACAATTCAAAACCGTAGCAAACTCAAACATAAAATGGTTATCCCCATTACAAGAGTTAGGGATTCCGATTATTGGAATCGACCCAGCTACTACGCTTCTTTGGAGAGAGGAGTACCCCGAAAATCAGATAACTGTCTTACTTCCACAAGAATGGCTAATCAATCAAGACCTTTCAACGATAAAGATTAAAAAGAAATGGCGATTGTTCCAACACTGTATTGAAAAGAATGTGGCACAACAGAGCAGCCATCAGTGGCAACAAGTTTTCAAGAAAATGGATGGTGAACTTCAAATTGTAGAGACCGCTTGTTGCGGAATGGGTGGTTTGTTTGGACACCAAAAAGAACTTAAACAATTATCACTCGATATTTGGGACATCCACTGGGCTAAACACGAACCAAAGGAATCCGACACTTTAGCGACGGGTTTCTCTTGCCGAAGTCAAGCAAAACGAATAGAAAATATAGAATTGCGCCATCCGCTTGAAATAATTTCTAATTCCATTCATTAACTGCAGCGACTGAAGGTCTTAATCCGGGGACATCCTTAATTTGGTCTTCATTTAAGACCATTCGTAATCGCATCCTAATCCGGTCATTTAACTCCTTGCGCTGGAACCGTAGTCGCTCTAAACGCAACTGTCGATGCATATCTTCCTTATTAAGAAATTCTCCATCGCTCTTTGATGTAGCATTTTCTTGATGATTCTTAATCATCGCTTCACACAAATTCCAATAATCAGAACGATACGAAGTTGCAAGTTCTTTGAGTTGACTCGCTTGTGTTTTGTCAATACTAGGTATAGCGATGGCGGCAGTTAACATTGTTGTCAGGTCAGCATCTTTCTTTAAAATATCTGGATACGCCTTCTTTACAAATTCAGTTCGAACTCTCCAATAATCCGTCTCCGATACAGAACTAAGGAGCGATTCCATAACATTCTGATTTGCAAGCAATAATGCCTTCTTAGAAGTACTAACATCTAAAAATGCATCTCTCCATCTGTTTTGCATTTTTTCAGCAACTCTTTGGTTCTGCTCTGAGTCCTCCATTAACCACATCGCATCTTGCAAATGGTTTAAGTTGTACATCGCTTTAACATAATTATTGTGTGCAACATGAATGTTATCATGGTACCCCTGCATTGCATTCAGCACTGCTTTAATTGATTCTTCTTCAAGACCGTTTTGCAACTCATCTGACTTATTTGACATCACATAAAGACCAACCAAATCAATAGTGTCGCCTTCACCACCACGCCATCCAAATGGATCATCAGGTGCAGCAGTACGCTGTCGTTCACGATGGTTTTCAAGCATCTTTAAATTAATATCAAAGCGTTCTAATCCGGTTATCGCAGCTAAGTCATCAAAAAATATTGTATCCAAGACAGCAACCGATTCAGCTGCTTCCTTGCTTGCTGTTCCAATACTACGCAACCTAGCACCTTGTGAAAGTTCCTTGTCGTCGTTAATGGCTTTGGATTGTGAAGATATATTCTCATTTGCTACTTCATATTGTTCTCGGTACTCATCATAGACGGCACTAATAATCATAGTGCCATTCTCATCCAACTCTAGAACGCTGGATGCGCGTTCAGGAAATGATGGAGCAATTGGTTTTGGTATTTCGGCTCCACCGTAAAGTTTTACTTCATCTACGATTACAGTTTGATTATTTACATCTTTGTTTTCTTCAGTAACTTGTACTCCTGCTGAGGTTCCGTCATTATTCACAATAACAGTTGTGCCTGAAGTAAGTTCGATGGTGCCTTGATTATTTTTTGAATCTTTTAATTTCGCAACTAAATCTATGCCTAATATCCCATTGATTTTTGATTCTGTTGCATCGACAAATTGTTTCGTGTCTTCTTCCCGTTTATCAAGTTTTTCATCGAACTCAGTTGCAATTTCACCACTCATAATTGCAATGTTCAAAACTTTGCGCGACTTTTCAAGAATATCCGCATACGACCTACTTCTCTTTTTCCATTTGCTACGAAAATCTTCTTGGGCATCAAGTAATTCCTGTTTTTGCCAATCGGCAAGTTCTTTAAGAGAAAGTGCTTTATCAAGGTAACCTTCAATTTTACTCCCACCTCGAACCGCATCACGGAATGATCGTTTGAAATAGTACCCCTGCAACTTTCTAGCGTTCTCTTCGTCCAGAATTGCGTCAAGTTTTCTCCATGTTGACCAATTTAATTGGCTTATGTCATAAGCCTGTTTTACAAGTGGTTGGAGTAATACATCGCCTCTACTTTTCAAATCATCTAGAGCTGCTTCATCCCCCATAAAGTGCATCATCATTGTTTGCTGATCCATTTCACGAATCCCAAGTTCGTCGATTTGGTCGAGAATCGATTCAATTGTCTCAAAAATAGAATTAAAACTTTGCTTGACTTCCGAAAGGTAGCGTTGGTTGTATTTGTCTAATATTTCCTCTACTTCTTGTGTTGAATCGACATTTAACTGTCCGTACATATTGCGTAAGTTTGACCTCGCACCACGATTAAGTTCACCAAGAAGTTGTGTTGTAAAAATGTTATATGCTTTTAGCTCTCTTTCAATACGTTGTCTAGCAAGTTCAGCCGATTGCTTCTGGGTTAACATTCCAGCAAGTTCATCGAGAAAAATGGTGTCAGATCTATGAATAGCAGCCATCGCCCTTTTGGTTAATTTCATTAAACCCTCAACCATATCTCGTTCAGGAATACTAAATCGCATAAAACCAAGCGTTTTCACTGCATCGGTTAAACCATTTTCTAAATCAGCAATTTCTCCTTCCAGAACATCATTAAAGTTAACTAAGTATCTGTCGTAGACATCTAAGATGGCTTCTCTTTGCGGACTCGTCAAATCGAGTTTATTCGACATGAGTTCCAGTTCTCGAACTTTAATAGGGTCTGTTAAAACAGGAATACCCTGTGCATTCACGTCTAGCGAAAATCCGAACGTAGAAAATAGAAAAAGAAGAATAGTTGTAAAGTATTTATTTTTCATATATACATATTAACAACTAAAAAATAACGCAATGAGCGAAACTCATTGCGTTATTGGGTTTTACCATAAAAAACTGTATTTACGCAGCTTTACGCGGTCGTACATTTTTGCCAACTGTACGTTGATCTTCTGTTGCACGGCGTTCTGAGTCCGTTGTTAACTTCGTTTTCAATTCTGCTGGTGAACTTGCCCAAAGGTCTGCACCGATTTCTTCTGCTAGGCCTTCAACGCGATTAAAGAGGCCACCGCCTACAGCAATTTGTGTATTCGGTGATGCGCCGATTGATTTGATTGTGTCAATAATATTTCTGATATGTGGGGCATCGCATGGGGCTGAAGAGAACATACAAAGTGCGTTTGGTTTACATTCGTTTGTTTCAGCAAGAATTTCATCTGCAGGAACACCACCCCCACCAAACTTCACTTCCCAGCCATCTGCCTCGCAGAGATCTGCAACAATTTGTGCTGCAAGGTCATCGGATTCACTTGGCCCACAAAACAGGAGAATACTTTTATTGTTGCTTGATTGTTGAGTGTAACCAGCTTGCACTTGATCAACAAGAGAACGAAGAAGACGTGTTGCATAATGATGTGCTACACTCGTCATCTGGTCGGAACGGTAAAGTGAATTAATTGCATCTAGTACTGGCCAAAAACCATTCTCGGAAATTTCTTCAGGCGTCCATCCAGATGTAATTGCTTCTGCAACAATTGCACGTGCTGCAGGACGGTCTCCAGTAATGAGTAATGGAAATAGTTTTTCGATAAAGGTATCAGTGTTCACAGCAAAACCCCTTTTGCTTTATATGCCTCTTATCCACGAGGCGGTTAAACTGCCAATTGCAGCGTCCTTGGCGCTCCAACCTTTGGAACTTGAACCAAGGACAACCCTACAATCGTTTGAAGCACAATCTTCGCTCGACAAATATAGAAATTAAGAGATGAATAGCGATATCGGACTCCTTTAAAATCTTCTTGCTGCAAACAGAACAATACATAATCAAACCCAGAACAACATAAAAGCACTTGTTATCGGCAAGAAAACAATCCCGCGGATTGTTTCCTGAGGGTATCGTTGTGAACACTCTCCAATAGATAGTACTTTTTAGTTCGTCAATAAACCTAAAAATTGTTGCGTAAAGACCAACGTATCTCAACAGAAACAAAGGTTTTGAATAATTCGCTACCTGTTATAGGATGTTTTCTGGCTAAAAATCGCAGTTTCGTGGTGATCGAGGAAACGGGATTACATCGCGAATATTTGTCATACCTGTTGCATATAAAATCGTCCTTTCAAACCCAAGACCAAAGCCAGCGTGAGGTACTGTCCCGTATTTTCTCAAATCACGATACCACCAATATGGTTCTGGCTCTAACCCACATTCAGCAATTCGTTTGTCAAGAACATCAAGCCGTTCTTCACGCTGGGAGCCGCCAATAATTTCACCAATTCCTGGGGCGAGGACATCCATTGCGGCAACAGTTTTTTCATCATCATTTAGTCGCATATAAAACGGTTTAATGTCTTTGGGATAGTTCATAAGAACAACTGGCTTTCCAATATGTTCTTCTGTAAGCCAACGTTCATGTTCCGATTGCAAATCACATCCCCACGAGACTGGAAAATCGAACTTTGTTCCTGATTCCTGCGCTTTCCCTAAGGTAGTTAATGCATCAGTGTATTCCATTCTTTCAAAACTTGATGCAACAAAACTTTCAAGTCGATCGATACAATCTTTATCAATTCGTTGTTGAAAAAAGTTCATGTCGTCTGGTCGCTCATTTAGTAAATCAGTAAAAATTGTTTTTAAAAAATCCTCGGCAAGATTTGCGTCATCGTTCAAATCTGCAAATGCTATCTCGGGTTCAATCATCCAAAATTCTGATAGGTGCCTTGAAGTGTTGGAATTTTCCGCACGAAACGTTGGACCGAACGTGTAAACCCTGCTCAAAGACGAAGCGTAGGTCTCAACATTAATTTGACCAGAGACCGTCAAAAATGCTTCCTTTCCGAAGAAATCCTTATCAAAATCAACTTTACTATCTTCATCTCTTGGAGTGTTTACAAGATCAAGTGTTGAGACGCGAAACATCTCTCCTGCTCCTTCACAATCACTTGCAGTAATTATTGGAGTGTGTACCCAGAGGAATTTATTGTTGTGAAAGTATCGGTGTACTGATTGTGAAAGACAATCACGAACTCGTGCAATCGAAGCAAAGGTGTTTGTTCGAGTTCGTAGATGTGAGACAGTTCTCAAGTATTCAAAAGTGTGGTGTTTAGCAGCAACAGGATAAGTGTCTGGGTCCTCAACAAAACCAACAACCTTTACTTCCGATGCCTGCATCTCCACAAACTGACCCTTGCCCTGTGAAGCAACTAGTTCACCTGTCACTTCAATTGAAGCACCTGTTGTGACGTGCAATATCTCCGATTCGTAATTCGGAAGATTCTTATCTGCAACAATTTGCAAAAGGTCAAAACATGACCCATCAGAGATTTGAATAAAAGATAAGCCCGCCTTGGAATCACGACGTGAGCGAACCCATCCCTGAACAGTGACAGTTTCCCCAATTGGGATTCTTGAGTCATCATCTCCTGTGAGAATCGAACAAAGTAACGTTGCATTTGTCTGATATACCATAAGCGGCGAATCTTACCATTTTGGGGACAGTCCCCTCGGGACAGTCCCAAAAATTACCGTACTTTAATGCGTTAATTGCCTGAGAATCGGCTTTTACATGGGGACTTTCCCCCTAGGGCTACCCCTTGGGTCTAACCCAATCGCAAAGACACTGCCAAGTCGGCAGTTGGAAGCATCAGAAAATGGGCAATGACAGCCACCAAGCGGCATAGATGCGGCACGGTATTTGCACATTTATCATATAGAATGGTATTTCAACGCCCAATATCTATCGATGACACAGAACAAAGCAAACGGCTCAATTTGTTGTTAACTTGCGGATCTTGGAGACCTAACTCTCCAATTATGCAATTACCACAATTGCTAGACCCATTCGGGATTCGCAGTTTAACGGCCAAAAACGGCGAAGAAGCCGTTCTAATGATTGAAAAAAGCGATATTCACATTGCTATTGTTGATTTGGCAATCCCTTTGAAGGATAATACAGCAGATAGACGTCCCGGTGGCGAAAGGGTTTTGCAACTACTAAGACGACTAGATCCTAGACCACCAACCATAGTAATCAGACCCCAGCAAACCTCTGCTAGAGAAAATGCCCGAAGTTTGGCACGATCCCTGCAAGAAGGTGCCTTTACAGTCGTCGATCGACCGGCAATGATAGAAACCCTGCTCAGTGCCCTCCACCGAGCACTGCGAAAACATTATTCAAATCGATGGCCTAAACAGAATTGGAATCATTAACTCAAAGAAATAAGGTAACCCCAAGAGAACTAAGAAAGAGATAGGAGCAAATCAATGAACGTAAAACCACTTGGTGACAAATTACTTGTACAACGTGCTGAAGCACAAACACAAACAGAGAGCGGAATCTTCTTGCCAGAGTCAGCAAAAGATAAGCCAAAAGAAGGCAAGATTATAGCTGTAGGAAACGGACGGCTTAATCATGAGACGGGCGAACGGATTCCCTTCACAGTTAAAAAAGGTGATCATGTACTGTTCACCTCATACGCTGGCTCCGAAATCAAAATAGATAACGAAGAATATCTAATCATGACAGAAGACGATATTCTCGGCATCATTGACTAATAAGGTATCCAATATGGAACGCGGACCACTCCTAGAAATTCTTAACAGCATGGTTGGAACTAACAAAGAACTCTCCATCATGTTTTATGGAAAAGACAATGAACTTGAAGTTATGGACGTAGAGCACGTTGAAAAATTAACGAGTTCACAGGGAATTCATCTTAAAACCAAATCAAACAAAATCTGGATTGATAGTTCACACGTATCTGCCGCGTGGCAAGTACGTGATGATATCTAATCCATGGAAAGAGGAACAAAAATGACTGCAAAACAAATTGCATTTGATATTGAAGCGCGAGAGCAAATGCTCCAAGGAATAAAAAAACTCACTAAAGCAGTTAGAACAACTCTTGGACCATCTGGCCGAGTTGTAATTCTTGAGAAATCGTTCGGCCCCCCTACCGTCACAAAAGACGGTGTTACCGTAGCAAAAGAAATTGAACTTGAAGACCCCCGTGAAAATATGGGCGCTCAAATGGTCAAGGAAGTTGCTGCTAAATGTTCAAAAGATGCTGGTGATGGTACTACTACTGCTACTATTTATGCTGAAGCAATTTTTAGCGAGGGCCTCAAAAACATCACTGCTGGCGCTCATGCTAACCAAGTACGGCGTGGTATCGATTTAGGGGTTGCGTCAGTTGTCAACGAACTAAAGTCAATGTCAAATGACGTGAAGGACTCAAATGAAATTGCACAAGTAGGTATGTGCGCTGCAAACCAAGACACTGAAATTGGCAAGATTATCGCAAAAGCGATGGACAAGGTTGGCAAAGATGGCGTCATTACTGTAGAAGAAGGGCAATCTCTTGAGACAGATGTTGAACTTGTCGAGGGTATGCAATTCGACAAAGGTTACTTAAGCCCACACTTTGTAACAGATACCTCCACAATGGATGTCACTCTTGAGGACTGCTACGTACTCATTCATGAGAAGAAAATTAGCACTGCAAAAGACATGCTTCCAATTCTTGGCAAAGTTGCTGAGACCGGAAAGGCATTGCTGATTATCGCTGAAGACGTAGATGCTGAAGCTCTGGCGACACTCGTTGTAAACAAACTTCGCGGTACGATAAAAGTTTGTGCCATAAAAGCCCCTGGCTTTGGTGATCGTCGTAAGGCAATGCTACAAGACATTGCAATTCTTACTGGCGGTGAACCAGTGATGGAAGAACTTGGCATGAATATCGAAAACCTTGAACTTTTACAATTGGGCCGAGCAAAGAAAGTAACTGTTGAGAAGGATGCAACTACGATTATCGAAGGTGCTGGGAAATCTTCTGACATCAAAGGTAGAATCGATCAAATTCGTGCTCAAATTGAAAACACTTCATCCGACTATGATTCAGAAAAACTACAAGAACGGCTTGCAAAACTCGCGGGTGGTGTTGCTCAAATTAACGTTGGCGCTGCTACCGAAGTTGAAATGAAGGAAAAGAAAGCTCGAGTTGAAGACGCACTTCACGCTTGCCGTGCTGCTGTTGAGGAAGGAATATTACCAGGTGGTGGCGTTGCTGTTATTCGTGCAAAACGTTCGCTTGAAGCAACTCGCAAGAAAGCAAAAGGTGACGAGAAACTCGGAATCGATATTGTTGGGCGAGCATTAACAGCACCAATTCGTCAAATCGCCGAAAACTGCGGTCTTGACGGTTCCATTGTGTGTCAAAAAGTTGAAGACGCCACCGATGACAATTTCGGTTTCAACGGTCTAGCTGGCAAGTATGAAGATCTCATCAAGGCAGGCGTCATTGTTCCAACAAAAGTTGAACGCATTGCGCTCCAAAATGCTGCAAGTATCAGTGGACTTCTTCTAACGACTGACTGTGCTATTACAGATATCAAGGAAAAACCTGCCACAGCTCCTGCTGGCGGTATGGATGACATGGGCTTCTAAGCACAACCAATTCTCAAAATAAAAAGGAGCGTCGCAACTAGAATCGTAAAGATCTTAGCGCGGCGCTCCTTTTTTGCTGCTAGCTTTCCCCTCCGAAACTAGCGGGCACCATCTCTTCTATATGAGATTCGCATAATTGTGAGAACGGTTCCATACCTACTCTGTTAGAATGAAGTTCATATGGGAAAAAGCGGATCACATCGAAGAAAACATAGGCAGAAAAGCCACCGTGAATCCCACAAAGAAGCAACTGTTACACCGATTCTTGAGGGAAATCCTCTCGTTCCTACTGGAGAAGCGGATTGGATTGATTCCCCTAAAGATTTCCATACGCTATGCGATGAACTAGCTCAAGATGCCATCTTCTCATTCGACACAGAATTCATCGGAGAGGATACGTATTACCCTCAAACTTGTTTAATACAAGTTGCTAATACAAACCGAGTTGCATTGATTGACCCCTTTGCAATTAAAGACCTTACTCCACTTCATGACCTAATTACAGACCCTGCAATTACAACCATTCTGCATTCTGCTTCCCAAGATCTAGAACCCGTCGCTCGCCAGTTTGGCAAGGCACCCGGAGCTATTTTTGATACTCAACTTGCTGCTGGCTTAGTTGGCTATCCATGGCCGATTTCTCTTACAAAAATTATCGAGGCAATATTACATCACGATGTTGGTGGACATTTCACTTTTTCCCAGTGGGACGCAAGGCCGCTCACAAAAAGGCAACGGATATACGCAGCCGACGATGTGCGCTACCTTATAGCAATCCATGATTATCTAAGCAAAAAACTCAAAGACCTTGGAAGAACCGATTGGGCGGAAAAAGAGTTTTCTAAATTTACTTCGATAGATGCTTATGAATTCAATCTCTTCAATGTAGTAAAACGAATTTGTAAAAACAAATCCCCACGAAGTAAAGAAATGCAACGAATTCAATCAATCAGTGCAACTCGAGAAGAAATTGCAATTAAATTAGACGTTCCAACTCGTGAAGTAATTCCTAACGAATGTGTGTTTGGACTTGCTAAAAAACCTGTCGAAACAATCGAGCAACTCGCTTCTATGCATGGGTTTCCAAGAAATATGGCGAATCGCTTCGGTAAACAAATTCTTCAAGCAATTAATGATGCACCTAATCTTGAACCAATACAGTTACGCAAACCACAAGCAGTTGAACGAGAAGCCGAAACACGACAAGAACTTGATGGAATCTGGTCTTTGTTTGGCGCTTGGTGTGTTGGCAAAAAATTGTCTGCAGGGCTAGTAACAAACAGACCAACATTCACTGATTGGTTCTTGGCCTTGCGAGAAGGAGCCACGATTGCCGACTCTCCACTTGAAAATGGTTGGCGTGGGGAAGCAGTTAATGAGTTTGCTACTATGCTTTCTGGCGATGGTGAAATTTCATTTTCATACAATAGAACGCTGCACTCAAAGAGCAAGAACAAATGACAAATGCAACATTTGATCCGCAACAAGCAATGGCGAACGCTCGCCATGAATTCGGGGAACACGGCGGTGTCAATATGTCTATTGAAGCAAGCACAACTTTTACAGTAATGACACCTGGGTTAATGCCTGAAATCTTTGCTGGACAACTTGGACCTAATGAGGGTGGTTGCTATTTGTATGGAAGACATTTCAATCCAACTGTTTTTGTTCTTGGGCGGATGGTGGCCGCTATGGAAGGTGCAGAAGCCGGATATGGAACTGCAAGCGGGATGGCGGCGATTTCTTCCGTAATCATTCAGTGCTGCGGTGGCGGAGGGAAACTCGTTTCATCAAACACACTTTATGGTGGAACTTGGGCTTTGTTTGCGGACTATCTTCCAAAAAATTGTGGTGTCAATACAACATTTGTTGACATACAAAATCTTGATGCTGTAGAACAAGCAATGCAAAACGGTGCAAAGGTTTTATACACCGAAACACTTTCAAATCCTACTTTGAGAACTGCCAACGTATCTGCCCTTGCAGAAATAGCACATAAGTATGACGCAAAACTTGTAGTTGATAATACCTTCACGCCCATGATTTTTAGTCCAATTCAACACGGCGCAGATGTAGTCATTCACAGCGCAACAAAATTTTTAAGCGGTGCTTCGGATGTGATTGCTGGAATAATTTGTAGCAGCAAATCGTTTATTGAAGAATTGATGGATTTGCACCTTGGCTCATTGATGTTACTTGGTCCAACCATGGATCCAATCGTTGCTTTTAGGTTGTCTCTACGGCTTCCTCACCTTGGCGCAAGGATGAAAGAGCACTCCAATAGAGCTCTCTTTGTGGCTAAGAAATTACAAGAGCATGGGCAAAAAGTTGTGTACCCTGGGCTTCTAGACCATCCAGACCACGACCTCTTTGATAAAACTAAAAACAGCGAATATGGTTATGGCGGATTATTCACTATTGACATGGAAACCCAAGAGATGGCAAGCCGTCTCATGGACTTACTCCAAAATGAACAACGATTTGGCTTTATCGCAGTGAGTTTGGGTTATTTCGATACACTTATTTCTTGTCCCAGTGCTTCAACCTCAAGCGAAATGGATGAGGACGCACAAACAGTGGCTGATATTTCACCCGGTCTTGTGCGTTTTTCTATCGGATTGACTGGTGCAATTGAAGAACGTTGGAAACAGCTAAAAACAGCAATCGAGAAATGTTAGGGGTAATAACCACCCAAAGTTTCCCCTTCACCTGATACTCTTTATATATGACACGCGAACGAATCATCTCACCCAAAGAACAACTCCTAGATTCAGAACCAATTTCTAAAGAAACTATGCCTGTTTCTGTTCGCCCAACTACACTTAAACAATACCTTGGACAAATTGAATTGAGAGAACGGTTAAGTGTTGCCCTTGAAGCAGCAAAAGATCGGGGCGACCCAATGGAACACGTTCTTTTGTACGGTCCTCCCGGACTTGGCAAAACTACATTAGCCCACGTCATAGCAAACGAATTAGGTACACGCGCTTGGGTAACGTCTGGTCCTGCTCTCACTAAAGGGAGTGATTTGGTTGGAACATTAACTCGCATGGAACCGGGCGATGTCTTATTCATAGATGAAATCCACCGACTCCCTGCTGCAGTTGAAGAATACATTTATCCTGCGATGGAAGATTACAAAATTGACTTTACTCTTGACTCAGGCATGCATGCACGAGTAGTCACATACGCACTTCAACCATTTACATTAATCGGTGCTACAACACGCGCTGGTTTGCTAACAGGTGCACTTAGAAGTCGATTTGGCATAGTGCATAACATTCGATTCTACGAGCCCTATGAACTAACACAAATCCTAAAACAAGCAATAACCAAACTCTCGATGGAAACCGTTGACGAGGAGTCATTGATCTGTATCGCTGCGAGAAGCCGCGGGACTCCAAGAATTGCACTTCGACTCCTAAGGCGCGTGCGGGACTTCTCTCAAGTTAGGTGTAGTAATAAGATAGATTTATCCGTAGTTAACGAGGCATTGCAACTTGAGGGAATTGACAGTGCGGGATTAGATACTCTCGATAGGTCATACCTAGAAACGTTGTCAACCGTCTATGAAGGCGGTCCTGTTGGTGTAGAGGCAATTGCAGCAACAATGGGAGAGGACGCAGGCACTCTTCAGGATGTTGTTGAACCATTTTTGCTTCAAGCCGGCTACCTTTCAAGAACTAGGCAGGGTCGAAAAATCACTGATTTAGGTTGCCAAATACTAAATGGCAAGACAACTTCGTAAAAATAGGCAATTTTATGTCCAAAAAATCAGATTTCACCTTTTTTTGCCAATTTTCCCCTTGGCATTCACAAACTTATACTCAATGATATAATTGGTCGAATGGGCAATGTTGCCCTGCGTATTTTACAGGTCTCGACCTCATGTCTATACGGCCTGTATTTCATTGGTAGTCCTTATTATTTTCTACCATATTTATAATGGATTGTTGATTTAATTGAATCCACTATCCACCCAAAACGTATGTGTTACTAGGCACAAAGGAACAATCTCGTATGAACAACAAACAACACGAACATGTAGCTAAGGGTTTCACGATCGTTGAACTCCTCGTGGTAATTTCGATTATCGCATTGCTCGTTGGTATCTTGGTACCAGCGGTTCAAAAAGCACGCGACTCCGCTAAGACAACACAGTCAAAGAGCAATATTCACCAAGTCATGATTGCACTTGCAAACTTTGCAACTGACAATAATGACAGTCACTTTACAACTGCACCAGACGATTTAGCAACTTATGATTTAGGAGGCGATATTGATGGTGCAACGAGTCTATACGGTGGCGCAAACCCAATCGGAATTCGCCTTGGCGAAGCAGGAATTGGTGGAACACTTTACGCATTCTTTATGGGCGGACCTCACGGTGTTGCTCCATACTGTTTTAGAGAAGGCGGAACAATGAGCGACGAAGGTAAAATTGGATACGGTACTTGGCGATATCCAAATGCTTCAAGAGTTGCAGCATATATGAATGACAATCCTCTCCATAAAGCATATTACGCACCAAAAGATGTTATTGCTTTGAATGCAATCTCGGGATGTGAAAACAGCGAAACGTCCTACTGCCCTTCGTCCGCTGCTGAAGAGCGATGGGGAGTTGATTCTTTTTGGGATTCCAACATGCTTATGGCACCTTCAAGTTACTGTATTTCACCATGCATGATGTACAACCCTGCTGTTTATCAATGGGATCCACATACAACATCGCTGCCGCAAGATCCAATGGATATTCCTCGTGGTTTCACTCCTCCTTCAACTAGCCAAATGAAATATCCATCCCAAAAAACATGGGTTATGGAACACAACTGGCTCCAAAATAATATCAACAACGAATGTGGTATTAACTGGGGTGGAACATGGTTTGAACAGGATGATGGTTGCTGGGGCGACCAATGTGAACCAGAGCACTTTAACAATAACGTTTTATCAGAGCCAATCACCGTACTTGGTGATGGTAGCGTAGAAGCATTCAGCGTTTCTGAAGCTGAAGCCGATAGCGATCGCTCAGAAGTATACGCACAAGGGCTATGGCTCAATTACGGCTTCCTAGGCAATGGCTACTACGTTAATAACGGTACTGACTGGGTTGACTGGTCAGGACATACCCATACAAAACAAGGCATCCGCGGTCGAGATAAATTGGCTAAATAACCTTGTATTATTTGTTCCTTTTAGAGGGTTGCATCTTTGATGCAACCCTCTTTTTATTAAACAGTCCTGTGGATTCAGTACAATGACAAAGATGCAACAAACTTCTTCTTTGACTTCTTCGCCAGTCCACTCAATTTTAGATCTTGTTGGAAATACTCCGATTCTTAAATTGCACACGCTTGATACAGGCAAGTGCAATCTTTATTTAAAACTTGAGTCGCAAAATCCAGGACAGTCAATAAAAGATCGAATCGCTATCACAATGATTGACAAAGCAGAGCGCGAAGGAAAACTCAAGGAAGGTGTTCGCATTATTGAGGCAACAGCAGGAAACACTGGCATTGCTCTTGCTCTAGTCGCCTCACAAAAAGGATATGAAATTACGGTTGTTGTCCCAGACAAAATGAGTGAGGGGAAAATTGCACACTTAAGAGCAATGGGCGCACAAGTTATCATGGCTCGAAGTGACGTAGAGAAAGGTCATCCTGAATATTACCAAGATGTCGCCAAAAAACTCGCTGATGAAAATGGATGGTTCTTTGTAAATCAATTTTCGAATGCTGCAAACGTCGATGCGCATTACACAACAACGGGACCAGAAATATGGGAACAAATGGAAGGCGAAATTGATGCTGTTGTTATCGGTGTTGGTTCAGGAGGAACTATCTCTGGTGTAGGTAAATACCTCAAAGAAAAAAATCCAAACATTGAGATAATACTCGCCGATCCAGAAGGCTCTGTCTTGGCTCCCCTTGTAAATGAGGGAAAGGAAGTCAAAGCGGGTGTTTGGCTAGTCGAAGGTATTGGTGAAGATTTTGTCCCTTCGATTACCGATTTAGACCTCATTACGAAAGCGTACTGGATTTCAGACAAAATATCTTTCGACACAGCAAGAGAATTATTAAAAGCCGAAGGCGTGCTCGCTGGATCTTCGACCGGTTCCCTTGTTGCAGCGGCAAGGTGTTGGGCCTTGGAGCAAACAGAACCAAAGAATATCGTCACATTCGCATGTGATCACGGATCAAAGTACCTCTCAAAAGTGTTCAACAATTATTGGATGTTAGATCAAGGTTTTATTCACCGTGATCAACATGGGGACTTAAGAGACCTCATATCCCGCCGCCACGAATTTAGAGAGGACTTCACTCTTGAACCACAAATTCCAGTCATTCAAGCAATTAAAAATATGCGCCTTTACGACATCAGTCAAATGGCAGTTCTTGATGGTGGTCAAGTTGTAGGAATTTTGGATGAAAGCGATATCTTGCTCGCTGTCACAAGCGATTGTGAAAATTTCAGAAAACCAGTTTCTGATTTTATGACAACAAAATTAACAACGCTCCCATCAACTGCTTCAATCAACCAACTCCTACCTCTCTTTGCAAATGATATGGTTGCAATTGTAGTTGACGAAGATGATAACTATCTTGGCTTAATAACTAAAATTGACCTTATAAACCATTTAAGAAAGCAGTTGCCACGTTGAACAAAAAAACTAAATTCGATTCTCAAGTTATTCATGCAGGCCAAACACCTGAGCCCGTAACAGGGGCAGTCATGCCCCCAATTTTCTTAACATCCACTTACGTCCAAGAGTCGCCTGGGGTTCATAAGGGTTTTGAATATACAAGAAGCCACAATCCTACACGGTACGCACTTGAACGATGCGTTGCTCGTCTTGAGGGCTCCAATCTAACCGAGGAACATGATGCTTCGTTTGGTGGTTTTGCTTTTTCAAGTGGGATGGCAGCAATAAACACTATACTTGAACTCCTTGAGACAGGCGATCACGTAATTGCAATGGATGATCTCTATGGCGGGACTCATCGTTTATTCAACCAAGTCAAAAAACGTTCATC
Organism: uncultured Isosphaeraceae bacterium; assembly: GCA_964483425.1. GTDB lineage: Bacteria > Planctomycetota > Phycisphaerae > Phycisphaerales > SM1A02. The sequence continues at coordinate 21,290 of CAZABE010000005.1, read as the reverse complement.
TGGACTCTCCTTCTCGTTTCTTGACTTAACAAACATTGGGAAACTTGAACAAGCAATAACAGACAAGACCAAATTAATTTGGATTGAGACACCTACCAACCCGATGCTAAAACTTGTGGATCTTGCTGCAGTTGTAGAAATTGCAAAAGATCGTGGCATTATTCTTGCTTGTGACAACACATTTGCAACTCCTGCTTTGCAACACCCACTATCAATCGGTTTCGACATTGTCATGCACTCAGCCACGAAATATCTTGGTGGGCATAGTGATGTTGTAGCAGGCGTACTTGTAACTGGTAACGCTGAACTTGCCCAACGAATTCGTTTTGTTCACAATTCTGCTGGTCCTATCTTAAGCCCATTTGATTCATACCTTGTCCTTAGAGGAATAAAGACCCTTGGACTTCGTATGAGAAGACACTGCCAAAGTGCGATTCGCATTGCAACGTGGTTAGAGTCCAGAGATGAAATCGAAACAGTGTTTTACCCAGCACTTCCATCACACCCTCAATATACAACCGCATGTAAACAAATGTCAATCGATGGCAAAGTGGCTGGAGGTGGAATCATTACTTGCGTTCTTAAAGGTGGATTAGAAAATTCCAAATTATTCCTTTCGAAATTACAACTTTTCACACTAGCCGAGTCACTTGGCGGAGTTGAATCACTAGTTGAACATCCTGCAATTATGACCCACGCATCCGTACCATTAGAAGTACGTACTGAACTTGGAATTGCAGATGGATTAGTACGTTTAAGCATCGGAATCGAAGATTGCGATGACCTAATTGCAGATCTTGAACAAGCCCTTACATAAATACGTATGTCTACCATCAAGCTCGATATAGAAATTCCAACCAAATCAACCATCGATGTGGCTTCTGCTATTGAATCAGCGAACGAAGCAATCGGGGTTGGAGATGAACGGTGGCGCTTGCTATGGCACGAACCGATGCTAAATGACCATCTTAATGCAATCCAATCATTAGTAAGTCGCCTAGGTCCAACGTGCAAGAATTTGCTTTTAATTGGCATTGGTGGCTCAGCACTTGGCGCAAGAGCGCTGCATGGAGCACTTGGAAAAGAGAGCCCTAATTTTTTTGTGCTGGACAATATCGATCCATTCACTGTAAAAAAAACGATTGACTCGATCAAGTCAAACGATCCAGAATTAGAAAATACAGTTGTTACCGTTATTTCAAAATCAGGTGAAACCGCTGAGGTCACATCCTTACTTATGGTGATAGAACGTGAACTTCAAAATGCGACCTTCGTAGCAATCACTGGTAGTAAGGGAACTTTGCATGACCTAGCTCAATCTCGTAATTGGCCTACATTGCCTGTTCCAGATGGTGTTGGAGGTCGGTTTAGCGTCTTATCTCCAGTTGGCTTATTCCCCGCTGCAATGTGCAAAATTGATATCAAAGCACTTCTTGATGGTGCCAAAGAAATGGATGAACTTTGCCAACAGAAAAAAAACAACCCCGCGGGTCGTTTAGCTGCTGGGTTAATTGGCTCGATGCAAGAGGGTAAACACATCCATGTCATGATGCCATATTGCGATCGACTTGTTCAGTTTGCGAACTGGTACGTTCAGCTCTGGGCAGAGTCGCTTGGCAAATTCAATTCGGAAGGGAATCGAGTTGGACCAACCCCAATCGCTGCGATTGGATCAACCGACCAACACAGCATGCTTCAATTATGGAGAGAAGGACCAAATGATAAAGTCATTGGTTTTGTAACCCTACAAGAGACCACAAAAATCGAATTAGGGGATTGCGAAATTAGCGAGTCACAATCATGGCTTTGCGGAAAGAACCTTGCTTCGATTCTCAAAGCCCAACAAAAAGCTACTGATCAAGCAGTACAGGATGCGAACCAGCCAACATGGACTTTGACTTTTGAACGGTTAGATGAGCGTTCTGTTGGTCAATTTATAGCCCTATGGCAGGATACAGTTGCAATTGCGGGTCGACTTTTGGACGTCAATCCATACGATCAGCCGGGGGTTGAACTTGGAAAACAACTTACAAGAGACGCTTTCATTAATTAGCAGATTGCTAATTAAATCGTGCTATTCTTGGTGGTGGAATTTCACCAAGATCTTTCCTCTCAAAGTTTGAGGCGCCTTCATTTTCCTTCATAATCGCATCGTAAACTTCTTTACGATGCACTGGCACGCTTGAAGGTGCTTTTATACCGAGCCGTACCTTATCTCCGCGAATATCAACTACAGTTAATTCAATATCGTCCCCGATTATAATTGTTTCGTCTTTATGGCGAGATAACACCAACATGGTAAGAATCCTTCCTCAAGGTTCGCTGCGAATATCGCAGCTTATTCACCCTTCCCTGAGTGAATAGGGTAATTCATAAATTAAGCTGTCAATCGTTCCTGCGAAGTCAATCGCACAATTTCATGACGGGTTGTCCATCGTTTGTCAGCGAGTACCAATTGCATCGCTTCGTGATTTCCTAGATTAACAATAATAGGTCCTTGTAAATTTACTGTAAGCGTTTGGTCATATTTATTCACAATTACAAATGTCTGAGCTGTCTCAAGTGTTTCTAGCGATAAGTCATCCATTTGTTCCTTACGAACCGTTGCTTGATAGTCCGGAACCCAAGTGGCGGGATCCGTAACTACAAAAGCCAATTCTGGTGCTTCAGTCGATTGAAGCCAGAAAAATAAACCGTCATCATCTGGTTGAAGGAGTGCATATTGCGTATAACTTGAGAATCCGAGTAGTCCCGTGGGGAATTCAATAATTCGACCGTCATCAACCTCGACTGTTCCGAATCGAGTTGTTTGTACCTGCATACGATTCAAGTTCCTTTTTGTGGTCTTGTGAGTCCTTCGGTGTCCCACTCCAGTAGCAGGCGACATCCTGTCCGAGGTATAACCAGTAGAAACCACACTACCGATCAGCCGCAAAAATGCGCGGTCGAAATGCCATCGGCAAGTTGGGGGCAAGTTCGATAATCTCTACAATAAGTTTGAGAAAAGTCCGGTAATAAATGTTAGTTCATGAGCAGAACAATCAGAACAATGATTGTAATTCCACTCGCAACCAACAAGGCAATTAGCATCTTATTTAGCCGTTTGCTGTGCCTAAGCATTCTCTGGACGGATCTGAATTGTACAGAGCCAGCACCATCATCGACTTTTACAGGAATTCTGGGCTCAATTTGTTTGTTTGGCAAAATCGGGGACTGGATTTCGGAAAGTGATTCATCTGAAACAAAGCAAGAAACCCCGTCAACCTCCCCCTCAGATGGATTGCTTTGGTCTAATCCAAGGTTATTGCGATCTTTGTAAACGTAAAAATCCGCTTTGCAGTGATTGCACGATCTTGCAGTTGGCTTAACTTTTCCACCACACTTATGGCATCTCTCCAAAAGATGCGATATCCCCTTCACCCGACCTGCTATTTCCCACATTTGCCTTGTCGTTGGTCCTCTTATGATTGATTTCCGAGTGATGTTACCGTTTCTAGCCATATTAGCAATGATGTCATACGTCTTTCCGGGTCTAAAGGGTAAGTCATCATCGCGCACCCACCATGGCCCCATTTCACTCTCAGCTAGAACTAGGTTTCCGCGGCCAATTAGACACGAACACTCCTCACAAACATCCAATGCTGTTTTTTCTTGAAGCACCCCACAGAACGGACAAACGAGTAAACTTTGTTCTGGCATGACTATGTATGGCATTGTACTCCCCAATAGATTGTTACTGTTGCTTATAGTGCTCTCCTCTCTAGGATGCTCAAAACAACCAATTGCTGCCTCAAATAAGAATCTCTTAACTCATGCAAAATCACCAGTTGTCGCTCTAGCAGGTACCAAACCAGTTCGGCTTGATGACATTCTTCCCGCTCTAATTGAAATTGGCGGTAAGGAAGTAATGGAAGATTATGTTTTAACTTTAGCTTTAGAAGATGAACTAAAAAACAAAAACCTCTCGGTTACCCCAAAGGACATCGAAACAGAAGAACTCCTTTTTAAAACGATGTATTCCAATCTTACGGAAGATAAAGTGCAATTGGTTCTTAGAAATAAAGGGCTCGGGACAAAGCGTCAACGTCAATTATTCTGGAGAAATGCTGCTCTTCGTAAACTTGTTTTTGATGAAGTTCATCTTACTGATGATGCTACGAAACGAATGTTTTCGATAGTCCACGGAGTCACTTACCCAACTAGAATAATCGTAACTTCTACACAGAAAGAAGCGGGCGTTGTCATTGATCAACTTCAATCAGGTACACCATTCATCGATCTCGCTGTCCAACATTCCATCGATTCTAGTGCGTCTCGAGGTGGACTCGTTGAACCAATACCAATAGCAGACCCACTCTGGCCAGAATCAATCAGAGAAGCCCTTCCGAATGTTTCTATAGGTGAATTTTCGAATCCAATTTTTATTGGAGACAGATGGATAATTGTCAAAGTAATTGGCGAAAAGATGTCGTCCGATGTCTCGTTTGAAGAAGCAAAAAGTGAAATGGAGAAGTTAGCAAAACTCGCTCAAGAGCGTTTTCTTATGGAGGAACTCGCGACGGCACTAAGAAATAAATACTCCGTTACATATTTCAATCCCGAACTTAAACCGCACTCAGGTTCGGATATTAACTAATTGAAGTAACCCTAAAGGAAGAAGAATAAGGGCTGGTAGAAATACGCTAACAATCGCTGGAAACCCTTGAATTGGCATCAGCATTACTATTGTCCCACCAAATAATATTGTTATTCCTATCGCACCACATTTAACCGATTGCCTTGATAATACAACCGGCTCTCTTGTAACAAATAGTGGGATTACTATTATCATCGCAAGCAAATTTAAAGCAATAGTTGCAAATCTAGAGTACCAATGTCTCTTGAGCATTGGAGCGTCGAAGGTACCCGCAACTTCAAGCATCCGATTTAGTTGTGTCATTCCAAGCATGCTCACGAATTGACCATACCTATGAAGGGTCAAAATATATGGAGACAATTCTGTTTCGTAAAACTCAACTTCTACGGGCGGCATGATTTCTGCTTGCGTGCTTTCCTTATCGAAAACAATATCTACCGCTTTACCGCTTTCCAATACCCATCCGTTATTTGTTTCGGTGTCCCACCTAGCTGAATCCGCTCTAATTTGTCGAACCATGCGACCCATATCATCCCTTACCAAAAATGTTGGTTCCTTAATCTTTCCTGTTGCGGGATTCAAAGATGGGGCTAGTAAAAGCACGCCATTTTTGTCTGGAGTAAACGGAATCGAAAATGAGCCAACGCTTTCCTTCCCTAGTTCTCCATGATTGCGGAGCAGCATGGGGGCTACCCTTGGAAGCATATATTCTTGGTTTAGTAAAGCAACAAAACTAATTACACACGTTACAAACAAAAAAGGTAATGCAATCCTACGTAAACTAATACCCGCAGCCATCAAAGCAATAAACTCACGTGAACGCGACATATTGGCAGCAGTAAATGCCATTGCACCAACAGCAATAATACCATGAAGATAAGCGTAAACTTGGAAGAGCCGAGGGCCTTCAAACCCAATACCAACACTAATAAGTGTATAAACTCTAGCGAAAAATCCACCATCCCCAGCCATCAACGTTGCGATTTTATCGAATTCGTCTAAATTAATAATAATATCAATCACGGCACCAAGCAGAAAGATTAACGTAAAAAGAACTACAAAGTTAATTACCATTCGTTTAATAATATGGATGGTTAATATCTTCATGTTAGTTCTTGCGCAAAAGCATCCAATTGAAAAACACCATAAATGTTAATCCAAGATTCCCTGACCACATAATTGCAAACCCCGATATCTCCCTTGCATCTCTAACCATTTGCCCACCAGCAAAGACCAATAACAACGCAACGACAGTAGGAGTAAACACTTTCGCGTAAACTGATAAAGGAGGTTTGGTAGAGAATCTAATCGCAAACAAACTACCTAGAACTATTGCAAGCAATGGAAGTACACTCACCGCCCAGCGTTGACCAATCCTTCCAATTATTTGTCCTTCCATTTGTGATAATTGAAGCCGAAGTCTATTAGCTGATTTAAGCACTGTTTTTGATTGGCTTGTGTCTGCTAGTGCGAGGATTTCTGAAACAGTTAACTCCCTTGTTTCGCTTTGTAACGGTAAATCCCTAATACGCAATGATGGAACCACTAATTCCCCTCGCAAATTTTCTCCCACCTCACCTGCCCCCACAATTACATCTTTCATCTGGAAGGTGACTGAATCTATTATTCCTGTTTCTGTCTGATCTACAATGAGTCGTGCATACTTCGGATTGAGCACACGTTCTTCGCCCGTTCCACTAATGGATATGACCGTAATTGGAGGAACAAAAGTACTTCCTTTCATTTTATTTGCAGTAATAACAAGTTCCCTGCCGCCAGTTACTGTATCGCAAGCAAGAGAATTTGATACTTGAAATTGTTCGTTCACTTTATCAAAGAATCTGATTTCTGAAAGAGATGACTCTAGAGCGATTGCTGCGGCATTCACTTTTGGATATTTGCGTGGATATGTTCGCAAATCTAACAAAGCCGAACGAGTAAGGGATGATGGTCTCTGCTTCGTCAAGGATGGCAAGTCAATTGCATGGGTCAGATGCCCCTCTTTTGCACCTCTTAAAAACCCAGAACCATCAGCGTTACTTGTCCACTGTGCTGAGTCCTTAAAATTAACAAGCATAGACGTTTGTCCACCTGTTCTCTTTACATCCACGACAGATGCTGCCGCTGTGAGATACATATTTGCTCTTCCGGTATCATCAATTTTTGCAACTGCCATATGTTCAAGAGCCATTCTCTCTTGATCTCCATCTTCAATAACAAAAATGTCTTCAGCCCAGATAATCATGTTCTTTTCAACGAAAGGAGTGTGTTGCTTAATAGAGTTCGTTAATAGACGAGGTAAATCTTTTGACATTGCAGTAGTCATCTTGCCAACAAATAGCGGAATGATTGATTGTGTCAACAATGCAACTAGCAGTGTCAGAATCACACCAAAAAGTGCCATTGGCGCAAGTAAACGAACGTAAGATTGCCCGCTTACTGACATAGCAATAATCTCGTTGTCTTGAGACATGCGATGCAAGCCAATTGTGGCAGCAAATGCACCAGCAAACGGTAGTGCAAACTGCAACATTGGTACAATCGCAAAAACAAGGTACTTAGCGACATCCCACCCAGTAACCAGATTATCGCTTGACATTGGTTTAATAGCTGCACCAAAAGCAATCACAACTACAAGAATGACTGCGGTGATGGCGAATTGCCGAAGCACGTCTGTGAGCATGTATCTATAGAACCGCCACGGCATGAGGGGCATTATGGTCTCACCCTCACACTTTGCAATACGTAAACGACTAAGAGACCTTTTTTTACCATCATTCCGAAGATATAGGCAATCTAGCGCAAGTGTCGCATATTTTATCGGACATACTAAGTTGGAATGTTAGGTAATTTAATCCGTATGCAGTGCTTAAGGCATTATTTTTTATTAAGGAACTGGTCTAGTAAGGGATACGTCATCTTATGTTTTCGATTGGGTATATATGTCCACAAAATGTATTCATCGCACAAAACGTGGTATTGCACTCCTCGAGGTTTTAATCGCTGTTGGAATTCTCACTTTTGCAGTTGCGTCAATTACAAGTGCAATCGTTGCAGGGCAGCAGCAATCGTTAGAAGCAAGAAACAAAATTGTTGGCTCAGTCGCAGCAGAATCGTTACTTTCTCAAATTACTCAAGTGCCTTGGGAAACCATCGATACATGGCATGGATTTGTTGAGGAAGTTGGCACAATCACAGATCCTACAGGAGCAGGTATCGAAGGTGATTGGAGTCAGATTGGAAGAAACGTAACTGTAATTGCAGATGAAGTCCAAGTTACACCACTTGAAGTATTCATTGTTGGTCGTACTGTTACCGTCTCATCATTCACCGCCGATGGTCGAATTCTTGCAACAATCGAACGATTTGTACCGGAGCCACAATCATGAACCGCAGAGGTCTCTCACTCTTAGAATTGATTTTGACAATCGGAATCACCTCCGTCGTTGGTGCTGCTGTTGCTTCAATGATGGCTGCTGCTACAAATAGTTTGACAACAAAAGATGATGGGCGACAAACTGCTATATTGCTTGCGACAACTCAAGTTCGTCTTGGGGCTTACATTGCACCTGCTCGTTGTATTCTCGACAAAAGTAATTCCTACTTAACGATTTGGACAGACGACTCTCGTGAAAGCAACACTGTCCACTCTTCTGAAATCAGGTGGATAAGATTCGACTCCTCGTCTAATTTATTAAGTGTTCTTTTTGTTGATTTTCCAGCCGAATGGTCACAGTCAATGATTGATGCAGCAGACGTCGAATGCAATGAATCAACGGATTACGAATCACTTCTCTTAGGATTTCAGAGCGATGATTTGATTGATTCCATTTCTCTTGTTGACGCAATGGCATCTTGCACATTTTGGACCAACGATCCAAACCCACTTGAAGCAACAAGAGTATGTGTCCGTTTTTCTTTTTCCTCTTCCTTTGGTGAAACAAGTGATTCTTTAGTAGATGAAACCATCCGCGTACATAAGTCACCGTCGGAGTATTAATAATGAATTTCAACTCGCACAACATATCTCCTAGCCGAAGAGGTATCGCATTAATGCTTGTTATGGTTGCTGTACTAGTTACCGGTTCATTGGCAGTAGCATATTTTGGAAGCCGAGACAACTCAATCGCAATTAGTTCTAACGTCGAAGCATCGTCTAAAGCAAGAGCACTTGCTGAATCGGGTCTGGATTTGGCAATCGCGATACTTGAAACTAACGCTGATTGGCGTACCGAGCATCTGGATGGGATTATCCTCGACTCGTTTGCATTCGGTGGAGGTGAAATTACATTAACTGTTATAGATGCTGAAACACAGTTACCTCCAACAGAGTCAACCAACGAAGTTGAAATTACCATCTATTCATCAGTTTCTGGAATATCACAGGCAGCGGAAGCACACGCAACCATCATTCCAACGGATGAAGAATTCGACGTCGACTATAGTGAATTTGCGCTATTCACGCAATCGCAACTCACTATAAGAGATGTTGCTTCTGTAAAACACTGGTCTGCTTCACCGCTTGGAACACAAGACGATCCAATTCAAATCGGAACTTTAGCGACAAGTCCAATGTCGGTTCAAATAAACTCTTGGGGGCAAACATCAAATATTGAACTTCACACGTTATCAAATGCATCATCTATGATTTCATCATACATGTCTTCTGACAATGTACTCCCTGAATCACCCCCCTTCCCAATGCCTCCTTCACCTCCCGAAAATACATCACCACTTGAATTTGAAGAGGAAAGTTTTAACTCCTCAAATTCTAGTCACTGGGCATATAACTTTACTGGTGGATTTGGAAGCTATTTCCGCAACCATGTAGACACCCTTAACTTATACGAAGGTTCTTACGAAGTTGAACAATTCCAACTTGGTTCCAATCAACCAGTAGTTATACATGGAGACGTAACACTCACAGTCAATAGTGATTTTAACCTAAATGCTGCATCAATTGAACTTTCAGAGAACGCAACCCTTACCATTCATGTTGGCGGTGATGTTGATATCAGATCCAGTTACATTGGTAATGAAAGCCATTCCGCAAATTCTTGGAGTAACCCAAACCGAGTTCGCCTATTTGGGCACAGTGACACCGACTGGGATTTGCGCGGAATCACAACTATCAAAGGCGAGATTTATGCACCCAATAGTGATGTAGAACTAAGTGGTTTAACAACACTCTGTGGGAGAATTGCCTCAGATGAAATAACTCTTAGGGGAGCGTCGAGATTACTCTACGATCCGACACTCGATCAAGGTGGTTATGCAGACACCTCAAGCGCATTGTACAACAACGATGGAACTTTAATTGATGGATTGCAGCAACTTGCACAACTCGATCCATTCCTAATTGACTCATTACAACAAACCACCAATGCCATCATCGAAGACCATTACCAAAGTTGGCAGGACTGGTGGTCTTATCCAACAGATAGACCAAACGAAGTTATTTATGAACTCATTGTTTATGGTGTTGACGCTCGGCGCTGGGAATCCCTAGCAAGACAAGCGAGACGGCTTCGTCATTTACACACAACGGAGCATACATTTGCATCGGTGATTGAGTAATGAATCTAACAAAGCAACATCTAGGTTATACACTTATCGAACTAATGCTCTCCCTAGCGATTCTTTCAATACTTGCGGCACTTGCTGTTCCAATGTTAGGTAATGAAGACAAACTGCAAACCGAAGTAACAAGAAGGTTGTTAACCAGCGACTTGGAATATGCACAGATACTAGCAATCTCATACCCAGAAGAAGAGATTGCCCTTATTATCAAGACCGAGAATAATGGTTGGCACATAGCAAACACCGACTCGCCCGATGTTCCTATGATTGATGATGTTACCCAAGAACCTCTTTCCTTACTCCTTGGCGAAGGTGCAGCGGCTTGTGCAGAGAGCGTAACTGTAAGTAGTAATACTGATAATCAAATGGTTGTGTTTGACCAGAACGGTGGTCTTAAAGATTTCACACAACCCGTTGATATAACTGTCAATAGCGGAGATACCTACGTTGTAATCCAAATCAATCCTATGACAGGCACCATAAACTAATAAACAATCCCGCGGGTCGTTTACACCACGGGTAGTTTACGAACTCGAAATTGCTTATTTAATACCGTATTCCTTCAGTTTTCGATAGAGTGTCCGCTCTCCAATTCCAAGCAGGTTTGAGGTCTGCTCTCTATTTCCACCCGTCATCGCGAGAGTTTGTCTGATGGCTTCTTTTTCAAGTTTATCTAACCCAATTCCAGCAAGTGAACCAACGTCGTAAGAATCGTCTGAGTCAGAACTTCTAATTTCATCAGGGATTTGTGCAAGATCAATTACTTCTGCTTGAGTTACGACAGCCATTCTCTGAACAACGTTCATCAACTCCCTGACATTACCTGGCCAATCGTAAGCAACCAACCGAAGCATTGCCGGTTCTGTAAAAGTTGGCCTTGTTTGATCCATGTCTGCAGAAAACTTGCCAAGAGCATGATTAACTAATAATGGAATATCCTCACGGCGCTGGCGAAGTGGAGGGACGTGAATTTCAGCGCCATTAATTCTGAAATATAAATCTTCCCTAAATTCGGCGTTTTCACACCGAACTTTTAAGTCCTGATTCGTTGCAGAAACAAATCGAACGTCCGTTGACCTGTCCTTATTTTGTCCAAGCCGGACGACATCACCCGTCTCAAGTACGCGTAATAATTTCGCTTGCATAGATAGTGGCATATCTCCAATTTCATCTAAAAATAATGTGCCTCCATTTGCGTATTCAAAGACACCCTCGCGATCTCGATCTGCACCAGTAAATGCACCACGAACATGACCAAAAAGTTGATCTTCCAATAGGGACTCACTTTGCCCTGCACAGTTAAAGGCGACATATTTCTTTGAAGCTCTTTTTGATTGTCGGTGAATTGCACCAGCAACTAATTCCTTACCGGTACCCGACTCGCCGGTAATTAAAATAGGCAACGTACTTGGAGCAACCTGTTGAATCAATTCAATAATCTTTCGAATTGCAGGTGACTCTCCAATAATACCCTCAAAACCATAAGCAGAATCAATTTGCCCTTTCAAACTTTCATTCTGCTGACGTAAGACGACCGTCTCAGCAGCTCTATTTACTAAATTTCTAAATACATCAAGGTCAAGAGGTTTTTCGATGAAATCATATGCCCCACCCTGAAGTGCTGCCTTTGCAGTTGGTATGTCACCGTGTGCTGTCACGACGATTGTTACTGCGCTGTCTTGTTGTTGTTGGGCGAGTTCCAAGACCTTCAATCCAGATTGCTCTTCCTCCATCACCATGTCAGAGACAATTACGTCAAAACTACCCATTGTTAATTCATCTTTAGCGGACTCAAATCCATCAACAATAGTACAAATATGTCCGAGCCGCCTAAGGGACTCTGCCATCACCTCTGCATGGTCTGGTTCATCATCAACGATTAGAATTTGTGCGTGTACTTCACTCATGTTTTGGCATTGTACCACTACACTGAGAATCTTCTTCAAGTTCAAGGCGAAGCGGACTTAAGGGCGATAGAATCCTGTATATGACCTCGCAATTCCCTCCTGGTTTTTCTATCGAAACACTCCAAGACAAATCTATTCATTTCGTTGGAATAGGTGGTTGTGGAATGAGCGGATTAGCGTTACTTATTGCTCGGCTTGGGGCAAATGTTCAGGGAACGGATGAAATAGAATCCAAAACCACTTCAAAACTTATGCGCGAGGGGATTGAAGTTTCATTTACACAAGATGGTAGCACAATCCCTACAAATACTGACCTAATAGTACACTCTGCAGCCATAGTGCCAGACCATCCAGAAATTATTGCTGGAGATGAGATGGGCATTCCAATTGTTACATACGCCCAAATGCTCGGGCTTGTACAGAGAAAGCATACAAGTGTCTGTATTGCTGGAACACACGGAAAATCTACTACTGTCTCTATTTTAAGTTCGATCCTACTGCACACCAATTTCAACCCTAGTTTCATTGTTGGTGCAAACTGTGAACAGATTGGTGGTTCAAGTAAGGTAGGCTCCTCAACAATTCCCGTCGGAACACACAGAGGTGAACAAGGAATACTTATAAGTGAGTCATGCGAATTCAATCGATCATTCCACGATCATAACCCTAAAATTGGTCTGATTAATAACATTGAAGAAGATCATCTGGATTACTATTCATCCCTTGATGACATAATTAAATCATTCAAGGGATTTGCCATGAAAATCCCCGATTCAAAAGATGGCGGTGTTTTGCTGATAGCCCACGATGGCGCTCACAGGAACATCGTAACTCCTGCATTAAGTTGTAATGTTGAGACGTTTGGTTTTCACCCAGAAGCTGATTACCAAGTCATGTTTGATCCGAGTGTAAGGCGAGTTGGCATACTAAGAGATGGCATGTGGACAATTCAGTGGACGAACCCTATGCCCGGATCTCATAACGCTCTCAACGCTTCTGCTGCTGCAATCCTAGCGGTGTATCTTGGTGTTGATTGGGAATCCCTGATAGAGCCGTTAGAACAATTCCAAGGGGTAGACCGTAGGTTACAACGGCTTGGAACGTTTAAATGTAAGGAAAATGGAACCGCAATCGTCTACGATGATTATGGGCACCATCCAACTGAAATTGAAACTACTCTTCGCGCTTTACGAGCATCTGAACTTCCAAAAAGATTAATCTGTGTGTTCCAGCCACACCAACACAGCAGAACAAGGTTTTTACTTGACCAGTTTGCCCAAAGTTTTTCTAGCGCTGATGAAGTTATAGTTCCTCGCATTTACTTCGTTCGTGATTCAATTGCCGAGCAACAAAGAGTATCAGCGCAAGATCTCGTTGACAAACTTATAGATCAAGGGGCATCTGCAAGGCACATCAACAACTTCGACGATATTGTCAGTCATTTACAAGAAACCGCCAAAGATGGTGATTTGATTGTTGTGATGGGTGCAGGACCGGTTACTACAATCGCACACGAACTCGCAAACGTTTCGCAACAAACATTTAGGGTATGACATCTTCATTTCGATCAACTTTGCTAGGGGACCTTGATGTTGATCTGGAACATGATGTTCAAATAGGTGCTATGACACACTACGGTATTGGTGGTGGCGCAGACGTACTAGTTCGACCTCGCTCTGCTGATGCACTTTCATTACTATTAAAAAGGTGCCACAACGATAAAATTCCCTGCAGAATACTTGGTAAAGGGGCAAACCTTCTCATAGATGATTTGGGGGTGGATGGGATTGTTATTAAATTAGACCATCCATGTTTTACAACAATTAGGTTTACCAACGAAGATTCAGCTGATGTATTACATGCTATGGCGGGAGCTGATCTTGCAAAGGTTGTCATGGAGACCGTTCGCCTTGGACTAAGTGGGCTAACCGCAATGGCAGGAATCCCAGCAACTGTTGGAGGAGCGATACGGATGAACGCGGGTGGGTTACATGGATGTATCAGCGACTCTCTATCAACAGTCACGTGCATATCTAGTCGCGGAGAACTTAGAACCTACAACAAAAATGAGCTGACATTCAATTACCGAAGTTGCAGAATTGCAGAACCATTGATTCTATCTGCTTCATTTGATTTACAAAAAAGTAATCCAATAAAACTCAGAGAAGAAGTAAAAGAAAATTTCGCTTGGAAGAAATCTAGGCAACCACTAGCGGAACCGTCTGCAGGGTGTGTTTTTAAAAACCCTATGGGAGAAAATGGCGAACGTATTTCCGCTGGAAAACTTATTGATGAGTCAGGTTTAAAAGGAACTACAATTGGGGGTGCGTCAGTAAGCAAACACCATGCAAATTTTATAACAACAGCAAAAGAAGCGACGAGTTCTGACGTTATTGCATTAATACAAACCATCAAAGATAGAGTCCTTGAAGATACTGGAATCATCTTAAAAGAAGAAGTTGTGATTTGGTCTCGAAACCCAGAGGTGCAAAGGTGAACAACTTAAGGGTAGCGGTCCTTGCAGGTGGACCAGATGCAGAAAGAAATGTCTCAATCGATTCGGGCACTGCTGTTGCAGATGCGCTTAAGTCGTCTTCTAAATATTGTGTAAACTTCAAAGTTGTTGATAAATTGACGTTATCCGATTTGATTGGGATGAACGCAGATGTTATTTTCCCAGTCCTTCACGGTCCTTATGGTGAAGGTGGACCTCTCCAAGAATTACTTGAACAAAGCGGCATACCTTTTGTTGGTTCTGGTTCGTTAGCTGCTCGCAACGCAATGGACAAAGTAGTTACTAAAGAAATTGCAAAGAGTGCTGGGCTGAATACTCCAAAGTGGTGTACGGTTACAAATTTGGAACCATGTGATTTAGATGCTCCATTAGTACTAAAGCCTGTTGATGACGGTTCAAGTATCGACATGGCAATCTGTAAGACAAATGAAGAAGTAATAAAGGCAAGAAAACAACTTCACAACAAGAGAGAATCCCTCCTCGCAGAAACATACATCGAGGGTGATGAAGTTACAGTTGGAATAGTTGATGGTGACCCGTTACCCATAATTAAAATAATCCCACCAGAAGATATTCGGACTTATGATTTTGCTGCCAAATATGAAAGAGACGATACAAAATTCATTATTGAACCAGAACTCCCTCCAAATGATTGTGTTGAATCATCACTGCATCTTTATAAAACCATGAATATTCAAGATATCGCCCGAGTCGACTTCATCATTAACAGTGGAGTAGCGTGGTTTCTTGAATTAAATACGATGCCCGGTTTCACCAACCACTCCCTTATTCCGATGGCTGCGAAACACGCCGGAATGAGTATGCCCGAGATTTGCACGAACCTTGTTGAACTTGCTGCTGCTAGAGTAATCAAGTAGAGCAAGCTACATTGTCGATGTTATGTCTACGCTATGGCACGAAAAAAACAAAACCGACTTGTTTCATTTGGAACTATGGTCTTTTCGTTAATACTAGATGTTTTTAAGTCACCTGTGTTAATTTCTTGGGTTCTTGCAATTGCTGGCCTTATTACATTAACAGCAATGAGCGTTCCAAAATTACGAGCTACGAGAATCGCTGCAGCGGATATTCAGGTAACTTTTCAAAATCCACCCGAGTGGATAGATGACTCATTGCTGGTCGGATTGCAAAACACTGCACGGCTTCACCTTGCCGAGAAAACTGTCGGTCGTGAAGGTTTAATTGAAACAGCAACCGCGCTTGCAGCAACTGGTTGGTTTACCAATGTTAATCAAGTAAGTTGGGTCAGCGATAATCAAGCATCCATAGAGGCTTCGTTTCTCATTCCTTACGCTAAAGTAAAAGATGAATATGGTGAAGTATTCATAGACGCACAAGGCAGACGACTTCCAACTAGGAACGGCATTATTGTTAACCCTAAATACCACTTTATTACATTAGAAAAGACAATCCATTCAAGACCTCAAAGACCTGTTCTTCAATGGAATGGAGAAGATGTTAGTTCCGCATTAAAGTTGTTGCATATCATTTACAACAAAACATGGGCTACTCAAATTCAAACAATCGATCTTTCTAGATGGTCTAGTGACGCTTGCATTGTTCTTACAACCGATACTCCAAGCAGGTTGATATGGGGGTCTGCTCCAAATGAAGAAAGAGGACTCGAGGCACTCGCAGAGGACAAAATTACTCGATTAAATTGGCTCCAGTCAAATTTTGGGCGAATAGACAAAGGGATTTCCGCTGAATTTGACCTTACAAATACTTCTGAAATCACCATTCGGTAACAGATGAAAATAAAAACGGTATTGTGACAACATGGAAATTCATTCATGGCCACTCATTCTATTTTTCGGGGAACTCACTTTAAAAGTGATAATGATTGCAGTTGTCATTCTTCAAAGAAAGAAAACATCCTCATCAAAACTTGCGTGGATATTACTAATAATTTTCATCCCATTCATAGGTACCGTGCTCTACCTTTTGCTAGGGACAAGGCGGCTTGGTTCAATCCGTCGCAGAAAACACAAAAAAATTATTAAACGAATACCTCAATGTGTTGCAGCGCATAATTCATGTTCAAAAATTGAAAGCGCAAAAATCGAAGCTCAATACCACTCGATTTCATCTGTTGCCGAGACCGTAGGCGCTTCATTTGTGCTGAATTCAAATGGGGCGAAACTATTTGGTGATTCGGATAAGTTAGTTTGCTCTCTAGCTGATGACATTTATAGAGCTAAACACCATTGTCATATCCTTTCATACATAATGCTTGACGACGAGGCTGGCAAACGAATTTCTACCGCACTAATAGACGCAGTTAAACGAGGAGTAACTTGCCGTCTTTTACTAGACGGTGTGGGATCAAAAGAGTTTCTTGTCTCGGAAACGTGCAACCAACTTCGAAAAAATGGTGTGCATGTGGTTACTGCCTTGCCAGCAAATGTATTGCGAGCTGTTCTTGTCCGTCTAGATTTAAGAAATCATCGAAAGATTGCTGTAATTGACAATGACATTGGATACATGGGATCTAATAATATTGCGGAACCCTCTTTCGCGCCAAAACCAAAGTATGCACCATGGGTAGATGCGTCTGTTCGAATTACTGGGCCTATAGTAAGAGAGTTACATGCAATTTTCATCCAAGATTGGTTTATGGATAGTGATGAGAACTTGGCTGATATGCTTCGTGAGCCGTTAACAATTCCAAGTGATGGTTTCCCTGCACAACTAATGGCAACGGGACCAAACAGCAACAACCAATCGCTGAGCCAACTTCTTCAAACTGCTTTCTTCTGTGCGCAAGAAGAATTAGTCATAACGACTCCTTATTTTTGCCCAGATGATTCAACAGAGTCGGCTCTTCTAATTTGTGCAAAACGTGGTGTTGAAACTCATCTCGTCCTACCAGCAAAAAACGACTCTAAACTTGTCGCTGCAGCAAGCAGAAACTCCTTTGCAAAACTTCTTGAAGCGGGTGTTCATATTCATGAATTTCATGGTGGTTTGTTACACGCAAAAACAATGACGATTGATCGGAACGTTGCGTTAATTGGTTCAGCGAACCTAGACAGACGAAGCTTGGAACTAAATTTTGAAGTCAACATGCTCGTTTTTGATACTGACTTTACAAGCGAATTGAGGTTCCTTCAAACCTCCTATATTGAGCAATCAACGCGAGTAAGTGAGCAAGTTGTTAACGATTGGTCGATGAAAAAGCGCCTCTGGCAGAACGCTGTGGGGCTTATTGCACCAATATTGTAAAGATAGGCAACTTGGCTCGGTTATATCGATATTTTTTCTGAACTTCTCCATCCATCAATGAGAACTATTAATCAGATTATCCACTTTTTTGGTCGATGAACCCATCAGTAATGCGCATTACCATTAGTTATATTTTTACACTCTTTTGCTTGCTATTTGTCTCAAAAGTGGCTTACTCTGATTACATCACCATAAATAGTCCAGATGGTTCGTTTGATTTACAAGCTGGAAATATGGATGGTTTACTAAACAATCCAGACCACCAATTTGCGATGAGCGATCAAGAGATTCTCACTGCTATCCTAAACAACGACGGTATTGATACTGCAGCCAAACTTTCCTTTCTTCTTGCAAGTACTGATGCGGGGCTTTCATTCATTGGACTTTTTGATGGGATACCAATAACAAACCCTGCTGATAGTACCGTTGATCAATTCCTAGGAATATCTTCAACAACTTCGATGGAAACCGATTGGTATGCAACAGGAGATGAGGGTAGTGAATATTCTTGGCACGACATGGGAAACGAAACACAATTAGTCAATGCATTGCTTGGTTGGGACCATGAACAAACATCCGCAGGATTTGCATGGGGCGACGTTTCTGCTGCTCAAAGTGGTACGCTCAATATGTACTCCGTTGCCCTAACAGAATTTGCAAACGACTCAATTCAGTTTATCACTTACCAAGATGATGATTGGGCTGTAGCGGGAAATGGAGATTTTTCCGTCTTAGGACAGTATGCATTTTCTTACCAATTCGTCCCAGCACCAGGCGCAATCGCTTTACTCACCATTGCTGGTCTTTCTGGGCGTTGTCGACGAAGAAAATAAATGTAGCGCTGAGCCATATTTATCTCCTGCATTAACAACAACTTACAAATGCTGATTTGGGAGTCCCTATCACCTTGAAAGAGAAAAGGCAGCGCTTTGTGACAGTCACTTTGTAGCGCTGAAAGAGAAAAGGTCGCGCTTTGCGGCTGTCCCTTTGTCACTTTGTTACGATATGTGCGAAGGAAATCTATCCATGACAATTACACTTAAATTTCACGGTCAATCGTGTTTTCAACTTGATGACGGCACATCCAATTTGCTCATTGACCCTTTTTTTACAGATAATCCAGTAGCAAAAGTGGCTTCAAAGGATATCAAATGTACACATATGGCTGTTACCCATGGTCATTTTGATCATTTTGGTGACTGTGAAGAGATAGCCAAAGCAAATGACGCAACTGTCTACGCAGCTTACGAAATATGTGAATATCTGGGTGAACAAGGTCATGAAAACTGCGAACCAGGCAATCCGGGAGGTAGAATCGAGGCACCATTTGGTGGAATTTCTTTTACCCAAGCGTTTCATTCCTCAAGTTTCAAGGGTCGTTATATGGGGATGCCTTGCGGTTTAATGATTGAGTTTGGAGGAGCAGTGCTCTATCACGCTGGCGATACCGCCCTTTTCTCCGATATGGAACTCCTTGGACAAATGTACCAACCAGACATAGCAATGTTACCAATTGGTGATCGCTTCACAATGGGTCCCGAAATAGCTGCCGTTGCAGCCGAAATGATTGGCGCTACAACAGCAATTCCGATGCACTACAACACGTGGCCTCCAATTGAAGTTGATGTCAAGAGGTTTGCACCAAAAGACATCGATGTTCTTGTCTTGGAACCAGGTGAGCATGTAGATCTTTCCGAGGAATGACAAAGGTTGACACAATTCTACGGGGGTGCAAACTCGTTAATGTGCAATCGCGCGATATTGACAGTATAGATGTTGGCATCAAAGATAAAAGAATTGTCCTTGGAGCAGAGACCGCAGAAACTATCATCGACCTAGATGGAGCGTACGTTTCACCCGGATTCATCGATGCACACATGCACGTTGAGTCGACGATGCTTCCTCCAACTTCTTTTGCCAAACTTTCTCTACCACACGGAACGACTGCTGCTATCTTTGATCCACATGAAATTGCAAATGTTCTTGGTATCAAAGGCATTAAACTCGTTATGGAAGATGCAATGGACATTCCATTCGATGCCTTCTTTGCTGCAAGTTCTTGCGTTCCCGCTTCGCCACTTGAAACAAGTGGTGCAACGTTGCTTGCTGATGATTTAGAACCACTCTTTGAAGATGAAAGAGTAATTGCCCTTGCTGAGATGATGAACTTCCCAGGAGTCCTCCATGAAGATCCCGAGGTACATAAAAAAATCAAAATGGGATTACGCTACGGTAAAGTAGATGGACATTGCCCTGGACTTCGCGGTAGTGATTTGTTGAAATATATTTCTTCTGGAATTTCAAGTGATCATGAAAGTAATACTGCAGAAGAAGCACTAGAAAAACTTGAAGGTGGAATGCAAATCTACATCCGAGAAGGAAGCGCTGCAAAAAATCTTGAAGCATTACTTCCAATCATTACACCTGAAAATGCACACAAGATTTGCTTCTGCACCGACGATAGGCATCCTGCTGATTTACGAGACAAAGGACACATAGACCATATAATCCGTAAAGCAATTAAACTTGGGCTCGATCCAATTCTTGCAATCTGTATCGCAACAAAGCATGTAGCTGATCATTTTGAGTTAAACGAAATGGGTGCAATCGAAAATGGAAAACTCGCAAACCTCGTCGTTTTCGATAATCTTCAAAATCCAATCCCAAAACAAACATGGCACCACGGTCATCTTGTAGCAGAGAGTCGCACTGTCATAGACATACCAAGTACCACCGATTGGTCTGTCGCAAAAGGCAGCGTGCACATCTCTTCAAGTGTTACTCAAGATTCATTTGCTATCAAAATACAATCGGAACCCATTCGTGTCATAGGTCTCATCCCTGGACAACTCTTGACTAAGGAACTACACCTCAAGTCAACGGAACCAGATATTCTAAAAATAGCTGTCATTGAACGGCATCACAATACAGGTAACGTAGGACTCGGATTTGTCAAGGGGTTCAACTTCTGTGGTGGTGCGATTGCGTCAACGGTAGGTCACGATGCGCACAACATTGCGGTTGTTGGAGACAACGATGAAGACATGTTCATCGCTATGCAAACATTACAAAGTTCGGGAGGCGGGCAATGCGTTGTTTCAAATGGAAAGTTACTTGCAATTCTTCCATTGCCGATTGCTGGATTAATGTCAGACGAACCCCCGGAGTTAGTTATTAGTCAACAGAAGTCAGTACTTTCTGCAATCGCATCGCTAGGATGTCCGCTTGAAGATCCATTTATGCCACTAAGTTTTCTTCCACTTTCCGTAATACCAAAACTAAAACTTAGCGACCTTGGTCTTGTCGATGTTGACCAATTTGCTATTGTGCCAATTGAAGTATGCCCCACCGATTAAGAAGAGAATTTGACAAGGAGTTTGCTGAAGCGAGAAAAATTGCTCGTGAA
>CAZABE010000004.1:0-15890 GCA_964483425.1 uncultured Isosphaeraceae bacterium | reverse complement strand
CTGAATGTCATTGGACTTATGCGAACCATTTCTATAAATCGGGGCTTCAAATTTTCAATCGAAGCAACTGCTCGCATCACCGGGTCGTACCGAACAACATGACCCACTTGCAAGACGGCTCCGCCCTTTTCAGCTGCATCTGCAATCGCTGAAGCAACTTCGGCAGTTGGCGCAAGCGGTTTTTCAATTAAACATGCAACGCCGCGTTCTAGTAGTGGTTCCGCTGCTTCAAGGTGGTAAACCGTAGGAGTCGCAATTGTCACAGCATCCACACTCGGAAGTTCGCCATTGCCAATTAGTTCTTCAACGGTTGCAAACGCCTTGCCACCCCACTCTTCAACAATATCGTTTCTTCTTGACTCATCTTGGTCAACAACCCCAACAAACTCAACACCGTCCATTTGTGAATACACGCGAGCGTGGTGTCGACCCATGCGCCCAACACCAACAACAGCACAACGAATTGTTTTTTCTTCTGTCATGAGTGTTATTTTACCGCGGGTACTGATTGATGGTGTTTTTCATCACCAACCACGTTCCTTTTTATAATCTTCACGCTTTTTTGTAATCCGTTCCTGACGGCCCTCCCGCCCCTCTTCGTACTTCATAGACCACTTGGAATGCGAGGAAAATTCAAACAACGCCAATCCAAATGTTCGTAATATCCAAAACCATGGGAACATTAGCCCAAGAATTAACGCCCACCACATGAGTGCTCCTTGGTTACCAGTTAGACCAGCAGCTGAAAAGTGTTTCCATGGTAATACAAAGACGAGTACGCCCCACGTTGCAAATGCAACTGCAACGAAGTTGCACCTAGTTGCTGCTCTGTGTAAATCCATTCGAAGCGCGAGATCGTGTAACCAAAACGCTAATCCAACAACGCCAACTCCGCCAACGAAGTGTAAAAGAAGTAATGGCCAGTAATATTTTAGATTTCCACCCATTGTTCCAAATTCTGTAGGCAAATGAAACACCGACCAAAATGCATATCCAATTGCCCAGCACCACTGAGTTGGAGGTATCCACTTTCGAATAATCCTGTACAAGGGAGGCATCGAATCGTCTACGTTGGCGGGCATCATCCCAACAACAATAATTGGCCAGAACAGAGATAAGCCAAACAATAAAAACCTATATGAACCGATAGGAATCAGCGCAAAGGTTACTAGTACCTGAAAAAAAAGTACAGCAAAAACAAACAATCCAGCAATTCTCATCCAATACTTTGTGCGAATCCTAATGTCGGGTAGAGGCGACAAACCCTTCACCGCAACATTTGCGTTTATGAATTGCATGACCTTTCCATCAGAATCATCACCACCATAAACGCGGTTCCTTGTTTCACCCCCACATTCTGGACACAAAATTCCACTTCCCAAACCGCGCATGTCATACCCGCAATTACTGCACTTAACCTGATCTTCAGTTTGCATGCATCATCGCACCTATTTCATCTAGATTTTTGTAGAGCCAATCTCTATCTTCCTCTTTTTTAATATTGCCACCCGCGGCTCGCGCCGCTTTGAGATGCTCTCTAGCTTTTTGGGAATCAATTGACACATTTGCTCTTGCCAACCCCTCGTGTGCAAACGGTAAATCCCAATCGTCAAAGTCATGCATTTTGCAAGCATCCATATACAACTGTGCATGATGAGCCGAAGCAGCAAATCGTTTTAATGCTGCATAGACACGCGCAATTTGCCACTCACCGCGTGCGTGATTTTTTGCTGTGCCCGCAATTCCCCAGTGATACCTAGAAGCGTGGGCAGAATGCACCATTTCTTCATCTTGTTCCGGTGTTCTTTCTTTGTTGTCAAGCAAAGTCCAAGTGTAATTGAACAAATCAACTGCAAGTTTTCTGTGGTCAGTCATACAGATTGTTCTACGCAATTTTGTGTTTTGTTTTTTGTTGCGTAATTCACCGCATTTTTAAACATTTGCAAACCAAGTGGATCACATTTTTTTTGCTCTTTTGCAAGCCGTGTCCATGTTGGATGTTGCGTCCAACGCAAGAATCGTTCTGGATGTGGCATCAAACCAAAGACAAGTCCACTTGCGTCACAGATGCCCATTACATCTCCAATTGAACCATTTGGATTGTCATTTGAACCATATCGACACGCAACAAGATCACTTTCTTCAATTTCTTGCATCAACTCGTCGCTTGCGGGTACAAATCTGCCTTCACCGTGGGCAATTGGTATCAATGAGGTCTCTGGAGTTGCTGACAAATTCTTTGTCCAAACACAGCGTGTGTTAGATGGGACCCGAAACTCAACCCACCTATCAATGAAACGAGCCGAGTTATTCTGGGCCAGTGCGACGGTTGGTGTTGGTGCAACTTGCTCCCAATCGCTTCCGGGCGTAGGTCCCGGAAGCAAACCAAGTTGTACTGCTATTTGAAAACCATTACAAGGAGCAATCATAGGGACTCCCCTTCGAACTGCGTCTACAAGTTTTGGATATAGTGTTTTGCGCATCATGTTTGCCATGATTCTCCCGGCAGCAATGGAATCACCATAACTAAAACCACCCGGTAACCCAACAAGATCTGCCCTGTCAATTATTGCTGGGTCTTCTAAAAGTTCATTGATGTGCACGGAACGTGATTGCGCTCCTGCTAGCGCAAAACCCTCAGCAAGTTCAAGGTCGCAATTAATTCCGGGAGCAGTAATGATAAGTGCCGTTGCCATCAAATCACCATCCCTTCTGACCAAGTTCTAAATAATTCATCAATGGACCAAGAAGCATCACCGAGGGTTACTGTATTTGTTTCGTTAAACTTGCCAATAACTGCGCACGGAGCGTCTTCAAAGTGTTGCTGCAGCGATTCAAGGTTTTCTGGTCGTACTTCAAGCAAATATCTTGATGGTGTTTCAGAAAAACATAGCGAGTCATCTTCAAGTTGCAAATCAAGGCCTAATCCACCACCAAACATCATTTCTGATGCTGCAACAAGAATGCCGCCTTCACTGCAATCGTGCGCCGATTCAATTAATCCCTTTTGTATTGCTCCAAATACAAGTTGTGCATTTCGAGGACCATCCGATAGTGAAACCGTTGGCAATTCGTTGTTGCACTTTGCATCTTTGTCAATCATAAGTAAGTGAGAACCGCCCATTGCGCTTTTAGTTTCTCCAACAAGAACCAACATGTTTTCGGGGGCTTTTGCGTCCATGGTTACACATGTCGAAATATCTTCAACCATACCAAATCCAGAAATCAACATTGTTGGTGGAATGTAGATTGTTTCTCCCGACTCAGTAGTAAATTGATTGTTCAAAGAATCCTTACCTGAAATGAATGGTGTTCCATACGCTATTGCTGCGTCATAACAACCGTGCGAGCATCGAACGAGCCGGCCCAAACTGTCTTCATCTTTGACTCCCGGCCAACAATAGTTATCTAGAATTGCAATAGTTGAAGGGTCGCCACCAACGCAAACAATATTGCGAACACACTCGTCAATCGCCGCGGTTGCTATTAGGTATGGATCGTCAGAGAGGCCAGTTGCAAGACCATTTCCGATTGCAAGTCCCTTTGTCGAACCGCGAACTGGTGTAATCACCGCAGCGTCAGAAGGTGCATTTCCTGTTGGACCCACGAACGGTCGTATAACACTTCGACCTTGAACTTCATGGTCGTATTGCTGCACGATAGATTGTTTCGATGCGATATTTGGGTGTGCAAGAAGTTTTGGTAACATTGTCTGCACGTTAATCGGGGTGTTACCAGTTTGGTCAATTTCCGGGGGTGACCACTTTGCCGTTCTTGTCGCGCCGTGGTATCCCTCATGCAAGAAGTGCATGTCTATTTGACCAACCATTTTGTTGTCATATGTAAGGATTAATTCGTTTTCGGAGGTGCCAAATTCGCCAAGGTTACAAAGTTCTGCATCGTGCCGATCACAAATTGCTTGAATCGCTGCTACTTTTTCTGGTGGTACCGAAAGCACCATCCGTTCTTGTGCTTCGCTTATCCAAATTTCAGAGGGTGTAAGTCCAGCGTATTTAAGAGGTGCTTTTTCAAGCTTTACTGTTGCACCAATTTTTTCACCCATCTCGCCAACTGCACTTGAGAAACCGCCCGCTCCGCAATCGGTAATTGCGTTAAAGAGACAACCTGATTCATGGTCACGCGCTTCAAGAATTGCATCCAGCGCTTTCTTTTCAGTAATTGGATTGCCAATTTGGACTGCATGTGAAAATTCATCTGTATGAGTGTCGGTTAGTTCAGCAGAAGAAAAAGTTGCACCGTGAATACCATCGCGTCCTGTTTTTCCACCAATTACAATAATGTGATCACCGTGTTTTGCTTCGCCCTCAATACAATCGATTGGCATCACTCCAACACAACCACAATACACCAAGGGATTTCCTGCATAATTGTTGTCGAACCAAACACCACCGTTTAATGTTGGGATACCCATTCGGTTTCCATAGTCACGAACACCGCGAACAACTTCGCTTAAGATTCTCCTTGAGGACAAGCACCCTTCGGGTGGGTCGTTGTCAAAGTTAGCAACACAGAACGTATCAGTTGCAGCAATTGGTCTTGCCGCAAGTCCTGTGCCGATTATATCCCGAATACATCCGCCGATTCCTGTTGCTGCCCCGCCGTATGGCTCAAGAGCAGAAGGGTGATTGTGGGTTTCGACTTTAAAACAAACTGCGTGTTCATCGTCAAACTTTACTACACCCGCATTATCAACAAATACGCTTAAACACCAATCGATTTCTTCTTCCATAAGTTCAACTGTTGCTGCTGCAACCGTTGCTTTAAGTAGATTGTGAATCGTTACCGAACCGTCTTCGTGTTCTTCGTGGTGCGGACGATTCGTTGCGTCTGGTCCTGTGTATCGAATCGTTGCTTTTAGTGTTTTGTGTACACAATGTTCCGACCATGTTTGTGCGAGGGTTTCAAGTTCAATTTCACGGGGCTCTCTGCCTAATGCTTTGTAGTGTTCTTGAATCCCCTGCATTTCCTCTAAGTCAAGAAACAGGTGTGCCTCTCTTGACATCTTTTCAAGTTCAAAATCCGTAAGGTTTGTAATTGGCACGACTGGAACAGTCATATCGTGCTCATGACCTCGCTGGAACTCGTCTGGATGGTAGGGCGAGGTGTGTACTTCGTGAACTACGGTGTTTGCAAAACAGTTTGTAGCTATTTCTTCTGCTTCACTCGAAGTGCTTCCGTGAAAATCGTAGCGAATACCTGTTTGCACTCTAACTTGTTCTCCAAGCAATCGTTCAATTGCTCGTTCTACTGCTTGTGCTTCTGGATCCATAACTCCAGGAAGAGGATGAACTTCAACCATTGCGTCGGCTTTTGTTTCTGAAGCCCCAATGTTTGACACTTCAGTTACGGGATTACACAACAGTATGTTTGTTATCGTTGTTGCCGATGACTCATCGAGGTCTCCTTCAATTAAATAAATTGATGTCGTCTCTATCGACTTAGTCGAGAAGCCCGATTGACTTGCTTGACACAACGCCGCTTCACCTTCGGGGTCGGTGTTACCGGGTATATTTGAAACCTCGATTCGAAATACCGTCATAATACGTGTAGGGTATCAGAGGTAGAACTGACGATACTGTGTGTACTATGACGAAACTTCCAACTTTTGAATTGTTTACTGATGGTGCATGTCTTGGCAATCCGGGACCCGGCGGTTGGGCTTATATTTTGCGAGATAGCAGCTGCAATGAAGTTGTAGGAAGTGGCGGAGATAAAGAAACGACAAACCAAAGAATGGAAGTAACAGCCGTTCTCCGTGCGCTTGAATCACTCTCGGAGCCCTCTTTTGTGAAGATACACGCAGACAGTGAATACGTTACAAAAACATTGAGTGGACGGTTAGACAATTGGATTTCACGTGGATGGAAAACCGCTTCTAAAAAACCTGTTGCAAACCAACACCTATGGAAACCGCTCGCTGACTTGTTGAAAATACACCAAGTAACGACAAATTGGGTTAAGGGTCATGCAGGACACCCTGAAAATGAGCGGTGCGACACGATTGCGTCAGCAGAAGCCGACAAATTCTTGTAATTTCACTCATATAGCGATACGATTCTGATATGAAATACATCTGGGTCCTATTTATCATTACGGGTTTTTCTTGGGCACACGAACATTCCACACCTTGGATTGAATCAGAAAATCTTGAACAGGGTCTCTATGTTTCGGTAAGCCCACCGTGGGTTGTGCGTAAGGATGGTGACTTTCCGATTTCGATTCAGGTTCGGAATATCTCCGCAAAGCATGACGTGTTTGTTAAAGAAATCCGTCTCAAAGGAGATGAGCAGCAACAAGTTGAGCCAAGAAAGATGTTGCAAACCCAAGGTGATTTGCTGAAACATGTACAAATTGCAAAAGCCAATTTTGAAAATGGTGGTTCGGTTATTGAGCAAAAAGAGTTTATTGACTTAGTGGCAAAACTCGGTCGTGAAGTTTGCTCTGCTCGTTGGTTGGTATCTGGAGAAATAGATACACTGCATATCGAAATAGATATTCTTGAAAATAGAATTCCAAGAACAATTCGAAAAAGTGTAGAGGTCAACAAACAACCGCCCCTACCACGAGGTGGGGCTGCCGATGCTGCTGTCGCGATTAATGGCAAGTGTGAACAAACAGTTGTTGCGCCAAGAAACGCGAATACGTTGTGGTGGTTTGCGGGCGATCAACATATTCACACTTCGTTTTCAGCTGACGCTGTAATTATTGATGGAACCGAGCAGGAACCATACGAATATTCTGAATATGCCGAGTCGATTGGGCTCGATTGGGCAATCTTCACAGACCATTCAAATGTCACTTATTCGGAGGTCTGGGGTGACCGTGATTGGTACGTTGAGTCGCAATTTAATTGGGGACAGGCAGAGTGCCAACAATACAGAGATGATCACGATTGGCTTTCTATATACAGCCAAGAGATGGGTTTGGGTCAACAGGGTTTTTGGGATTTAGCTTCACACATGTTGTGTTTGCCGCTTGAGCAAGATTTGCCAGGTATGTTGCCAAATCCCTCGGATGGTTTGGTGTATGGGCATGCTGATTGTGAATCAGAACAGACGATTATCAACAGAATTAATGATGCTGGTGCATATGGTTTTATCGCTCATCCGTATGACTGGATGTATTTGTTTTTTTACGAATGGGACTGGGGTAATGGAACCAATGGTTGGGCTGGCATGGAATTGATGTGCGATCCTGGTGGTGGATACGATGATGATGACTGGTCAACATGGTACAAGTGGCATGAATTATTGAACGGTATCGCTGCACCGACGAATGGTCAGTTGCAAGAGCGAGATGGTTGGCCAAATGCGTTTCCTGTTGGTATAGGTGACAGTGATGCACACGAGCCAGGGCTTGTTGGAAGAATTTGGACATATGCTGCAATGGAAAGCGTTGGTAGAACTAACTTGAAAAATGGAATTCTCGGTGGACATTGCATTGCATCAAACGGACCACTTGCTTGGGTAACCGTTAATGAGTCGTTCACTGGTGAGGTCGCCCTGCTACCAGATGGATGGAACGATGACATCGTCGTTTCTATTCGCACCAATTCTTCAATGGGATACGCGGGCGAATATAGCGCAGAAATTCTGGTCAATGGAGAAGTTCGACACACTATCGACCCTTCTGGAGTCCCCTCCTATTCTCTTGACTATTACGTGCACTCTTTAAACCTCGGTCCCGATGACAAATTCATCACACTGCGAGTAACGAAGGGCGGCTTGCTATGTTTAGCAAATCCTGTTTGGCTTCAACACACCATCTATGGAGATCTTGATGGCGATGGCTCAATTGGAATGGGTGATTTGCTTCAACTAATCGCAAGTTGGGGAGGGTGTACTAGTTGCCTTAGTGACCTAAATCAAGACGGTATCGTTGGCACCACCGACCTTCTCACCCTAATCTCCCTCTGGTAATCACATGACACCCAAGACCTAGGGTCTGACCCCTGTAATAACTGTATATGGGCTTGAAACCGCAATAATCGGCACATTTTTGGGGGTCTGACCCCATATTAGGGGTGTCCTATTGATTCCTTTTTATATGTAGCAGGGTTGTAGGATTTGGGATTATTGGTATGATGTGCGGCTCGCCGTACGTAAGGTGAATCAAACCTATATCTCGGAACTACTTATGCCAACAATCAACCAACTCGTAAGAAAACCAAGAAAGACCCCAACGGTCAAATCCAAGGTTCGCGACCTCGAAGCAAGCCCACAAAAACGTGGCGTCTGTCTTCAAGTTCGTACAGTAACTCCCAAGAAGCCAAACTCAGCGCTTCGCAAGGTAGCACGAGTTCGTTTGTCAAACGGTAAGGAAGTAACTGCATACATCGGCGGTGAGGGGCACAACCTTCAAGAGCACTCAATCGTACTTGTTCGCGGTGGTCGTGTACGTGACCTTCCTGGTGTTCGTTACCACGTTGTACGAGGTGCGCTTGACACCCTTGGTGTTGACGCTCGAAAACAGGGACGTTCCAAATACGGAACTAAAAAAGGCAAGTAACCGCACAATTCTGTGCAAGCAAGTAATCGCGACTTGAACTTAGAGACCAACTAATTCAGACAGCGGTGAACAAAGTCACAACTCGGTGACAGATGAGCTGAAAGGAAAAAAATGGCAGGACGAATCACAAAATCGGAAGAGCAACTTAAACCGGACCCAAAGTTTAATGACAAGGTGCTCGCGAAATTTATTAACTGTTTCATGAAAGACGGAAAGAAAGCCGTTGCTCAGCGCGTCATGTACGCTGCTTTAAATCGACTTGAAACACGTCTTAAAAAAGAAAAAAGCAGTGAAGAAGACGCGCCAAAAACAGCAATCGATGTCTTCCACAAAGCGCTTGAAAACGTTCGACCAAATGTTGAGGTTCGTTCAAAACGAGTTGGTGGCGCAAACTACCAAGTACCAATGCCTGTCAACGCTCGTCGCCGACAAAGTTTGACGTTTAGGTGGATAATCACTGCGTGCCGTGCTGAAAAGGGTAAACCCTTTGATCAATGTCTTGCAAAAGAACTTTGGGATGCATCTAGGGGCGAAGGTAAGGCAGTCAACACACGTGAACAAACACACCGAATGGCTGAAGCCAACAAGGCATTTTCACACTTCGCGTTCTAATTTAACCCTCTACTTAGGACAACCAAAATAATGGCAATTTCAGACCGATACCACCGACAGCGACTAGTCGATGGAGTCGGCGATGATGGACAACTTGCGATTTCAAATGCAACTGTTGCAATCGTCGGGATTGGAGCGCTTGGTTGCATGTCCGCTTCCATGCTTGCACGCGCTGGAATAGGTCACCTCATTTTAATTGACCGTGATATAGTCGAAACAACAAACCTGCAAAGGCAGGTTCTGTTCACAGAAAGTGACGCACATGCACAACAACCAAAGGCAGTCGCTGCCAAGGAGCATCTTTCGGAAGTAAACAGCGAGATAAAAATCACTGCATGCGTTGAAGATTTAAATTCAAAAAACATTTTACGTCTACTTGATGGTGTAGATGTCATCGTCGATGGACTAGACAATTTTAATGATCGTTATTTACTTAACGATTACGCTATACAGACAGAGACACCATTTATGTTCGCGGGTGTCGTGGCGGGTGTTGGCAATGTAATGACGATTATTCCAAATTCAACACCGTGCCTTCGTTGTTTATTCCACGAACCACCAGAGGGCGGAGTGCAGGAAACGTGTGATACTGTCGGGGTGCTTTCACCTGCAATTGGAATTGCTGCTTCTTGCCAGTGTATGGACGTTCTCAAATTTCTAACTGGAAATCAAGATAAAATTTCTAGAACGCTTTTAACCTTTGATCTTTGGAATTCCCAAAGCAATCGAATTGACGTTGGTAACCCACTTGATGATTGCTGCTGTTGCCAGCAATTCGATTTTAAATTCCTACAATCAAGTGTCGTTGAGCCCGTTGCATTATGTGGACGGTTGGCGGTGTTACTCCCGAGCAGAGGAGACTTTGATTTGGAAATTGCTCAACGAAAACTACGAGAGCACGGTTCATTTGTAAAAACTGAAACCATGGTTCGTGGAGAATTTAATGAAGAACGAGCATCTGATGGCAGTGCAATCAAAATGTTATGTTTCCATGATGGACGGTCCATCATTCATGGCACTGACGATATTCTTAGAGCAAAAGCAATTTTTGAAAGATATATTGGTAATTAACCACGTTAAACCTATACTGTGAAGTCACCTATGGAAAAACAACCAATCATTGAGACAAAACCTGTTCACCTTCCAACTTGTTTGGATGCACCAGTAACTCTTCGCACACTTCGCAAGTGGTCAAAAGCAAACTCCAAATGGGCAATGCTCACTTGTTATGACGCTACAACAGCAAGATGGATGGCGGAAGCCGGTTTGCCTACCATGCTTGTTGGTGACACCGCTGCTGAAATGATTCTTGGGTACGACAGCACTATTCACGCCCCGCTTGATTTTTTAATTACCCTCACTGCTGCGGTAAAGCGGGGAGCACCAAATGTGTTTGTGATGGGCGATATGCCGTTCTTGAGTTATCAGGTCGACGAGGCATCAGCAATTCAGAACGCTGGTCGTTTTTTAACCGAGGGAACTGCAGATGCTGTAAAACTAGAGGTTGATGGAAGATTTGTTGAGAGATTTGCTGCAATTTGTGATGCTGGTATTGCAGCAGTTGCACACCTTGGCTCACGCCCTCAACAAGCCAAACAAACCGGTGGTTACACAACAGCAGGTCGAAGTGCAGATGAGGCAAACTTAATTGTCGAAGATGCAATCGCAATGGAACAAGCGGGCGCTTCAATGCTATTGCTTGAGGCGGTTCCAGAAGAGGTCTCAAGGGCGGTTGTAAAAGCGACTTCGATTCCTGTTATTGGTTGCGGTGCTGGTACAAGTTGCCATGGACAAGTTGTTGTTATGCAGGACTTGGCTGGTCTTACAAAGTGGCAGCCATCGTTTGCAAAACCAACAGCGAACGTTGGAAATGAGATTTCTTCGGTTGCAAAGACATGGATGGAAAACGTTCACGGAAGCACTCTAGGTAAACACCCGTACGAGATGTTTGACGGTGAGTCCGAAAAATTTCAGGCGTAACTTGATGCAATAAGTTCTTTAGTTATTTCGTGGGTTGGATTGTGAATCACTTCTTGTTTACTTCCTCGTTCAACTATCTTTCCACTTGACATCACAACAACTTCATCACAAAATTCGTTTACTACAGCAAGGTCGTGCGTAATAAACATAATCGTTAATCCTAGTCGGTCACGTAGTTCTGAAAGTAGAGCCAATATTTTTGCTTGAACTGTTACATCAAGGGCCGATGTGGGTTCATCGCAAACAAGTAGTTCTGGCTCAAGCGAAATTGCTCTTGCAATTGCAAGACGCTGCTTTTGACCTCCAGAAAACTCGTGTGGAAACTTAGATGCATCTTCCTTTTTTAAACCAACCTGCGCCAACAAATCTTCCGCCCTATCTTTTAGTTCTTTTCCTTTGGCTATTCCATGAACAAGAAGGGGTTCTGTAATAATTTTCCAAGCCCTCATGTACTCGTTCAACGATCCGCCAGGATCTTGGAATACCATCTGCATACGTTTACGAATTTCGCGAAGTTCTTTTTTAGATAACAGGGATAAATCAATACCATCAAATAAAATTTCTCCGCCTGATGAAGGCACCAATTGCATTACCGCCCTTGCGAGTGTTGATTTGCCAGATCCACTCTCTCCAACAACTCCGAGCGTGGCGCCCTTATTGATTGAACAGTTAACACCATCAACCGCAAGAATTTTCTCTTTTTTGTTTGGGAAGGTAACTTTCAGGTTGTTTATTTCAAGTAGTGGGTGAATGTTGTCCATCATTTGCTGTTGGTATGGTATCTTCGGCGACTAAGAACAATGAAGCAATACCTTGAATTACTTGGCCATGTCCTACGCAACGGAGCGCTTAAAGAGGATCGAACCGGAACAGGCACTCAAAGTGTGTTTGGATGGCAAATGCGATTTGATTTAGAGGTTGGTTTTCCGCTCGTTACGACCAAAAAAATCCACACCAAATCTATTTTTCATGAATTGCTTTGGTTTTTACGCGGTGAAACAAATATTGCTTACCTCAAAGAAAACGGTGTTTCGATATGGGATGAATGGGCTGATGAACGGGGTGAACTTGGTCCTGTGTATGGATCTCAGTGGCGTTCGTGGAAGACAGACAACGGGCAAACTGTTGATCAAATATCCAACTTAATCGAAGGGATTAAGAACAACCCTTACTCAAGAAGGCACATAGTGAGTGCTTGGAATGTTGGTGAAGTTGACCAGATGGCCCTTCCGCCATGCCATACGATGTTTCAGTTTTATGTTGTAGATGAAAAATTATCCTGCCAACTATATCAACGCAGTGCGGATATTTTTCTTGGAGTTCCTTTCAACATCGCATCGTATGCACTTCTAACTATGATGGTTGCACAAATAACTGGTTTGGGTTTGGGTGATTTTGTCCACACTTTTGGTGATGCACATTTGTATTCAAACCATCGTGAACAAGCAGAAGAACAACTTTCAAGAGATGTTAAAGCACTTCCAACATTAACACTCAACCCTAACATTAAGTCCGTTTTTGATTTTACGTATGACGATATTACTTTGTCTGGGTATGCGCCACATCCACACATCAAGGCACCGGTAGCTGTATAACATTATGGAAATCATCGTAGCAATGACGGATAATTTTGTTATTGGTGCAAATGGTGATCTACCTTGGCATCTTCCGGCGGACCTACAACACTTTAAGGAAATTACTTCTGGTGGCACTATTGTTATGGGTAGGAAAACGTGGGAGTCAATCGGAAGACCTCTACCTAATCGTCTTAACATAGTCATTACACGGCAAACAAATTACAAGGCGAGCGGTGCTACGGTTGTAAGTTCGATTGACGAGGGAATTAAGGTCTCTAAAAATAATAGAACTTATATTATTGGTGGTGGTGAGATTTATAGGGTGGCTTTACCTCTTGCAACAAAACTGCATATCACTCAAATTCACACAACCATTGAAGGTGATACGTATTTTCCTGAAATTGATGAATCAAACTGGAAACTTACCGAATCAATTAACCGTCCATCTGATACAAATAATTGCTTTGACTTGACCTTTGAAACATGGCGTAGAGTGCCGTAAGGTCTATTCTGGTTCATCGAGAGTTCTTTTGCCGATAATTTCGGTGCGTGATGGCTGACCAAAAACCACTACTCACTACCTTACAGTGCTGCCCATTCATTGAAGATGGGCACTCCGCCTGCTCAAGTAGGTTCACTCTTGGTCGGCTTGATCAAGCATGCAGTGTTTGTTTTGGAACATATTCATCTTGCACTATGTACCAGCAACTGTCTGGTGTAACTAACAGCGCATCTTTGGATATGACTATCAATGGCCAAGTTGTCGAACTTCGACCAACAGGTACGTGATTTCTTTGGTTACCTTCGTGTTGAGGCGGGACTATCGCCTGCAACACTTGAGGCCTATCGGTATGACCTTGATTTGCTGCGTGAGGACTTAGTTGTCGAAGGCGTGGAATGTTCTAGCAGAGTAACTCCAGCACATCTTGCTACGCATATTCGTCGATTACACCGAGATCGTGGATTACAAGCATCGAGTGTAGCAAGACACCTTTCTACTATTCGAATGTTCTTTCGTTTTTTACAAGCATCAAATAGAATCGAATCTGATCCTGCTCGTCTATTGGAAACTCCAACTCGTTGGAAAAAATTACCCGATGTTCTTTCTCCTAAAAAAATGAAACAACTAATTGAAGCGGCAAATCCTTCTTCTGGAAGGTTGTGGCAACGTGACCGTGCGCTTGCAGAGTTAATGTATGCGGGAGGAATGCGGGCAAGCGAAGCGGCTGGAATTAAACCGGATGATTTTAAAGAGACACTTGGAGTTGTAATGGTGACAGGAAAAGGCAACAAGCAGCGTCTAGTTCCTGTTGGCAAACCAGCAATTGGTGCTCTCAATACATACTTAAAGGATTTACGACCTGCGCTACTGCGATTTGATGACGGTCGAGATGATGGAAGGTTGCTTCTTTCTAATACTGGTCGGCCGCTTGAGCGTGTTGCTGTATGGCAAATCATTCGGAAAATGGCTAAGAACGCAGATCTAGGCGATGTACACCCACACACAATTCGACATAGTTTTGCAACTCACATGCTCTCAGGTGGCGCAGACCTTCGTGTTGTTCAAGAACTTCTTGGACATAGTGACATTGGTACAACGCAAATATACACACACATTGACAGATCACAACTCAAAGCGGTAGTCGCCAAATACCACCCAAGACCATAACCCAAACCATATACAATCTGTGTTTTTTGGCTAAAAACCGACAACTTAATGTTGTAGTTTTAAGCCAAGTATGATGTGATAGTGATTATGGGATTTGTTTCAACCTTAGTAATAATAATTTGCACTTGTGGTCTGACCCTAGGGTCAGAACCCATGGTGAGCGGTGTGCAGCCGGTTTGCACAGAGAAGGATTTTCAAAATGCGCTTGGAACATCCATCTTGGGAGACCATGAATTTATCGCTAGGGCTGTTTTTGATGACTACGGTGACCAAGTCAAACTAATCGAAATCATAGACGGCGGAGAAGCTACATCAAAAACCAAACTCATCGAGCAGGGGTTCGAACAAACTAAACAAGCAGATGCCCTTTTTGACGAACTGCTTGAATCGTTGCAAGTACTGAGCAATGACTATGAGTGGAAAATGAGCATTATCGAACTTCGGCGAACTGTATTACTTGAGTCAAGAAATTCAAATAATCCATGGTCGTCAACTGTTTGGGTTGACGTACCAAAAATAGTCGATACCCCGAACTCAGTTAATCTTGCTATTAACGATTTTCTTATTGCTAACTTTGATAGTGATATCGAAGATAGGTTTGGCGCTATGCATGCAAAACAAATTGGCGATGAGGACTTATGTATGTTGTTTGAAAAACGCGCGATGGACAGGTGGGCTGCATACTCAAATATAATTCAGCTTTACGTAAACAAAGATATAGAACAAGCAATGTACCCACAAATCGTACAAAGCCAAGATGTGCAAAACACTTTGAAGTGGATTACGCAGCACATTGACGACCGTGGGACAATCGACAAGGCGAACCTACTATTCGCTGTGTGGAAAACTACTGTTTCAAAACTAAAACAAGAGTCAATATCTCTCATCAATAACTCAAGAAAGAGTTTTGGTTTTGACCCTTGGTCAAAAGGATGTGGAACGCAAGACTATTCGAAGAAATCTAGAGTAAAAAACCAACTCCTTCAAAAGACCGCAATAATGCAGGAAACAACTGAAAAAACAGTTAAAGGGTTATTAAATCTTTTGTCCCAAGATCAGCTTCAGTTATTTGATTCAGAACAATAAAATTCTTCGATCACTTCTTTCCACTCTTCCATAGAGCGTGCTTGGATAAACCTCTTTTTTACTTCGTCTTGCTTGTGGTGATACACAGAAAACCTAATACCAAATTTACGCATCAAGCGAGATGCTTTTTTTTCGCCATGTAGTTGTTTACACAATGTTAGGTGAGTTATAAGTACTGAGCGTTGCTCATCTAAAGTAGGAGTTAAGGGTTTTTCACCATTCATCAGAGCCCTTGCTTGCATGAAAATCCATGGGTTTCCGATACAACCACGAGCAACAGAGACACCGTGAACTCCTGTTTGTTGCATCATTCTAAATATGTCCGGTGCACTCCAAATGTCGCCACTTCCAAACACCAACGCTTCTGGTCTGTTGTTTGTAAGTTTCTCTAGAAAAGACCAATCAGAGGGGCCGTCGTATTTTTGTTCAACACTTCT
>CAZABE010000003.1:0-21955 GCA_964483425.1 uncultured Isosphaeraceae bacterium | reverse complement strand
AGGGTCTGTCCCCGTTGAATCCAAAGGAAAACCTGCGCTCTTCGAAAAATCGCCATAATGATCGATGACAAGTGCCTCAAGTCCTCGGGAGTTGTTAGCAAGTTCGATTGCCCTTTGCGGTCCAAGCACAAACATCGCTGTCGATAATGCATCGGCTAGCGTTGCGTCTTTACTGATTACCGTAACACTTTTCGTCCCTCTTGCGGGAAAACCAGTTCGTGGGTCGATGATGTGGTGATAGCGAACACCATCTTTGATAAAAAACTTTTCGTAGTTGCCACTCGTTGAAACACAGGTGTCAGTAACTTCTAAGATTGCAAAATATTCGTGTTGTTCCTTTTCAGGGTCGCGAATGCCAACTCGCCACAACTTGCCGTTTTTAAGGCCGTTAACTAAAACCTGTCCGCCAGCCACAATCATAAAGTCCTTGACGCCTTCTGCAATCAATGCATCTCTTGCTAAATCAAGAGCAACGCCTTTTGCAATTCCGCCTAAACCAAGCATAGCTCCTTGAGGAAGATAGATTGATGACGCGCTTTCATCTAGTTGAACGTTTTGCCAATTAACCTGCGGCAATTTTTCTTGAACAACTTCAGGGGAAGGGACGATATTGTTTCCATCAAACTTCCAAAGTTCCCAAAGCGACGCCCAGGTTGGATCAAATGCCCCCGAGGTTATCTCCGCAATTTCTAACGAACGTTGCACGGTTTTGAACAAGCCAGTTGGGACAACAACTGGCTCTTTGCCTGCTGCGTTATTCACATTCGTTAGAGGAGAGTTCTCTTTCCACTCACTCATATCGTTGTCGACTTGACGAAAAATATCGAAGACAAGTTCGTGGTGTTTGCTTGGAGCAGTAACGCTAATTGAGGTACCCATTATCTGCTGCGTAGTTTGAGTTAATTCGTTTTCGTTGCTACAGCCAAGTGAACTGAGCAAAATTGAGAGCAGTATTACATGCCCACCGCACCCGCCACCGCCACGCCAGCGATTATTTTTACTTTTCCTTCCAGTCCAAAGCTGCAACGCCATCCAAAGAGCACACGCAATTCCAAGACCAAGAATGGCAAGTACGTATTTCATTTACGCACTAAATAAACCAGCGAACCCCATAAATGCAAGTGAAAGCAAGCCAGCAATAATCATGTTGAGCGCTGTACCTTTTACGATGTTGGGCACTTTAGAAAGTTCGCCTTCTTCGCGTAGCCCAGCCATCAAGGCAAGTGCAATTGTGAAACCGCCACCAGCGCCAAGAGCATAGACAAGACCTTGAACAAGCGTGTACTCCTTACTAGTTTGGGTAAGAGCCAAAAAGAGAATTGCGCAGTTCGTCGTAATAAGTGGTAGGAAAATACCCATTGCTCTAAAGAGCGTAGGACTGAGTTTCTTAATAACCATCTCGACAAATTGCACCGTACTTGCGATAACAATAATAAAACAGATAAGTTTTAAGTAAGGGGCGTGTGGCAAAATGAATGCTGTAAGAAATGTTGCAGCAAGAGAAGTAATAAACATGACAAAAATAGTCGCAAGTCCAAGGCGAACTGCAACACTGACTTTACTTGAGACACCAAAAAATGGGCAAAGACCAAGAAAGTAATACAACGTAAAGTTATTTACGAGCAGGGCGCTTATGAAAATCCAAGCAAGGTCGCTCATGCTGCTACTCCTTTCTTACGTTGTTCAAGCCAGTTGAAGAAGAGCAAAATAAAACCAAGCATTAAGAATCCCCCTGGTGGCAGAGCCATGATGACCCATGGTTCAAAGTTCTCACCGAAAATAGGAGAACCAAAGAACGTGCCAAAGCCAAGAATCTCTCTTGTGGCTCCAAGGCAAAAGAGAGCGAACGCAAAACCAATAGCCATGCCAGCGGCGTCTACTATTGCAAACCCAACCGAGTTCTTACTCGCGTAAGCTTCTTGCCTTCCAAGGATCAAACAGTTCACCACGATGAGTGCGATGAAAGCGCCAAGTTCGCGGTGAAGGGCAGGGGAGAACGCTTCGATAGAGTAATCGGCTACCGTAACAAACGTTGCGATGATGACAATGTACGTACTAATGCGTACGGGTTTGGCAATCACCTTTCGAAGTAACGAAACAAGAATGCTCGAACCAAGAAGCACAAACGCAGTTGCAGCACCCATTGCAATGGCGTTTACTGCTGTATTCGTAACTGCGAGCATTGGACACATGCCAAGCACTTGGATAAAGACGGGGTTTTCCCTCCAAATTCCCTTGAGAAACTCTTCAGAATAATTTTTCGTTGCGCTCATTCGCTGCCATCCTTCTCTTGTTCTATTGGAGGAGGTGGTGGAACGAATTTAGGTGGCGCTCCCTTTGTCTTTTCATCCCATTTTTGGTGCGCATTATTAATAATTTTCACAACTGCAGCAGAGGAAATAGTTGCTCCAGTAATCGCATCAATTTGATTGTCTGCTTTTCGTCCACCTTTAACAAGTTCTATAGATGGATCAACGAGAACAGGGCTAAACTGCGAAACGAAATCATCGTCTTTGTAAATCTTGTCGCCCAATCCGGGGGTTTCCTTACTGTCAAGGATGTGCATGCCAAGGACTGCGCGTTGCACTGGGTCATACCCATACAAAAGACGAATGGTGTCCTGAAAACCGTTGCCTGAGCCAACAATCGCGTAACCCATGAAACCGTTATCTTCTCCGTAGGCACCATAAAGAATTTCTCCGGGCTGTACCTTATCACCACCGGAACCATCGCCAACTTTTACTAACTCGCCATCTTTGTAATGGAGTTCTTGCAAGTAAGCGGAGTTTGGAACAACTTTGAAGACCGCTTCGCGAAGCGCTTTCGCTTTATTGGCAGCAATAATTGGAGCGGTATATTGATAGACAAAAACCAAGATGAAACCAGAGATAAGTCCAGCAATGCCAAGTGTAATAACTAGGCGAATTGCACTGGGTTCTTTGGCAGTTACAGAGCATGTGAGTTCTACTTCTTTCATGCTGCAGCCCTTCCTCGACCAAAGGCACGCGGCTGCGCGATGCGTTCAATCAGAGGCGTTGCTGCATTCATCAGCAAAATGGCGTACATCACTCCCTCGGGCAATCCGCCCCATAAGCGAATCAATACTACTATCAAGCCAATAGAAGCGCCGAAAATCCAAGCGCCCTTAGGAGTTACTGGTGATGTTACTGGATCTGTAGCCATAAAAACCGCGCCAAAAAGCAAACCGCCAGAAAGAACCATTGCCCATGGTGTTGGATAAAATTCTGGTTTGATGAACCATGGAATAGCAGAGAATGCAGCAACTGCAAGCAAAATCGAGACAGGAATTCGCCAATCAAAATCGCGTCGAATTGCCATAATTAATCCCATCACAATAATCACGATGGCGCATGTTTCTCCTAGTGAGCCAGCAGTATTGCCAATGAACAAATCAAACCAAGGTGTTGGTTCATGTTCAAATTTCATTAAGCCAAGTGGTGAAGCAGTGGTGACTGCATCAGTACTTGATTGCATGAACGGGGCTGCAAGATTGCTTTCACGGATTGCAGTAAATGACTCTAAACTTCCGGGGGAGGTGGTAGGAGGGTTCCATGTTGTGATTGCAGTTGGGAAAGCCGCTTGCAAAAATGCACGCCCCACGAGTGCTGGATTGAACATGTTTTGTCCAAGACCGCCCATCACGAGTTTGCCTATGGATATTCCGACAACACCTCCAAGGAAAGCCATCCACATTGCCATGCCTGGAGGAAGGGTGAGCCCAAGTAAAATGCCCGTGAGTAAACCACTTCCATCAAGTAGCGAATTACGAGGCTGCGTGCTTGACTTCCGGGGGGCGAAAAACCATTCTGTGAGCATCGCTCCAGCAACTGCTGCAAAAATGAGAAGCAAAGCGCTTAAGCCGAAATACCAGCACGCTGCGAAAATAACTGGAATAGTTGCAATAATTACTTCGCTCATAAGACGAGGTGTCGTAATGCCACGGCGCAAGAAGGGAGCTGTTTGAAGAAGCAGTTGCATCGGTTTCCTGATCATGCTTGTTGATTCGCTTTCAATTCACGAAGAGCGCCTTTGCCACTACGGATTAACTGCACAATTGGAATGGATGAAGGGCAAACCCAACTGCAAGCACCGCATTCCATACAGTCATTTACATGAAATTCATCGAGGTCTTCCCAGCGACCTGCCCGAGCTAGTTTTGCAAGTCTTGCTGGATTTAGGAAGTATCCACACGCTTCCAAACATTGGCCGCAACTTATGCACGCAAGAGTTGCATTATGCCCAGCAGGGGGCTCGTTAAATGCTAGAAGTCCACTAGTTCCTTTTAAGACAGGAACATCGAGTGAACTCAATGGCATTCCCATCATTGGACCCCCCATAATCACTTGCTGCGTATCCATAGCCAATCCACAAAACTCAAGGCAATCGCGAACCGAAGTGCCAACTGGAATTATTAGATTAGCATGTCGCTCAATTGCTGTGCCAGCGACTGTTACAACTCGTTCGATTAATGGAATGCCCTCATCAAACCAATCGGCAAACTGAGTCATAGTTGCAACATTATTTACAACAATACCAACATCAAGTGGCAACTTGCCCGCAGGAACTTCGATACCGTAGATTGCTTTGATGAGCATTTTCTCAGCACCTTGTGGGTATTTAACTTTTAGAGGACAAATTTCGACATTGTCAAATGCTTTTGTTGCTTCTTGCATTGCAAGGATTGCATTGGGCTTGTTGCGTTCAATGCCTACACTTGTTTTTTTTGCTCCAAGGACTTTTGCTGCAATGACGATGCCGCGAACAACTGCATCAGGTCGCTCGACCATTGTCCTGTGGTCACAGGTTAAGTACGGTTCACACTCACAGCCATTGATAGCGAGTCGTTCGCAGGTTTTACCTTCTGGTAGTTTGTATTTAACATGAGTTGGAAATGCAGCACCGCCGAGACCTACAAGCCCTGATGCTTGAATACTTTCAACAAATTCGTCGGTTGATAGCGTTAGCGGATCAGTGCTTGGCTCAGTAAGAATTTGTTGAGAAGAAAATGGGTCTGCTTCAATCTCAATACAAGAAGTCAAATCACCTCTTGGGTGTCTACTTGGTCCAATTGCAACAACTTTTCCATCAACAGGGGAATGTAGGTTTGCAGAGACGAAGCCACCTGCTTCTGCAATTAACTGACCTCGAAAAATAGTTTGTCCTATTTCAACTATTGGATTTGATGGAGCACCAATGTGCTGAGAAAGAGGCAATGTAAAAAACTTGCCAAAAGGCATCCGAGCAATTGGTTGATGTTCAGTCTGCTTTTTGTTTTCGTGTGGGTGCACTCCATTTCGGAATGAACCAACAATTTCAGCAACGCTCATTAGTTGTTGACCTCCGGTTTGCTCGCTTGGGAGGCCATTGAGATTAAACCGCTTGTTACAGATGCAACAGCCTCGGCATGGTATTGGTCGCGAAGAGAAGCAATCTTTTCTTCGTATTGTTTTGCTTGGCTATCTAAATCTATCTTGTGTTGATTTGCGGCTTCTTCTTGCTGCGATCTTGCAACTGCATCAAATGGAGTTACTACGCCTGAGAGTTCTTGCAACATTTGCCATCTAGCAATGACTGCTTCCTCTTCGTAATATCCATCGACAAATCTTTGTTGTGTTGCCGCCCATGCTGATGGCACTAAATCATCTGAAACAAGTACCGCTTCAAAGGTTGGATTAGCAGTAATGTCAATGCATCTGCCAAAGACGCCTTCGCTGTTTGGGTTATAAGAGAAAAGTGGGCAAACACGAGTTTCCACTGCAAGGGCTGCTTGAGCAATCAAGTCTTGAGCAGCAAAACCATGTTGCTTCGGGCATGGCTTGTAAATGCTCACAAGTGCTGGGCCAGAGAATTGGAGTGCTTCCTGCATTGATGTTGCAAATTGATCAGGATGGGAAGGAGAACACTGCGCGATGTATGCATTGCAACTTGTAAGACCAAATAGGGCAACATCGTGGATTCCGTCACCAAGCACAATTATTTTTATTGGCAAGTCGCTGGCAAGAATCCAAGCTAGTTCAGAGAGCGCATTTCTATGCAAAGATGCTGAGTCAGCTACAACAAACATCGGTGGACACAACGCCCTTTCAGAATCAGAAAGGTCTTGTATGGAAAGGGCATCTACTTCTTCGACTGGATGAGCTGCTTTAATTGGATTTTCAAGAACCAATCTTGCTCGACGAATAATATTCAAATCAGCAAGGACTTGTTGCATCTGACCTTCAAATAATCCCGCAGCCAAACTGCATCCAGTATTGGTTATATCAACTGCAACTGGAGTCGAGAATGGATTCCATGGGAAAACAGCAGACCAGGAACTAGTGGCTGTTCCAGTCAATGTCATTCCGCTTCTGGCTCGCCCTAGACCTCCGGAAGATTGAGTCAGGCGAATTGTAATATTCTTGAGTTTCTCAGCAAGAGAAGACATCATTCGCACTGCTTCTCCGTCAACTCTTGGTGCATCGTCATCACCTGTAATGGAATGTAGGATTGTCGCAGGATCGACTTCGTCCTGCCCGCTTTTTTCAATTGCTTTTGCAATCCCCTCAAGGTTTCCACTTGGAATCGCCTCTGCAAGAAGTTTGGTTGCTCCTTCTTGCAGTTCAATCGCGAGAGTTTCTACTTGATTAAGCATCTCTTGAAGTCGTGGTTGTAATTGATATTCAGCAAGCGCTAGCGTTTGACGAAGGACAAGTTTTGAACCAGAACCCGCTTCTGCTGCATCTCCAGCTGACATTGCAAAGTGGCAATGGCGCGACAACATTATTGCAGGTAATTTCATGCCATCAACTTGTGAGATGCGATGTATGGTTTCACCGCTTGTGTCTGGTAACTTCAAAATTAATTCTTGTAGAGAGTGTGCTTTGGAAACACTTTCTGGAGTTCGAGAAGTTGGCTCAATGCCATGACCTGCAGTGGCTGCAATGATGAGTTCAGGTGATTTGCACGCATCGGGATTTACGCTCAGAATAAGAAATTCATTTGCTGCGTCTTTATCAAAGAATAGCGGCGTTTTTGAGATTGGTACTTCACCAATTTTCGTTATGACAGCAGAGAGCGCTTCTTGCAAGGCATCGCGTCGATCTTCTGTAACGATCAAAGCATCAAAAGCACAAACAAGCAACTCGCCAACTGTTGGCTGCATGTTTGTCTTTGCAATTGCAACCATCTGTTTGCATAACCCACCAGCAATAGAACGAAGTGCTGCTGCGTTTCCGCCTGCCTGCATAATTCCTGATTCAAGAATAGCCTTTGAGGAAAGTACCAGTGCGGAAATTGAGCCATCGGGGCAAGTCATCCACAGTGTGGGGTCTCCATCGCAGGAGGAAGGATCAAAAATTGGTAAAACGGAAGAATCGCTTTCAACTCTTCGTAAGGAAGCGGTTAATGGTGGAATTGCATTTGAGCTGAGAATGGGAGTTGCCGTGACGAGATCTTCGTCGGAGTTTTGGCAAAGCATTCCAACTTGATTCCAGAACCTTGGCAAACTTCCCAAGGGATCGTCCCACAAGTTAGATTCTAGAAGCGGCGACCTTCTCGATTGTTCTCTAGGAGCATTCTTGCCCTCGCTTGATGCGCAGAAAAGTGAAAGAGATTTAATTTCTGGATAAGACCTTTCAAGTTCATCCATCGCTGATGCGTGTTTGGGATAG
The DNA here is from genome assembly GCA_964483425.1 of uncultured Isosphaeraceae bacterium. Taxonomy (GTDB): domain Bacteria; phylum Planctomycetota; class Phycisphaerae; order Phycisphaerales; family SM1A02. The sequence continues at coordinate 14,285 of CAZABE010000003.1, read as the reverse complement.
GGTGAGTTTTCACACAAAAATGAAACACCAATCACCGATGGCAAAGAAGAACCGCTTTCTACAGTTTCGATCAACGCTCGAATGTCGTGCGTTGTTGCTCCGATGCATTTAACGGTTGCAACTTCGCAGGTTGATGATGCTAGTGCACCCTTTATTTCGGAACTTAACGGAGCCTCACCGCAAAGTTGTGAAGTGCTCTCACTAAGAACAATAACCTTCTTGCTAGTTCCAACTGCCGCGAGAAGTTCTTCAGTTGGGAAAGGGCGTAAGCAGTTAATACCAATGACCTTTGCACCCTCGATTTGAGAGGCTAGTACAAAGGTAGAACCTTGACAAAGATAAACAATATCCGTGTCAGCGTTTGTGTTTTGTGAAACTAACAGAATTGCGCGTCGAGTTTGATCCCTCCATGCTTCTTGAGAAGCACACAAAATATCATGAAGTTCATTGTCATAGAAAGGAAGGCGGCTTGCAGTGAATGTAGCGCTTGTTTGTCCATGGATCGGCGAGAGAAGGAGAGGGCGTTCTAAGTTCCAGAGGTCGGGTACTTGCCTCCTGTTTTCGCCAAAAATAAGTCGTTGTGAATGCGTAGGGCACTTAATAACATCTTCAGGGTTACCGAGCCATTGCTCAGCTTGCTTAGCAGATGGAAGAAACGCAGTCGTAATACTAGTCGATACATCGATGGCAACAATTGCAGGAATAAGTGAAGTCTCTGCAACTTGCCTCGCTATCATTGTAAGATCAATTGCTTCCTGCGAATTTGTTGCTAAAAATTGCATCGCACCAGACATAGATGAGTAATGGTATGCATCGTAGGTTGATGCCATTGCATGATCACAGAGAACAACATGGATTACAATTGGAAGGTGTTGTTTGACGGACTCAAGAAGAAGGTCTTGGCAAGCAATCAGTTCGCTGCCAGTTAAAAAAACAGTTGCTCGTCGTCCTGCAATGGTCAAGCCCATTGCGCTAGCAAATGCGATTCTTGGGTTTGGCGAGTGATGCGCTGAGTGCAATTCATTGAGAGCCTCCTCATCTGCTGCTGTTTCCGAAAAAACCTCTTTTCTGATTTCATTTGGTAGTTGGCCACAAAAGGTAGCAGCGCGAACAAACTTTGACTCAACGATTGCAACTGCAGTCAGTGGCTCGACCTCGCATGGATCGCTAGTAAACTCAATTTCGTTTGCTTGTCTAAATACTCTACTAAATAAACGCGAAGTTATTGCTGTAAAGGAATTCATGCCATTACCTCCTTGCGTGCTGTATTTTCAATAGTTGGTTGAATGAACTGACCGCCCTCAATCCACTTAATTGCTCCTGTAGGACAACGCCATGTTGCTTTTGGTGAAGCTTCACACCTATTTTGCCACTCGATAATAGGTAAATTATCTTTCATCACAATTTTTCCGTCACTATCTGCAGCACATCGTTCACATCCATCACAGCAAACGCTGCAAACAGCATAAGCATCGTTACCCTCAAGTGGAGCGTTGCATTGAACGATCAGTTTTTGAGAAACTGGCATCAAATCAAATAGATCTCTTGGGCAAGCCTCGACGCAATCGTTACAAGCTGTGCATTTCTCAACGCTCACAACTGGAAGGCGTTGATCGTTCATATAAATTGCGTCGAAATCACATGCGATCATACAGTCATCTAATCCAAGGCATCCCCAACTGCAGCCTTTTCCGCCACCTCCGACAAGATGAGCAGCGCGGCAATTGGAATACCCTTCATATTCAGCAATTTGTTTAGCAAGACCAAGACCGCCAGCGCAATGTAAGCGAGCGACAACTTTGTCTTGTTCACCAGCTGCAACACCAAGAAAATTCGCAATTAACTCGATGTCTTCGGGGCTTCCAACTGTGCATTGACAAGGCTCTTTAACGCCACCTACGATAGCTTCTGAAAATGCGCGGCAACCGGGCTCGCCACATGCTCCACAATTAGTTCCAGGCAACATTTCTTCAACTGCATCAAGCCTTGGGTCTTCGTCTACTTTTAAGAACCGATGTGCAATTGCCAAACAAGCACCGAAAAAAATGCCAATGCTTGACATGATGACAACAGCAGTGAGCGTAGTATCCAAAATGAATCCTTAGTTAAACTCTGCAGCTCGTTTTACGAGTTCATCAAGATTTGGCTCGTTTGGATTCAGTGGACTTCCCGGATGAATGCATCTTGCGGGACAAGCTTCGGCAGCTAGAACAATTTCAGCGAAGGTACCAGCAGAAGCATCTTTTATGTAAGCCTGTTTGTCCTCGTTGTAAACAAAAACTTGCGCGTTGACATCCATGCAATCGTTACATGTTGTACAAAGAGGACTTTCAATCCACGGCTCTCCCAAGTCTTCGACACTTGAGGCAATTTCAGAGTCCCTGTCTGGTTCATCAACTACTGCTACTTCTTCAGTTGCTGAAGTTCCATTCGACGAAAGTGCAGTTGGAGCAACTGGAGAAACCATTGAAGCAGCGCGAGGATTTACTGCTCCACCACCAAGCAGAACCTCAGCGAGTTGTTGCATAGCAACTTGTGATGCATTTGTACGAATCGTCTCTATTTCAGAAGCGTGTTGATTTGCTAAAGTCTCTCGTTGGGTTTCAAGTTGAGAATCAATCAGTTCCCGTTCTTCCTGAACTGCTCTACGGACGAATTCATTGTCAATGCCTGCAAGTTCTCGGAGAGTTCTCCAGTAATCCAATCTCTCGATACAAACATCTGTGACTGTGCGAGCAACAACAAGTTTATGAATAGCACCATCAACATCAGCTGCCCAAAGATAAGGAATCTTAGTTGCAGCATCTTCTGGAGAGAGATGCAGCCACATTTCGATAGGAATCAAATCATCCGATTCAACCCCATCAGGTAATTGCATAAAATGAGAATGCAGATCAGTCGTTAGCATCGCGCAATGCGCAAATGTAAATGAAAGTTCTAAGTCTACGCCATCAATCTCTCCAGTCCAAATAGGCCAATCTCGTTCAAGTTGTGGATTGTCAGTTAAATCAAATCTATCCGCCCACGAATTTCCTTTTGATGGATCAAACCGAAGTAATGGACATGCCCTACCTTCGATCGCTGCATTGCCTTCAAGCCAAGCGCCAAGCGGATGGGTGTCTTCACTTGCTATGGTATGTATGGTAGGGCGGACAGAATCTAGACCGCGATAAAAGCATTCTGCCATGTGAGAAGGATGAGATATTGAAGTTTGTGAGGCAAAACACTTTCTGTGAGCAACTGCAAGGTACGCTAGTTCGATTCGTTCGTGATCGAGTGTTGCCAAATCATCCCCAAGTAACAAAAGAGTAATTGGTCGAGATGATCGTAGAATTGCTGAAAGTGAAGCCATGTTTGTTAAACCATCACCAACGCTTCCAACTGCAACTACTTTTGGCATTAAGCAATGCTCAGCATCTGAGAAACAATCCGGAGAAAAACTATCGATTAGATGATCGTGCCTAGGACTTTCAAATGCATTTGCAAGTTCAAGACGAGCAGTTCTCATCGCAGCGAATAAAGAAGCATACGAACAGGCGAGTTCATCAAAAGTATTTAGAGCGACAGTGCAGAGTTCATGTTTTGCATCGATAATTTTGGAGGAAGATGGTGCTTCAAATTCAATCGCTTCATCGCTTCGAACTATAAAAATCGAGTGGTCATTTGTTTTTAACCACTCTTCTATCGTTTTGACTGCCTTTTGGATTCTCGCAATTCGGCTCTTGTCCATTGGAATGCTTCCCGAAGTAGTTTTACCAAGAATCTCTTTCATCTTAGTTGGATTGATGCCGGGAGCATCTACATCATTTTCATTGCTGAGCATGCCTAGGAGTGCGTCTCGCATTCGAAGAGCATCTTCATTAAGCGAGTTATTCTTCGATTCTGCATCGATGAGGTGCAACGCAACAGTTGGCCCCGCAATCGCCGAGCAAGGTACTAATGTTGTTCCCTCTGGAATCTTCTGAACAAGTTCAGCGCCTTTTGTTCTAAAAACAAGATCAGCCTCCTCATTAAGTGCTAGTAAATCTCCAACTTTTGATCCTGCAGAACCTATTACCTTGGCAGCGTCAGCGACTTTTTCGAGAGATTCTCTTACTTGCCGTTCTACGCGAACAAGATTGTCAGTGAGGACTTTTGAATCATCAATATCTGCAATAATTTCAACGAAAAAGTCAACAAGTGTCTGCACTTTTCCTGAGGGTAATAATACTAGAGGATAATCAGTTCTAATAAGTGAAGGTCTTCGAAGTGTATGCATAACCGCTGGCAGTAAAGATGAATCAATTGTGGAAGAAGCTGACGGATCACCAGAATGGAAACGACCTGCTTCGCGCATTAGATCGTGTTTTGTCCAACCTTCGGGTAACGCCTCCGGTTCTGGAAGGTGCAAACCCTCCAAATCAATCAATTGGGTTTCTGAGACTTCATGATCCATTTCGTCAGTAGATGACATGTTGTAAAACTCCTCAGATTGCGAAATGATCGAGTTGGTGGTTAAGAGCATTCATTTTTTCATCAGGTGTCATGTGAATACCTACTTCACTAAACTCGTTATACCGGGGCAGATGTTCGTTTTGATAAAGCAAGCCAATTGGAAGTACGCCCGTTTGGTTTGAAACGGCCATTGCTTGTACTAGGTCGCTTGGATCGTGTGTAATGCGGTTCTTGTAATTACGAGTTCCGGTTTCAGGAACCTGAAGTCCATTTTCGTGTTCAATCAGTTGAACAAGTGCTGGATCTTCTACTGCTTGAGAAAAACAATCCTCAGAGAAAATTGGACATCGTTGAAAGATACGGACGAAACTCATGCCTTTATGTTGATGAGCAGCGAGAAGGGTTTCTTGCATGTGAACTGGATTCCAGTCAACTGTTTGAGCAACAAAAGAACAATTTGTGATAGATAAAGTAGTTGTTGATGGGTTTAAAGGTGGAAGAATTGCACCAAATGGGTGAGTGTTAGTGGATTGACCTTGCTGACTAGTTGGTGAACTTTGATTTTTTGTCAAGGCATAGACATTGTTGTCAAATAACATCACAACCATATCCATGTTATACCGAACAGCGTGAACCCAGTGACCAGCACCGATTGAACAACAGTCGCCATCGCCAGTAGCTACCCAGACATCGAGATCAGGTCGGCGGGATTTGATGCCGCACGCAACAGGAAGTGCTCTGCCGTGCAAGCCGTGGAAGCCGTAAGTGGACATGTAATGAGGAAAGCGGCTTGAACATCCAATGCCCGATACACAGACTGTTTTCTCAGGAAGAAGTTGTTTGTCTCTGCAGATTCGTTGAACGACGCTCAGGATTCCGTGATCTCCGCAACCGGCACACCATCGTGGAACTGCTGCTTCATAATCATCAAGAGTGAAGTACCTAGGAAGTACATCAAGAGACCAATCTTGTTTTAGTCCAAACATATTTACTTACCTGCTCCTGCTTTTTTGATTTTCTTTTTCTGAGGAGTTGAATCAATTCTAAGTTCTTCGCGAATGACCTCAACGATTTGTCCGGGTCCCAGTGGTTGGCCAGGAACTATTGACCAAAAATCAATCTCTCTCATCAAATGTGCACGAAGAAGAAGAGCGAGTTGAGCAGGGCGTGGATTTGGTGTTGTCTCTGCTTGGTCGCTGTAATTAATTTCAACCGTCATCACCTTCTTAAATTTCGAGAAGATTTCTTCTAGTCCAACTTCCATTGGTGAAAGGTATCGAAGGTGTAAAGAGGAAACGCTTAAGCCTTGAGCAGTTGCACGATCAACTGCTTCCTCAATTGCTCCAAGAGTTGAACCCCAACCGACAATTAGTAGATCGCCAGATTCCTTCCCATTTACTATTGGGGGAGTCATTGTTTGTTCAAGGGATGCAAGTTTGCGGCTTCGCATATCGCAACCTTCTTGGTTTGCTTGTGGGTTATAAGCAACATGACTCTCAGGAGTATGAGCGAGACCTGTGAGAACATATTCGCCACCTTTTTGACCCGGGATTGGTCTCTGGGAAATTCCGGTTTCTTCATTCCAAGCATAAGCAGGGACTCCTCCATGCCAATCGCTTTGATCTATGGGCGGCGCAAGCCACTCTTCTGTTGGATTAGGCCGCTTGAAAGGTGCTTGCCCAGTAGCTAGATTTGCATCTGTCAGAACAATAACTGGAATTCTAAACGCTTCAGCAAGTTGCCTTGCAGTAATAATGCTGTGGAAACATTCTTCGATAGTTGCAGGAGCCATCACAATTTTTGGAGCGTCGCCAGTGGCACCGTAAATAGCATTAAGCAAGTCTCCTTGCTCTACCTTCGTTGGCAATCCTGTTGATGGTCCACCGCGTTGCACATTCACAATCACAAGAGGAATCTCTGACATTACGGCTAAACCGATGAATTCAGTTTTCAGGGCCATGCCAGGACCAGAAGTAATTGTGCATGCAGTTTTGCCTGCGTAAGAACATCCGATTGCAAAACCGATTGCCGCAATTTCATCTTCCGCTTGGTGGACAAAGCCTCCTGATTGATCAAAAACTCCTGCTAGATAATGTGATGCAGAAGTAGCAGGAGTAATTGGGTACATGGAAACCATATCCATTCCCGAAGCCATCACCCCTAATCCTACTGCTACATTGCCGTTCATTACGACGAGATCGTCAGGGATATCCATACTTGGAATTGTGTAGATAAAAGGAATATGTTTCTCAGCAAACTTCACGCCTGCAGCAAGAAGTTTTTGATTTGTCGTAATGATTTTTTCGCCTTTTTTGGCGAAAATCTGTGCAATTTCTTGTTTGGCTAACTCGACATCTCTTTGATAGATGTAGCAGAGAATTCCAAGCACGAAAATATTCTTTCCAAGCCGTGGATCAGTCATTAATTCGCTACACGCTTCGTGAATTGGAAGTTCAATTACATTAAAACCGCGTGCAGAGAAGTCTGCTAGTGCAGCTGTGTATGATTCACGAATGTTTACATCAGGGTCGGTTGCCCAAACATTTTCCAGAAGAATTGTCGTTTCAGGTCCATACGCATCCTGAGCAACTCGACCGTAGATGACTTGTTCGTTTAAAGCAACAACAATGTTTGCCTTATCCCCAGCATTTGTCATGTTAGTGCTACCAACTCGAATACGGTTGCCACTTGCACCTTCGCGTGAACGGGCTGGTGGTTTTATTTCTGCCGGAATAATCTCCACTGTCCAAATCCCGTTACCCATCTTGGCGCTAATAGTGGCAAAAAGCGTACCCGCCTTTTGTGCCCCTTCGCCAGAGTCACAAACAATCTCTACGATATGCTCGTTGATGGTTTTTGGTTTGTTAGGTGTACCGTTCTTGCTTCCTGCCTTGCTCATAGGATGCAATTCTCCGATTGAGTTGGCGAGGCAATGCCCTCTGGCATCGCCTCATGGACATGAGTCGTGATCCTGATATCCCTGCGGCAAACTGCGTCGCAAGCATCAATAAATGGTCAGGAACAGGGGGCTCTTTGAAGGTGGAAATTATACCAAAATGGTCGATATAAATTGCGTTTATAACGCTCTATTGCGAACCTTTTCGACTTTGGAATTGGGTATCGTACTCAACATGCATCTATACATAATGAGCCTTCTAATTTCAGCAGTTCCTTCTCATCAGTCACTCTCTATTAGGCTCGACCCATCTACTAACATGGTCTGGGGAGAAACGACAATTACTGTGAAAGGGAGTGGAGAGTTGCATGTCGATGGGGTAGGGAATTTTACCGACCTGCAGGATGGCGAAAGAATTACATTTGAATGGCAGGACAACTTTCAAGACTCCGTATCTGCTGGTGAGCGAGTGGGACAGATTCACAATTTCTCAGTTGATGCTCACATTAGCGAAGATGGCGTCTTTCTTTCAGATTGGGCCCCATGGTACCCCAAACCAGTAGATGAAAATGGCTCTCCATATTTGAGAACTATGGATTTAGAAGTTGCACCGATTGAAGGATGGACATTTGTTGCAAGCGGTAATCCAGTTGAGGGAAAATGGGTAACACCAAGACCAGTCGATGGAATGGCTCTCGTTGGAAATAAGCATGTTGTTGCTTCCTCAACTGTAGAACTTGCCTCTGGTGTTGTTGAGATTGCCGTGCATCTTGCTCCTGAGCACGAAACTAAAATTCAGTATTACCTTGAAGCAGCAAAGGATTACTTAGAACTTTACACTCCTCTTTTGGGAGCATATCCTTACGACCAATTCACAATTGTTGAAAACTTTTTTTCGAGTGGTTTTGCCTATCCTGGATTTACCGTACTTGGACCACGAGTTGTTGGCATGGCGCCAAAATCTCTTGCCCCAGGATACTTAGATCACGAGTTACTTCATAATTGGTGGGGCAATGGTGTTTATGTTGACTCGAGTCGTGGAAATTGGTGTGAAGCATTGACAAGTTACTGTACTAATTATGGAAGACGAGCACTTGCAGATGGCTCTGAAGCGGCGAGATCCTATCGTCGCGGGATACTCAATAAGGTTTCGCTCGACCCTTCTCTTGATAATGGTGCACTAAAAGATTTTGGGAGTGCAGATCCACAAGATGGGGAAATCGATCGTTTTGTTGGTTACGACAAGGGTGCGTTTGTTTTTATGATGCTTGAAGAAGTTCTCAACGAAGGTATTTCAAAAGAAGCAAACCAAAGCAAAATATGGCAGGTACTTGCAAGGTTCGCAAGAGATAATATGGGCAGGGCAGCATCTTGGAAAGATATTCAAAAAGCAGCAGAACAACAGTATCCTAATAGACCATCTGGATGGCTCGATTCATTTTTCAATCAGTGGGTCTTTGAACACAATGTACCTGCAACTTCTCCAGAACTTAGAGCAGTGCCTCCCCAAATACTTGAATTCGATTCGGGTGAAAATTGGATTTCTATTGATCCTGATTACAAGTATTATCGATTATTCCCGAAGGGTCAAATCAGTCCTACCATCGCTGGAACTTTAGCTGGCACAACAGTAAATGTAGATTCAACTGAAGAAGTTCTTCAAGATACTGGAGCATGGCTAGCGGATGTAGAAGAAGGCAAGAACCTACTATTAATCGGTAAAACACCAATCGAAGAGCGTGCATCATTAATTGCACTAAGTGAAGACTCAATAACATTTGAGAAAAACGGGTTTTCAGTCGGTGGAGAAACGTACCAAGGAGAAGACCTTGCGGTCTTACATACGATGAATCATCCGACTAATGATGGCGAGTTTATAACCGTGTTTTATAGTGTTGGTGAAGCGGGGTGGGAACGATTGCGTTTCATCTGGTACTACACTAAAGACACTACAGTCATCTGGAATGCAAACGAAACTTTACTCCGCCGCGTCTTTGAACCCTCTGGACGGCTCATGACAAATTAAACTATCCCGCGGGTCGTTTTATTTCTCACATCAGGCGAACACAATTAACAACTCGCTAAGGGGACACCCACTGGCATGTTCGCTTCGCGACCATGTTGTGTGGGTGTCCCCACAGCAAGGACGTTTCGAAGTGACCTGCACTTGGAATTTTACGGTATGTGGAAGAAACCACCGCCATCATCGACGAGGTGGCCATCTTTGGCGAGTGCAAGCCAGACTTCCATTGGATAATCGTGTGGGGCCATCATCGAGTCGATTTTTGCTTCTTTGCCTCCCGAGAGTGGCCCAACACCTAAATGTGATTAACGGTCAAGTTTGATGAACATAAAGCGTTTGCGAAAAACCCGCATCGCTTGTTTTTTTGTTTCATGCGACAACTCAGGCAAGGGTTCAGACTTCTGCTCACTCTCTACCGTAACTTCTTCGCCATGTTGCAACTGTCTCACAACGCTGTTGAGTTCCTCAACATCTTTGTGCATGATGATCTTCGCTGCAACAGTTGGCTCAACTGGTGACTTCAATAATATCCTATGTAGTTCTCCCCAGAGCGGACCCGCTTCATCTGCTGATGCAATCTTGTTAGCAATATTTACTATTTCATCAATAATAACTTGAGGGGAAGAATCGGGTTTGTTGTATCCACTTTTTTTCTTTTTCTTATTTTTTGCCATATTTCACATGCCAATGATTGTTCTTAAAGTTTATATCTGGATATGTTTCTGAAGGGTTGATTATCACATTTAGAACTTTTGAGTCGAGATCAAAAGTATGCTTGTGTTGATTCGACCACGCCCAAATTGTCACAGGTAACTTGTATTCATGAATCGATCCATCCACGCATGTAATATGCAAATCAACTGGGCAAACCCAATCCTCTAGATTATTGATTATTACCGTAACTTTCCAGGAATTACCATTTTCTTCTTGTTCTACATCGAAAATGCTTTGATCAAGTTGCATAGTTGTTTCAAAAAAACCTTTGAAAAACCAATGCAAGTCAGTTCCCGATGCATCCTCCATTGTTCGGTAAAAATCTGCTGGTCTTGGAGATTTAAACGCCCACCTATGTATGTATTCTTTAAATGCATAGTCAAATCTGTCTTTTCCAAGGATCTCGTTTCGCAAGAAACGCAAACCGTAACCTGGTTTTCTGTAACTCAAATGTCCTCTTTTCTCGAGAAAATCAGGAGGTGTATTGACGGCAGTTAAATCATCTTTAAATTTAGATGCAATATATTTTGGCACATCTGGTTTATGTTTTCGGTCGCCATAAAATGTTTCTAGTGATTCATAATTAACGAAAGTGTTAAAGCCCTCGTCCATCCAAGCGTGTCGTCGCTCATCGGTGTTAACCAGCATTGGAAACCAATCGTGAGCCACTTCGTGATCGGTAACATTGAACAAACCTTCGCGAGTATTACCGCGGCAATAAACTATCATTGGATATTCCATGCCACCAGCACGCCCTCGAACTACTGTCATTTGAGGCCAGGGATAAGGGTAAAGTGTCTCGCTGTAATAGCGAATCGAATGCTGCACATAAGTAACAGCTTCATCCCAATACTCTGAAGTTTCTTGCGGATAGGCAGCTTGGCAAAGGATTCTTCTAATTGTTCCATCAAGGTCGACAATCTCTACACTTGCTGCATCCCAGATGTAACTAGCACTTGTTGCCCAAGCAAAAGTGCGTATGTTTTCACCCTTAAATTTCCATGTTTTTGATGATTCATCTAAAAAAGTTCCAACTTCTTCTTCGGTTCTTATTTTTATTACTTGATCTGAGTTCTTTGCAAGAGCTAATCGTTCTTGCTCTTTGCTGCTCAGTACTTCCTTACTATTAACTAATTCGCCAGAACCAAATACAATGAAATCACTAGGTACCGTTATATGAACTGAATAATCACCAAAATTGGTGTAAAACTCTCCTCGACCAATATAGGGGAGAGTGTTCCAGCCATATACATCATCATAAACGCAAGGGACAGGTATCCATTGAGCGAATTCCCACACTGGTCCCATTTCATATGCATCGTCGTAACCCATTCGCAAACTTGCATCAACTGATACTGGAAAACTCCACTTCATAGTTATTTGAACATCTTCCCCACTTTCAAGTTCATTTTCTAAATTAATTCTTGCAAGGGTGCCGTATTCATGCAAGAAGGCATCTTCGCCATCAACTTTTAGATCACTAATTGTGATTCCAGCATAATCCCTTTCGCCCACATTACCTTCACGACTTCGAACGGAATCATTGCGAAGTACATTCTGTTCAAGTTGAAACCAAATGTAAGTAAGCGAATCAGGAGAATTATTGGTGTAAGTAACAGTTTGAGATGCGTGCAAACTATTGGTTTCAACGGCAAGGGTAACTGCGATGTCATGGTCCACTTTTTGTTGCCAATAATCTTTGCCCGGAGCACCGCTACCAGTGCGAATAGCCGAAGGCGATGGCAACTGCATTGGAATGAAAGCTTGACCTGTACTTGCATAACGAAGTTCACTTTTTTGATTAGAACACCCAAGCGGTAATACTAGTAAGAACAGCGCTATTGTTCGCATTGATCAGATCTTTCAATCGCAACATACTCGATGTTCGTTTCCTTGAACAAAATCAGACTTTTTTCGATGGAGTCGTTCCAATGTTCATCGCCTTCTGCTGCGGCCCATGTAACAACCTTCGAAATACCTGCTTGAACTATAGAGAGTGAACAGTTAATGCAAGGGCTAAATGTCGAATACAAAGTTGCGTCAATTGGTGAAACCCCATTTCTTGCACATTGAATAATTGCATTCATCTCAGCATGAACAATTATGTCATATTTGACAGGGCGTTGTAATCGTTCTTCATGATCAGCAAAACCCCGTGGCAGTCCGTTATATCCAGTTGCAATTACTTGTCTCAGTGGCGATACAATAACCGCCCCAACTCCTCGGGACGGATCTTTGCTCCATGTACCAATGGAATTGGCTAGTGCAAGAAATCGGGAATCCCATTTTGAGTCATTCATTTTCTGTTCTTCGGAATTACGCCAGTAATACGAAATCTAAGTACTTCTTCCCCGACAACATCAGTCTTTACGAGCAGCTCCCCACCGATTTGTCCAACAAAAGATGGCGGCAAAGTACCACTAACAATTATTTCATATTCATGACCTTGAACTGATGGGATTTGTACCGCCGTTGCGTTCATGCCCTGAACAGTTGGAGAAAAAACAGTGGCGGTCGTAACTTCGAATGGTTTACCATCTGATCGGAAAAGCCGTATTCTCTTATGGTAAGACCCGCCTTTCTTGGGGCTCCCAAGTCGAATGATATAATCGTCTGCCCTTAGTTTTCCATAAGTTTTACCATTTGCAAAAACATTGACAGTATGTTCTATTTCTTCTCCATCAGGCATCGTACCTGATCCTGTGACGGAAAGTTGACTATGAAAAGCACCCCAAGGCATATTTGGAGAAACATTAATTTGAATCTGCCTTGGTTCCCCGTCAAGCGATTCCAACTCTTCTCCTGATATAAAGTGACCGTGCTTTCCGATTCCTTTCATCTCGGTGATTACGAAATCATCGAGCACGGAAGTAATGTTAAAGACCTTTGAAGAGGGCACCCCCATCGTCATTTCACCAAGTTGGACTAAGAAAGGATCTATTGTGACAATTTGCTTAACTGACGATCGAATCCAAACTGACTTTTCTGGCTCAAGTGAAGCATTTGAAAGAATAGTTACTTTTTTATCTTGCTTTTTAGATTTATGAGTTGGATCAAACTTAACACGAATAATACTTTGCTCACCTGGTTTCAATATAGTCTTGTCAGCAACTGGAGAGGTGCATCCACAACCAGCGTGCATTCGTTTGATGACAAGAGTCTTTGTACCGTGATTCATGAATGGGAAGGTACACTCAACAGTTTTGTTGTCCCAAATAGTTCCAAAGTCATGCTCTTCCCACGCAAATGTGATGTCTGCTCCGCTTCTTGGAGGGAAGTTTGGAGTTTCCATCATTTGATTAGAAGATGAAGGCTTTGGCTGAGTCGCTTTTGGTGTATCTGATTCGGTGGTTTCTCCTGATGGATCTCCACAGGTAGATAGAACAATTGAGAAAACCGCTAATATGGTGAAGGACAAAATTCTCTGCATCTACAGAGTTTACCATACACCAAGAAATGGAGACAACTGATGAAACACCTATTCCTATTATCCCGACCAGCAATTGCCATTGTAGCCCTCACAAGCGCTCACATTTCTTTTGCTTCAAACCAAGAAGTACAAGAGGGCCCGGGAGAAGCACTTGCAAAAATGATAAAGAAGGGGGAAGCTCTAGCAACTCCCGGAAGTTCGCACGCTTTTCTAGAACAACTCGCAGGAAAATGGGAGACTACTTCAATTGTTATGGGATCCGAACCTCAGTTTGGATCAGCAAAAGCAGAGATGATTCTAGGTGGTCGCTTTCTTGAGATGTCATACCAAGGAAATTTTGTAGGGTTAGCACTAAAAGGTAAGTTGACTCTTGGTTTTGACAATTATAAAAATAAATATACAGCTATCTTTCTTGATAATCTAAGCACATCTATTAGGACAGCTGAAGGAATGCTTGACCAAACTGGCAAGGTCCTTTCACTTTGGGGAACAATGGATGAGTGGATGACTGATGAACATGACAAACCTGTTATGTATAGGTACACATTTCTCAATGATCTTCAAATAGATTTTGAGGTTCACGATCTTTCTATAGTTAATGGTGATACATTAGTTATTAAAGTTGTTTACACAAAATCAGATCAAAATTAATGACGAATCGAGAACGAGAAAAAATTCTCCCACTCATTATTGAGTTATCTAAAACGCTTCATACCCTTGGTACTCCTGCACATCGTCTTGAATGTGCCGTAAACCAAGCTGGGGAAGCTTTGGGCATACAAGTTTCT
>CAZABE010000002.1:0-8322 GCA_964483425.1 uncultured Isosphaeraceae bacterium | reverse complement strand
AGGGGTGCCCGGTGCAATTGTAGAATCAGGCGGAGTGCATGGCGATGCGCATGAGTCAGCGCATGGAAGCATTTTAGGCATGGATCCACACAAAGCGATGTATTACATTTCAGCTGTGGTAGGTTTTATAGGAATCGGCATAGCACTCTTCTTCCATCTATTTTGCCGAAGCGCTGCGGACAAACTACGCGGTAAACTTCTTGCTAGCCGGACCACTCGATGGCTACCAACAGCGATGGAACATAAGTGGTATGTAGATGAAATTTACATCGCGACAATTCGATCGCCATTATGGATTCTTGGAAAAATATTCACCTTGTTCGATCGCTACTTGATTGATGGTGCACTAGTCAATGGAATAGCAGCATTGCCAAGGGCAACTGCACGATGGTTTTCACCGCTGCACAATGGTGCGGTTCAGAGTTATGCCATCTCTATGGTTGGCGGAGCAGTTCTTATTGCTCTGCTCATGCTCTTCATGCCAGAAATAGTCGAATTTATTCAATCTGTTTCTGCGCAGAATGCGAACTCTGAGCAAGTGATGGCAACGATTGGAGGCACGCAATGAGTTTGTGGCTTCTTCTCCTTGTTCCATTAGTTGGCGCAGTATGCGTTTTCCTATCCAAAGCATCAATAGCGAAGTGGATTTCACTTGGCGTTTCAACACTTGTCTTTGTAATTAGTGTTTTAATGGCAGTGCAGCTTGACCAGTGGGGGACTTCTCAAACCGGATTGGTTTCACATGTTTCTTGGCTCAGCGAAATGGGAATAACTCTCGACCTTGGTGTTGATTCAGTTGCCATGTTGCTTGTGATGTTGACAACTTTGTTGACACCGCTTTGTGTGTGGGGTTCGTTTACTGCAATAACGTCCCGAAGAAAAGAGTATTACGCTTGGCTGCTCATTCTTGAATCAGCAATGCTCGGAGTGTTTACTGCGCAAGACCTCATTTTATTTTATGTTAGTTTTGAGTTAACGCTTGTTCCCATGTTTTTCTTGATTGCGATTTATGGTGGGAAGAATCGAGCGCATGCAAGTATTAAGTTCTTCATCTATACGTTCACGGGTTCGTTGTTTACTTTGGCAGGTTTTGTTTATGTTGCATGGCAATTCAAAATCGAAACTCACGGTGGGTGGTCGTTTGCAATATCTGACTTAACGAATTTTGCTTCAACTAGTTTGTCTGCAAGTGAACAGGGGTGGATATTGATAGCATTGCTCGCTGGCTTCGCTGTAAAAATTCCTGTCTTCCCTGTGCATACATGGTTGCCACTTGCCCATACCGAAGCACCGACTGCTGGTTCAGTAATTCTTGCAGGCGTACTATTGAAACTTGGTACTTTTGGTGTTTATAGATTTGTTCTTCCAATGGTTCCAGAGGCATTAGTTGCTTATGCTCCAGCAATTGCAGTACTTGCAATCATTGGAATTTTGTATGCAGCCCTTATTTGCTGGGTCCAAGATGATGTCAAGAAACTTGTTGCCTATTCGTCAGTGAGCCATCTTGGATTTTGCGTACTTGGTTTAATTGCATTAAACCCAATCGGTCTTGAAGGTGCAGTTCTTTATATGATTAACCACGGACTTTCGACAGGCGCTTTGTTCTTCTTGATTGGCATGATGTATGAACGCTATCACACAAGAGATATGAATAGCATTGGTGGGCTTGCGAAGAAGATGCCTATTTGGTCATTCTTTATGGTCTTTTTTGTCCTTGCAAGCGTTGGACTTCCTGGACTAAACGGTTTTGTCAGTGAGTTTATGTGCTTGATTGGTACCTTTGTTGCATCCAGCTCAGCAACAAAATGGCCTGGTGTGCTTGGACCAGAATATGCAGCAATCGCAGCAATAGGAATGGTTCTTGCTGCAATGTACTTATTGATTATGGTTGGCAAGGTTGTCTTTGGGAAACTAAAAGAGCCAGAGCAAAGCGGAGACCATGGCATACTTCCGAGTGATTTAAGCCCTCGGGAGATTGGTGTACTTGTTCCACTTGCAGCACTTTGTATTTGGATTGGGGTGCAACCAACTGTATTGACGGATGCAATGCGAGGCTCTGTTGAAGAGGTTCTTTCTCCGTATCCTCGCATCGTTCAGCAAGAACAGGTAACTCCCAGTGAACTAATTGTTAGTGAGAAGGAGGACCTCCATGGCTGATCGTCTTTGGTTCCTCATCCCAGAATTTATTCTGCTTATTGGGGCAGTAATTTGCGCGATTGGTGGTCTTTCAAACACATCGGCAATTCGCAGACGTATAGGATTTGTTGCTTGTGGTTTTTTAGCTGCTGCTTGTATAGCGGTTCCTTTCGTGTACACCCCAGAAAAAATTGCAAATGCTGACTCACTGCTTCCAAATTTGGGCAAGTATGTAAAATTCTTTGCTTCTTTGATTGGCATTCTTCTTGTGATGTCCGCCGGTGGCTTAATGGATAGAAAATACGAGCACGCAATTGCTAAAGGTAAAGCAACGTTTAGCGCGCTTCGAACCAGTGGAGGAGAATTCCATGCGCTTCTTCTTTTAAGTATTGCTGGGGTCATGCTGATTTGCGAAGCGCGAGATTTGATATGGCTTTTCCTAGCGCTTGAACTGGTTTCATTACCAACGTATGTGATGGTTGCTATCAGCCGTTGGTCGAAGGTAGCGCAAGAAGCAGCAATGAAGTACTTCTTCCTTGGAGCGGTTTCAGCGGCACTTATGTTGTATGGTTTTGCTTTGCTTTACGGTGCAACTGGTACGTTTGTCTTTACTGAAATGGCTGATGTGTTTGCAGCAGAACGTGCAGCGGGTGGAATATCTATCTTTGGACAAATTGGGCTGTTACTTGCAATTTTTGGATTGTGTTACAAAATTGCTGCTGCGCCGATGCATTTATACGCCCCCGATGTATATGAAGGCGCTTCTGCAGCGGTAACTGCGTTTTTGGCTTTCATTCCAAAAACTGCAGGTATGCTCGCGATAATCTTACTTTGCTCTTTAGTTGGCTGGGAAGAGGGGCTTCCCCCAGTCGTTGAAATGGCATTGTGGGTTGTTGCGGTACTGACAATGTTGCTAGGAAATATTGGTGCGCTACTGCAAACATCAACGCAAAGGATGCTTGGATATAGTTCGATTGCACACAGTGGATACATGTTGATTGGTGTCATTGCAGGTCCACCTCTTGGCATTATTGCGGTTCTTGTCTACTTAGTTATTTACGGAGCAACAAACACATCTGCGTTTGCAACTCTGGCAAGTTTGTCAAGGGATGATGATTCAGTTGATTCCCTTGAAGACATCTCTGGTTTGTATAAGAGAAGTCCGCTCGCTGCTGCATCAATGTCAATCTCCTGTGGCTCTCTCCTTGGCATTCCACCACTGTTTGGATTCTGGGGTAAATTGATGTTGTTTGCAGCGGGTGTTGCTGCAGGGCAACTTCCACTCGTAATCGTTGCAGCAGTTGCAAGTGCGATTAGTGCTTGGTATTACTTGAAGATAATCGGGTTATCTTTGCTATCATCAACTACTCCTAGGAGTGAATCTGTAAGGGTTACGCTTCGATGGCCACTTATTGCAGCAGTAATATCTGCAATTGTTGCAATTGCAGGTCCGATTCTATTATCTTCACTAGATACCAGTGCGAGGCAAGCGGTAGTAGAACAAGAATAATTAATCGTCTGTTTTCTTAGTCACTTTCACAGTTCGTTTTGCAAGTGTGAGTTGAAGTCCAATTCCAGCAATCGAAATGCAGACAAAAGAGAGAAGAAGAACATTGGGAGAAATTGAAGCCATCGACTGTTGTGACCAAAGCAACGTTATGAAATTTCTAATTGCTTCTACAATTAAAATGCTTCCTCCAACCGAAGTGACAATCGCAGCAGCTAGAAAAGGCATGAAAGTTGCTATTAGTAGACCTAAGAGGAGCCCAGCAACCGATGCTCCAACTAGCATGAATCTTGGTCCTGTTGGTATTGCGTTCCAAGCAGCTATTGATCGACGATATCCACTTCGTAGTGCTTTTGCAGCATCTTCAGCAAAGATAGCAAAAGCATTGGTCATAGCATCTTGAGTTACAGCAGCAGCGTTTGAATTGGAAAATGAAGCGTTGCTAGGACTTGTTTCTGGGTCAGTCGCTACATCGACTACCTTTTCAATTACCTTTGATCCATCACCCAAACCAGCAAGATGCCATGTTGCAACTGGAAGAGCGCAAGCGCAAGTGACACTTAGTAAAAAAAGAATTGCGAATTTTGCGATGAAGATTGAAATGATTGCTGCGATGATTCCAAATACTAAGGCAATAATAAGAGGTGGAACTCCGATTGAAAGAGAGGGAGCAACCATCCAAGAGTCAGGGTCAGTATGGACGTACTCTGGTGGAACTCCGATTGAAAGAGAGGGAGCAACCATCAAGCCAGCCCCAGCACCAAGAAGACCACCACTTAATCCAATTGCAGGTTTTAGCAGTTTGCCTCCAGCAACAATGAGAATAATTGCTGTAATCAGGGTGATGGCAGGGACGATGTACATGGCGATTTGTTCCATTGTTTTCCTATTATCGTCATTGGGAGAACGAACCATGCCTATTTCATAATTAATTCTTTACAGGTCAAATATTTGAGTTAATTGAAATCAAAAAAGTTCGTTCAGAGTTGAAGATTGGTTATTTTGTAATTAATCTTAGTTTGATTACCTGTGCTAGCATACGTAGATGAGAGAACATTATTTGTTTGTGATCCTTCTGATAACAACGTTTTTTACTACCTTTTCCATGTTTTCATTCGCAGGGGAGCAAGATTCCATTAGTTCAGATCAACCTACCGAAGACCCAGATTCACCTCGTAACCGACTTAGTGAAACGACTAGTCCGTACCTCCTTCAACACCAACACAATCCTGTGCATTGGTATCCTTGGGGAGAAGAAGCTTTTGAAGCTGCTAGAGAGCAAAATAAACCAATATTTCTTAGCATTGGTTATTCGACATGCTACTGGTGCCATGTCATGGAACGGGAGTGTTTTGAGGATCAAGAAGTTGCTGATTGGATGAATAAGTTCTTTATCTCTGTAAAGGTAGATAGAGAAGAAAGACCCGATATCGATGAAATTTATATGACAGCCGTCCAATTAATAACTAGGGGTAGAGGTGGTTGGCCAATTTCTCTATTTCTTGAACCAGAGACCTTGAAACCTATTTGGGGGGGAACCTATTTTCCTAAAGGACGATTCATTTCCCTAATGAAACAAATTCAAGATAAATGGGTTTCTGATGTAAAAGCAATACTTACACAAGCAAACCAAATTGCGGATGCAATAGTAGGTCGGTTAAGTTTAATTCAAGAAACAATCCCAATTTCACCAGAAATTATTGAGAAAGGGACTTCATCATTATTGTCAAGATTTGATGATAACTTAGGTGGATTCTCTGGGTCTCCAAAGTTTCCTATGCCAATGTACAACGATTTCTTAATGGAAACGAGTTGGGATAATCTCCAAGTTCAGAAGGCAGTGAAAAAGACACTTGACAGTATGTTCATGGGAGGAATGTATGATCAAGTTGGTGGCGGTTTCCATCGCTATTCAACAGATGCAAAGTGGCTAGTTCCACATTTTGAAAAGATGTTATATGACAATGGTCAACTTGTATCAACTTATGCAAGAGCATACGAATTAACAGGTGAACCAACCTATGCTACTGTTGTTGAAGAGACATTGGAGTACGTGAATCGTGAACTCAGCGCGAGCGAAGGAGGATTCTATTCAGCGCAAGATGCAGAGACAAATCACCTTGAGGGTGAAACGTATCTTTGGCGCGAATTGCAAATCAGAGAGGCATTAGAAGAAGCAGATATGGGGAATGAAGTTTCGTTTACATTATCTTTATATGGTGTTGATGGAGGAACAAACTTTCAAGATCCGCACCACAAAGAAGAAGCACCGACGAATGTGCTTTTCTTAACCAATCATCCTAATGTCCTTGCCTCTAAATATAAGTTGTCTTATCCTGAATTCCAAGCAAAAGTTGATGCGGTTGATAAAGCGCTACTTACAGTTAGAGATACACGTGACCAGCCAACAACGGACGACAAAATAATTACTGCGTGGAACGGTATGATGATTGCTGGTTACGCAGACGCAGGAAGGATTATGCAAAACAATTCTTGGGTTGAAAGAGCAATGGAAGCTGCGAATTTTATTCTATCTGATATGAAATTAGAAAATGGAAAACTTTTACGAACATGGCGAGAAGGAAAGGGCGGTGCGGAAGCTTTTTTGATTGACTATGCTTCATTGATTCATGGTTTACTTGCGATTTATAGAGCAAACGAAAATAAGAAGATGCTTGAGGATGCAATCGTACTATATGAAAAGGCTCGTGAACTTTTTTATGTTTCTGGCGAGGGTTGGTACGATACTGAAAAGGGGAAATCGGATTTATTTGTGCGCACTCGTGCGCTTTCTGATGGTGCAATTCCAGCAGCAACCTCGTTTATTCTTGGTGACCAAGTGAATCTTCTGGAATTCACAGGGGACAATACATATCTTGAAGATGCTCTTGAGACTATTAATTCAGAAAGTCAGTGGCTAAATGCCCAACCTCTCGCAGTTCTAGTTGCTGCAAAACACGTAGACAGGTTGATGAAATCACACCCCGACAAATTCGGCTCAGAGCCAAATTCTTTTGTGGAGAAGGATTCGACTGTAAACATGAGTTGTGAACCAAAGACACTGGAACTTTCGGCTGGGGAAAGTGCAACAATAATTGTGACTTTAGAAATGGAACGTGGTTGGCACGTGAATGCTAATGTGACTGGAAATGAATACACCATCCCACTATCGTTCACATCAATCGATGATAATTTAGTATTGGAGATTGATTGGCCAAAGAGTGAACAGATGATTTCTGGTGGTGAAAAAGTTTATGTCTTTGGATCAACGGTAACGATTCCAATTACACTCAATTTGAAGCAACAATCGAAAGGCAATATGTCAATTATGGCAAGATGGCAATCTTGCAATGAGAAGGCATGCCTAGCTCCTGAAGAGAAGATGGTTCCTTGTAGGGTGGTTGTGGAATAATGGGTCTGAATCATAAATTTACAGTCGCTCTCATCTCAACTGGCGGCACGATAGAAAAAACGTACGATGAATATGAAGGTGTCCTTGCAAATGGCACGTCAGTTCTTCAAATGATGCTGGGCTCTCTTCAACTTGACGGAATAGAAATTACTCATATTCCGTTGATGGATAAAGATAGCAGAGACATGTCGGACGAAGACCACAAGATAATAGCAAAAGAAGTTGGGAAATTTGCTAAGACTCACGATGGTGTTGTTGTTATCCATGGAACAGATACACTTTCTGTGACTGGGGATTGTATTGTAGAAATGTTCCCAAATATTTCTGTTCCCTGTGTGATTACTGGTGCTATGCGTCCTTGGATAATGCGAAACACAGATGCACTACAGAATCTAGTAGAATCTTTCGCCGTTGTTAAATTACTCAAATCAGGTGTCTACGTTGCGATGCATAATCGTGTATTGCAATTTCCGGGAATAGTTAAAGACACAGAACAGTTACGTTTTGTACAAATAGAAAGTTATTCCAAATGTCAAACAAGTACTTAACCGCTCCAGTTTCCTCAAAGAATATGCCAAAAGGTATTCCTTATATTATTGGTAATGAAGCGGCAGAACGCTTTAGTTTTTATGGCATGAAGGGGATTCTCGTCATTTTTATGACGCAGTATTTGTTCATGTTGCCTGGAACTGGCACGGAATCAATGCCTAAACCAGAGGCAATGGCTAATTACCATTTGTTTACTACTGCTGTTTACTTCTTCCCAATTATGGGAGCACTTCTTGCAGATATTGTTCTTGGAAAATATTTAACGATTATGCTACTGAGTTTTGTGTACTGTTTAGGTCACGGTGTGCTTGCACTATTGGGGTCTACTGCATGGATTGATTTGTCTCCAGGGATTGTTCTAGCAATCGGCTTGATACTTATTTCGGTGGGCTCAGGTGGGATTAAACCGTGCGTGTCAGCACATGTTGGCGATCAATTCGGTAATAAGAATTCACATCTACTTGAGAAAGTGTTTGGTTGGTTTTACTTCTCGATAAATACTGGGGCGTTTTTGTCAACAATGTTAACGCCTTGGCTTCTTGAATGGTACGGTCCACACTGGGCATTTGGCGTGCCGGGGGTTTTGATGGCAATCGCTACCCTTGCTTTCTGGATGGGACGTAAAGTATTTATTCACATACCAGCGGGTGGAATTGGTTGGGTAACTGAGACCTTTAGTGGAGTAGGACTAAAAGCAATTTCCAAACTCTCAATTATT
>CAZABE010000001.1:0-1846 GCA_964483425.1 uncultured Isosphaeraceae bacterium | reverse complement strand
TTTTCGAAAACCCTTTTTTACAAGCAACCAGTGGTACAAAGTGTCCAGTTCTCATTATTGGTCAACGATTCCAGTGGTCTAAGTTGCGACCGAGAAGTTCAGAAAGTCGATTGTTGTAAGGTCTGAAATATTCCACTAGTTTTGCTCTTGTATCAGGGTTGAGTGTAGAAGAACTTGGTTTTCGTTTCTTTTTGTTTCTTCGCCTAACTATGTTCCCAACCTCACTTTTGCTTAGGGCAGTAACCATAGGTTTTAACCCAATCCGATGTAGTATCTTGCGAAGCCGAGGAAACATCGAAGCATTTCGTTGTTGACCAATTTGTGAACTTTCAAATGTCTCATCTATTTCAAGGAAGGCAAGGATATTTTTAAGGTATTCACGATCATTCTCTCTTAAATCATCGTACAAGGTCAGATGGAGTTGGTTACGAGGGTAATACTTGAGAAGTTCTTCTATTTGTTCGATATAGAGACCACGTTCGTAAAAATCGGAGTCCTCCTCGAGTGCGGATTCAAAACTTGCCCAATTATTTACGGCCTTTCGAACCTGAAAGTTGCTGTATGCCCTTTCAACAGGGTGACGCATCGCCATAATTATTTTTACATGAGGAAAGTGTTTTGCCATCAAGGGGACTGCTCTTTTGAGGCAATATCCAGTTGCTATTTCCCCAATAGCTGTTTTTGTTGGAGAAATGTCCTCAAAATGCTTCAAGTACCAATCGATACCTTTGTCATAGTGTGCATCGAAAAAATATGTCTGCTTTTGAGTTGGAAGATATATTTCGGGGTGTTCTCTAAGGGCGGCGTCCACCCAAGTGCTACCGCAGCGTTGGCAGCCAACCATGAAGAATGTAATTGTCTCTGCTGTGGGTGGTGAGTCCATTCGTGCTAATTCTACATCCTATCCTTCTTTTGGGCTAGACATGCTTCATCAACTTTGCCGAATGAAAGAGTTACGATACCAATGATCGGAGATAAAACACAAATTCAAGATCAGAACTCAAAGAATAATAAGTCAGAAGTTCGTAGGGCTATTTTGAGGATGGGGTCGAACTACCTTCGGTTGTTTACTTCTGTAGCAATTGGGCTAATGCTTGTTAGGTTAATTGTTGCGAATTGGGGGGATGATGCTTGGGCGCTAATCGCTTTTCTTGGGGGCACACTTGGGATTGCAGCAATGCTCCAAGACATTGTTCGCCAAAGCATGATTCGTGAACTGGCATCCGCTTTACACAGCGGTAATACTAAACGTTTTTTGGCAATGTACAATTCGGCACTTATTGTTACTGCAGCTGTTGCATTGATAACTTTTATTGTTGTAGTCGTATTAGCAATAATTTTACCGATTTTTGATATCCCTAAAGATTTACTAGTCGCAGCTCGGTGGCTTGTAATTGCCAAAGGGATTGAAACAGTATTTGCAATTATTTTTGGCGCGCCAATGAATATGTATATTGCGACAGAGCGAATAGCACTTTCAAACATGTGGATTGTGTGCCAACGTCTTTGTCCAATAGTTGCAGCATCATGGTTAATATTCTTTGTAGGTCTTGACGATCCAGTGCAAGGATTGAAAATGTACGCAGTTATCTCTGCGTCTCTCTTTATCATTGTTCAACTTGTGGCTGTCACAACTATAAGTTGTATTGATTCGAGAGTTGTCCCTCGTCTGAAATATTCTACTAAATCAACTATTCGAGAACTACTTCATGTCGGCGGGTGGAACGCAGTTGCGGTCACTTCACTTGGAATGCACATTCGTATTGACGCCATCTTGATGAACGTGTTTTTGGGTCTTCCGGGTAACTTTATATATGGTTTAACAGCACAACTTACGAGTTATGTG